>JBJTWN010000186.1:0-3417 GCA_046081785.1 Cyanobium sp.
CCATGCAGGTCGGCCAGGCCCCATTCGTTCACCAGCCCGTAGGCCCCCACCGGCGAAGGCCGCTGCAGGTAGCGCCCGGCCCGGCCGCCTGGATACACGTAGGTGGCATCGAAATTGGCCCAGCTGGCATCCAGCGTGTCGCCGAAGTGGAAAGGCGTGGTGGTGCCCGCGCGGCAGGCCACCTCCCACAGGGTTTCGCTGGGCAGCCCCAGCACGGGTGGCGCACCGCTCCCCCCCGGGGCCGGCCCCTGCTCCGCCAGCCAGCGGTTGAGCCGCTGCAGCCACTCCTGAGCGTCGTGCCAGCTCACGCTCTCCACTGGCCCATCAGCGCCTTTGTGCTGGGAAGGAGCCAACTTCAACTCCCGATCCCCCTCCCGTTGGTGGTCTTCCCCAGCCAGGGAGGCCCACTGGGCCTGGCTGATCGGAAAGCGGGCCATGGCAAAGCTGGGCACCGTCACCACACGCTGGGCCTCCACCTCCACCCCCACCGCATCCGGCCGGTGGCCGTAGGCGTCGCGCCCCACCTCCCCCGGCGGTGAACCGATGGTGGTGCTGCCGCCCGGGATCTTCACCACCTCCAGGGCCAAACCGCCAGGGAGGGGCACCTGCCACACGGGCACCTCCACCAGCCGCGTCGTCACCGCCCCGGCGGCCGTGCTGAGGGTGAGCATGGGCACCGCCAAGCCCGGCCCAGCGCCCCAGATCGGCAGGGCGAAGGGGCTGGAGCGGGCGGCCAGCCGCTGCAACCCCCGCGAGGCGCCCTGCAGCAGGGGAAGCTGGGCGTCGATCCGGGCTTGGTCGGTTTCGCCTTGGAGGTGGTGGGCCTCCTCCTTGAGATACGCCTTCAACAGATCCCAATGGGCTTCGGGGCGGGTGGGGCTGGCCTCCATCAGCCCCAGTGTCTCGGCGGCGCCGCGCCGCAGCTCCAGCGGCCCATCGGCCTCCCCCCACAGCTCCGCCAGGGCGTCCGCCGCCGTCGTCCCCCCCAGCCGCGCCAGGGCCTCCACCGCCAGCAGCCGTTCCTCCCCCTCCCGCTGGCCATCGCGCGCCACCGCCACCAGGGGGCCCACGGCCTGGCGAGCCGCCTGGCGCGGCGCGGGATCGGCATCGCCCGCCATGGCCGCCAACACCGCCATGGCCCGCCGCCGGTCGTCCGCCTCCGGCACCGCCAGCTCGTAGATCAGCTTGCGGGCCCGCTGCCCCTGCTGGCGGCGCCGCTCCTCCAGCGGGTCCAGCCCCGCCAACCGCCCCAGCCGATCCACCACCTCCGGCGGGATCACGGCGGCGCCCCGAGGGCGCTCCATCCGCTCCTGACAGCCATCGCGCAGGGCCAGCAGAAAGCCCCGCATCAGCGCCAACTCCTCAGCCGGCCGCGCCTCCAGCTGGCCCAGGAAGTCGTCCCAGGGGCAGGAGACGGAGACCCCCGCTTCGGAGCCCTCCTCACCGGAATCCCCCTGCTCCAGCAACTCCAGCTGGCGCAGGGCCGCCAGGTAGTCGGCCAGGGGATCGAGGGCCAGGCGCAGCTCCGAGCGGTCCTGCCCCGGATGGTGCAGCAGGCGCAGGCGCAAGAGGTAGGCCAGCAGCGCCTCCCGCCGGCCCGGCTCCTCCAAGCCCGGCACCGTCGCCAGCGCCTGCAGCGCCAACTCGCGGCGGAAGGAGAGGGGCTGCAGGCAGGGCCGCCCCGGTGGGCCCTGCCGGTGGCTGGCCAGGGCCAGGGCCATCAGGGCCCGCTGCACCCAGAGCGTTTCGATGGCCACTCCCCCCTCGCGCCGCTCCGCCTGGGGCACCACCGCGCTGATGCGGTGCACATACCCGAGCATCAGCTCCGGCACGGAGGCGGCGAGCACCCCCTGGCCGTCCTGCTTGGCGATCACGTCGTCGATGAACATCTGCGCCAGCAGGGGCGTGATCGGCTTGTCGCCCACCATGAGGCGCAGCTGGCGCTGGGTGGGCTCCAGATCGTCATCGCTGAAGCGCTCCCGCACCCCCTTGCGCTCCAACACCTCCCCGAAAAAGCGCTGCAGCTGATCCAGGGCGATCTGCAGGGGCTGGATGCGGGTGGAGGCGCGCTCCCCCAGCAGCTCCTCTTCCTCCTGGCGGGAGGTGATCAACACCAGGCCGGTGGGCAGGGAGCGCGCCACCCGCTGCCGCGCCTGGGGGCCGAGCTCGGAGAAGTGGTCGATGATCACCAGAACACGCTTGCGGCGCAGGAGTTCGGCCACCAGCCCCTCCTCCAGCGCGCCCCGCACCGCGCCGCTCGCCGCCTCCAGCCACTGGCGCGTTCGGCTCAACACCGTCTCCCCCTCCGCCAGCGGCGTGTCGATCAACACCGGCAGGATCGGCGCCCCCCGCGGCGAGGCGCCCTCCGCGCCGGCCGCGCCGCCCAGCCTGCCCTCCAACCCCCAGCGGGCGATCTGAAACGCCAGGCTCGTCTTGCCCGCTCCCCCCTCGGCTGCAAGCAGGATCAGATGGGCGCCGGGGCCCTCCAAGGCAGGCGCCAGATGGTCGGGCCGGAGGAACACCTTTTGGCTGCCGTTGCCAGCCCGCAGCTCCACAGGCAGATCCACATGCAGGCTGCGGTCCTGCACCGCCGGGATCGCCAGAAACTGCCGCTCCACCACCTCCCGATTGGCCTCCACCCAGGCCTCGATCGCCTCCGCCGTCCAGCGGCGGGCCGCCCCGCTCTGGCTCTCCTCCTGGCTGCTCAACGCTGAAAGCACCAGAGCCGCCAGATCGGCGGAATCGGTGAAGCGATTCACCCCGTGGCGCTCCTCAACGCTGGCGCGGAAGGCCTGCACCGCCGCTTTGTCTGCCCCGTCATCAATCCACTTCGGCGGCCAGGGATGGTCGGGCTCAATCGTGAACACCAGGGGCCGCTTGCCGGTGCGGCAGGCCTCCTCATATTCGAGCTGGGTGATCGATTTGCCCTCGGGATTGGCCTCCTTCGGCCGGAAGCCATAGCGATGGGCCACCAGCAACACATAGCCATCGGCCTCGGCCACATCAGCCAGGCACTTGTCGAGGGGCGGCTCCTTGAAGGCGGAATACTTCTCCATGCAGGCCACGTTCCAATCCGCCTTCTCCAGCGCCACCTTCAGGGCCGCCCGATGGGCCTCCAGGTCGGCAAAGGTGGACGACACATAGATGGATCGCTGCCTGACCATTGGCGATCGGTTCGCCTGCTCCGGGTGAAGTATGGCCCGACTGCCGGAACCCCTTTCAACCTTTCTTCATGAAGCCCCTTCACAAAACCCGCAACAGTCCGTTACAGTCCTCAGTGACGGAGGCCTGACGGTTTTCCGTCCTTCCATCCGTCCCCTGCAGCACCTTCCGGTGTTGCTCTCGACACTTTTCCGTTCTCATGACAGCCACTCTCCAACAGCGCTCCGGCGCTTCGGCGTGGAACCAGTTTTGTGA
>JBJTWN010000187.1:0-4251 GCA_046081785.1 Cyanobium sp.
AGTGTCAGAAGCGCATAGCGGTTTCAGAAGATGCAGCAGCTTCATTAGAAATGCGCTTCTAGGCTTTGTTTGCTGCTGATTTCTATAGTGAGGCGACACTCCGAACATGCCCTTGAGTGGCAGGCAAGGGGTCGCAGGTGGCGAAGCTGAGAGCTGATGGCGGCCTGTCCACTCGAAGGGCATGTTCGGAGTGTCGCCTCACTATAGAACTCAGCAGCAAACAAAGCCTAGAAGAGCATTTCTAATGAAGCCACTGTATCTTCTGAAACCGCTATGCGCTTCTGACACTGTATAAGTTAGGCAAGGGGATATTGCGGGCTGGCTATTTATCCCGATCAAGGCAACTCATGGCTTGCATTTACGCAATACATTGATGCATCGCTAATGCATTCGTATTCATGTAAGCATGGAGTCTAGTGATTAAGAATATTCCAAGAATCAAATCGGCAAGGCCGACAAAGGCCTCTCTTGGCGAGCTTAACACTACATTCTAGCACTCGGGATACAAGCATCTAATCCCTTGCTCAATCTGCCTAGATTCACTCCTCGGATGCGAGATATCTCCCTACATCTCCCATTAGTGCTCAATCTCGGATGGCAGTTGAGCATTTGAATTCTGATAGCCTTGATGGCCAACGTGTTCGTTCCATGTACTTCCATGGTTGGGGAATCTGGCGAGGTGGTCATCAAAAATAATCAGCCATGGCCTTGGCTGGGAAATGATGGGGCCAACAAGTCTGGCGGATGTATGGGGTCAATACCGCTTGCTGGCGGTTCCACAGCACTTGGGTTGGTGCTTAGTCTGTCAGCGAAATCTTGAGCCAATTCCCGCTACAGAGGTTTCACATCGTTAAAGCAACTTCTTAAGCTACCTCAGGAAGAAACAGTTCCTATCAGCCGAGAGCACCTGGCTTCTTGCCTATCTGCTCCCGGCTGTGTATGAAGCAGGACAGCCATCGGGCAGCGAGAGGGGCACGGAGGTTGGACGAGAAGGTAGCCAGCTGGAGCCGAGTGCAGAGGAGCTCACGAACCTGGTTTTCGATGCCCTGGCAATCAATCATCGTAAGTGGAGGTGAGGTAGGGCCTCGGCCGAGCTGGTGGGCAGTGGTGGCTCGAACATTTTGGAGCAGGCAACGTTGGTGGCCGAGATTTTCGAACACCAGTAGCTGATCCCCTTGCCTGAAGCTCCAGGCTTCTCGCTGAGTACCGGCCGGCCCGGCCAGTGCGGTTGCCAAAGCAGGGCTGTTCACCGCATCGAGGGCTTGGGGAAGCTGGCCGGGATCCTGCCAGCGCAGCATCGCTGCCTCCACTGCCGCGCGGGGGTAGTCATTATTGCCATCGAAAAGGCGCAGGGCTTCGGCACGCCGCCCGGGCTGCTGCATCACCACGTTGGCCAGCCCGATGCGATGGCGGCGAGCTTCAGGATTGGGATCGGGCTGCAATTCGAGAGCCCGCCGCCAGGCGGATTCCGCAGGGGCTAGCTCGCCACGCAGGTCGGCGAGGAAGCCAAGGCGGGCCTGGGCCGCGGCCGAGCGGCGATCGAGCTGGGCCGCCTTCTGCCAGGCTTCAGCCGCCCGCTCCCACTGCGAGCCATCCCCTTTGGCGTACTGGGCAAAGGCCCGATCGCCCTGGTCCACCTGCCAGCGGGCCAGCCAGGCGGGCGCCAGCAGCAGGGCTGTCAGCAAGGCGCCGCCACCGCTGAGGCTGGCGAGCAGGGGCCAACGGCGGCTGAGCCAGCGCCGGCCAGCGGCAGCCCAGGAATCTGGTGGTCCGGGTGCCTCTCCCTCGGGTGGCAGGGGAATGCCCTCCAGCCGCATGCGCTGCTCGATGCGGGCGACCACTTCGGCGGCGGGACGGCGGGCGATGTCGAGATAGCCGTCGCCGGCCACGATGCCGAGTTCGCTAAGATCGCCTGGATCGCCGAGCCTCAGCAGCATAATCCGCTCCTGAGCCGATTCGAGGATCAGCTGGCGAATCCAGCGCCACTCCAGGCCGCACCATCGCTTGCGGGAATATTCGGGGCTGAGCACCACCACGATCAGTGTGGTGTGGTCGCGGTAGAGCCGGGGCAGGTAGACATCGAGATCGGGGCGGGCCAGCTCGGCTTCATGGAAGCGGTCGAACAGCACCCGCTCCTCCGTAAGCCTTTTGGCTAGGCGCTCGGCCAGCGGCGCCACTAACTCGCGCTGCTCACCGGCGTAGGAAAAGCCAACCGCGAAACGGCGATCAGCGTTTGCCACTACGAACAAGGGGGAAGTTATGGCCGCTAATTTCGATCCATGGTGTCTGGTTAACACCGAACAGCTGCATTGCGACGCGCCTGACTTCCTCCTGAATGTAGTAGGCCACTTCATGAACTCCCACCAGGCCATCCCCGTTTAAGTCGGCCAGGCCTGAGAGGGCCTTGATCAGGGCGCCGGTGAAGATCCCGCGCTGGTTGTCGGGGCTTTCCAGAGCCATGCGCTGGTCTCCTGCGGCGGCTAGGACCACTCGGCCGCTGAGGCGGGAGAGGCGATTGATCGCCCCCTTCTCATCGAGGGAGCGTCCACCGAAACGAAAGGTGCCGGAGCTGCCGGTATCGAGCACCACAACTGTTTTTGTGCTCTGGATGCGGGACAGGAGGGTGCGCAGTTCCACGCCACTTATTCCCTCCCTCAAGGAATCACTGCTTCGATAGAGAAGGTCTTGAGGCAAAAAAATGTACTCGCCGTCAACTCCCACACCCTGCCCTGCCATATAAAGCACGAAGAGATCATCGGGGCCTACGCGGTTGGCTTTGTCTGAAAGTACCTGGCGAATCCTGGCTCCGGTGGCCTGCTCATCCGTTAGTAGAACCGGGGCTGCTACCCGAGCGGTGGGAGCCCGGCCGGTGGCCACCAAAGCATCGCTGAAGGCTCGGGCATCGCCAGCAGCAAAACGCACTCCACTCCGCAAGTCCTGGTCGCGGTAGTTGGTGATGCCCACGGCCACAATGTGGAGGGTGGGGGGCTCACTGTGGGCGGCGCTTGCCACCAGTAGCTGATCTGCAGTGGAGGCTATGTGGCCGCTCACCCCGAATGCGTTGATGGTGAGCTTCGTCCGCCCAGGGGGAAGTGCCACGGTTTGGGTGTTGAGCCCCGGCCGGGGCGGATTGGCAGGTCCCTTGATCTCGGCGCCATTTAGGCGGATCTGTACCGCACCAATGCCACCTCCACGGTCGATCAGCACGTAGTTGATCTTGATTTTGCCGTCCGGCAGTGTGCGCTGGCCGACGATCTGGATCACGGGCGGCAGACTGGCGGTGCTAATGCTGGTGCGAACATCCCCCACCTCGGCCACGGCGGCGGCGATCGCCGCCTCATCGCCAGCGAGGCGACGGGCGATCAGATCAGGCCGGAAGAACTTCTGCTGCAGCTGGGCGGAGCTGATGAAGGTGCCGGGCTGGTCGCGGCCGTTGTTGAGGTGATAGCCAAAGAGTTCGGCGCCGCGCTCTGAGGCGTCGTAGAAGCCCTCGGGGGTCCAGAGGATCCAGCGCTTGAGATCGGGGTGGACGAACAGGGCCAGGGCCTCGCTGCCGGCTTGCGCTTTGCCCTCGGCGCGGGTGCGATACCAGCGGATCGTGGCATCGCCCAGAGCCGCCACCACAAAGCGGCCATCGGCGCTGAGGTTCACCAGCCAGGCCACGTCGGGTGTGGAGGTGCGCCAACGCTGGCGGCCATCGGCCTCGAAGACCCGCACAGCCCATTCGCTGCCAAGCGAGAAGGCACTGCCGTCGGCGCTGATCGCCAGGCTGCGGGATCTTTCGTATTGCCTCAGCTTCAGGGGCTTGCCGGCCAGGGTGGGGCTGGTGGTGTTCTTCCAGCCCTCGATCGGCAGGCCGGTGCTGCGGGGCGCCAGGCCGCCCGGGGCGGCGGCACCGGGGAGCAGCAGGCGCCGCTGGGCCAGATCAAAGCGCACCAGCCGGGCCGTGGGCCCCTTGGCGCTGCGGCCCACGGCGCGGAACTCCAGCCAGCGGCCGTCCGGTGCTTGGCGGAAAGCTTCACGGCCGCCCGGGCCGATGCTGCCGCCGGGGTTGTTGCGGAGATCCAGCACCGGCGGCCCGGCAAACACCTTGGTGGGCCGCAGCTGGGGATCGAGCACCCCCCAGGCCGGATCCTGGCCGGCATACACAAGGCGGCCATCGGCCAGGGGCTGCAGGTCCATCACGGTGTTGGTCATGCCGAGGGGCAGGCGCTGGGGCGCCCCGCCGCCGGCGGGCCACACCACCAGGGG
>JBJTWN010000188.1:0-11242 GCA_046081785.1 Cyanobium sp.
GGCCCCACCCAGCTGGTGCTCAGCGACCACCGGCCCGTGCCCCTGGCCTTCAGCTTTTGCAGCGCCAAGGGGCTCCACCCCCTGCTCAATGAGGAGGGCACCGGCCTTCACCCCAACTGCAAGGTGTGGCGGCCCCCCAAAACCACGCGCCGCAAGGGGGGCGATCGCGCCCCCAAGCCCCCTCAGCCGGAGGCGCCGCCGCTTGGTTTTGTGGTGGCCCAGATGGCCGAGCGCGACATGCTGCCCGCCATCTATTTCATCTTCAGCCGCCGCGGCTGCGACAGAGGCGTGCGCGACTTGGGCAACGCCTGCCTCGTTTCCAAAGACGAGCAGGCACGGATCGCGGCCCGCTTCGACACCTTTCGCGTCACCACGCCTGAGGCGGTGCGTGAGGGCCACGCCGATGCTCTATTGCGAGGCATCGCTTCCCACCATGCCGGCGTGTTGCCCGCCTGGAAAGAGCTGATCGAAGAGCTCTTCCAGCAGGGGTTGATCAAGGTGGTGTTCGCCACTGAAACCCTGGCCGCTGGCATCAACATGCCGGCCCGCACCACGGTGATCTCCGCCCTCTCCAAGCGCACCGAGCGGGGCCACCGGCCCCTGATGGGCAGCGAATTCCTGCAGATGGCGGGCCGGGCCGGGCGGCGGGGGCTGGATTCGCAGGGCTATGTCGTCACCGTGCAGAGCCGTTTTGAGGGGGTGCGCGAAGCGGGCCAGCTGGCCACGGCGCCCGCCGATCCCCTGGTGAGCCAGTTCACCCCCAGCTACGGCATGGTGCTCAACCTGTTGCAGCGCTACGACCTCAGGAAGGCAAAAGAACTGGTGGAGCGCAGCTTCGGCCGCTACCTCGCCACCCTTGATCTGGCAGACGACCAAGCCGCCATTGATGAGCTGCGGGCCCAGTTGGCCCAGCTGATGAGCGGCTCGGAGGATGTGCCCTGGGAAGACTTCGAGGCCTACGAAAAGGAACGGGGTCGCCTGCGGGAGGAGCGGCGCCTGCTGCGCATCCTCCAGCAGCAGGCTGAGGAAACCCTCGCCCATGAGCTCACCCTGGCGCTGCAATTCAGCAGCGAAGGCACCTTGGTGAGCCTCAAGGCGCCCCAGCTCAAGGGGCGGGTGACGCCAGCGGTGATCGTGGAGAAGGTGAAGGGGCCCGGCCAGTTCCCCCTGCTGCTCTGCCTCACCGACGACAACCTCTGGATCCTGGTGCCCTGCAACGGCGTGGTGAGCCTTCATGCGGAGCTGAGCTGCCTGCAGGTGAGCCAGCTGCAGGCGCCTGAGCTGCACCACGCCGGAGAGCTGCGCCACGGGGATCAGGCCAGCGGCGGCCTGGCTTTGGCGGTGGCCTCCATGGCCCGCCGCCACGACATGCACACCCCCCAGTACGACCTGGCCGGCGAGGTGCGAACCCAGGCCGAAACGGTGCAGCAGTTGGAGGCGGAGCTGGAGCGCCATCCAGCCCACCGCTGGGGCGACCGCAAGCACCTCAAAAAACACCGCCGCCGCATGGAGGAGCTGGAAGCAGAGCTGGAGGAGCGGCAGAAGCTGCTCCACTTCCGCTCCAACCGCCACTGGGACACCTTCCTGGCCCTGATTGAGATCCTGCGCTTTTTCGGCGCTCTTGGTGGCGAGGATGGCCTGGTGCCCACAGAGGTCGGTCGCACCGTGGCTGCTCTGCGGGGAGACAACGAGCTGTGGTTGGGCCTGGCCTTGATGAGCGGCCACCTCGATGGGCTGGAGCCCGCTGATTTGGCCGCCGTGCTGGAGGCGATTTCCACTGAGGTCAACCGGCCCGATCTGTGGTGTGGTTTCCCGCCGCCCCCCGCCGCCGAAGAGGCCCTCCACGATCTGCGCGCCCTGCGCCGCCAGTTGGAGCGGCAGCAGGAGCACTGGCGGGTGGTGGTGCCCGTGTGGTGGGAGCCGGAGCTCACGGGCTTGGTGGCCCGCTGGGCCCGGGGCGCTTCCTGGAGCGAGGTGATCGGCAACACCTCGCTCGATGAGGGAGATGTGGTGCGCGTGCTGCGCCGCACCGTGGATCTGCTCGCCCAGATCCCCTACTGCGAAGCCATCAGCGACCAACTCCGCCGCAACGCCCGCCGCGCCCTGCGCGCCATCAACCGCTTTCCGGTGTGCGAGGTGGAAGACCTGCTCGCTCCTTCAGCTGCGGCGGAGGACGAGCCAGATCACCAGCAACAGCCCGCTGATGCTGACGATGGCGTAGATGGTGTCGGCGTAGGGGGTCCAGATCATGGTGCGGAGACAGGGCAGGGGTCTGAGGGTGCTGGTGGTGCGAGCAACCCCTCCAACTGATCAGCGATGGCCGCGGCGATCGCCGCCTTTCCCTCCACCCGCTGCTGCCCGCTTTGGCTCACGATCCAGGCCACCTGCAGGGTGTCGCTGATCTCCTCCCCCCGGTTGGCCACCACCACCGCAGAGCGGGCCAGGCGCCGCTTGGCTTCGGCCATCAGCTCCTCGTGGCTCACCCCTTCCAGGTATTTGAAGCTCACGATTGGCAGCCCCGGCGCCGCCGCCGCCACCTGATCGAGCACCTTTTCTGTGGGCTCCAGCTCCAACTGCCACTCCCGCTGGCCGCTGGCCATCTTGCCCGCCACCACCTCCCGCGGCCGATAGTCGGCCACCGCTGCCGAGAGCACCGCTGCTTCCGTCCCCGCGGCCACTTCGGAGAGCACCATCTCCCTGTAGGCGTCATAGGTGGGGGCGATCGCTACCGCTGGCAGCCAGGGCGCCGGTCGCCAGCCCCCTTCGCCCAGGATCAGCCGGCTGTCGGCGCCACGCCGCAAAAGCTCCTCGTGGATGGCGGCGCCCAACTGGCCTCGGAAGCGACTCGTGATCCGCCGCACCCCGTCGATGGGCACGGGCGTGGGCCCGCCTGTCACCAGGATCCGCCGATGCCGCAGCGGTGAGCGGCTCACCGCTCGACACACGGCCGCCACGATCAGCTCCTCCTCCGGCAGATTGTGCTTGCCATAGGCATCCCGCGGCGGGATGAAGCGCACCCCCAGCGCCGCCAGCCGCCGGCAGTTGGCCTCCAACACGGGGTGGTGCATCGAGCTGTGCATCGTGGGCGCCATCAGCACGGTCGTTTCCCCCCCCGCAAGCCGGCCCATGGCGGAGGCCAGGGTGGCCGTGAGCAGCGAATCGGCGATGCCGTTGGCGGCCTTGCCAATGGTGTTGTAAGTGGCTGGAGCCACCAGGTAGGCGGCGATGTGCGCCTCGTCGCTGAGGTGTTCGGCCCGCCAGCTGAGCTCGCGCACCAACGGCCGGCAGCTGCTCCACTCCAACGCTTCAGCGCCCACATAGCGCAACGCTTCCGGCGAGCAGAAGGCCGTCACCACTGCGCCGCGGCGCCGCAGCGCGCGGGCCAGCAGGGGGGCCTTCATCGCTGCGATGCCCGCTCCCACCAGCAGGGCGATGCGGCAGCCCTCCAGGTGATGGGAGAGCAGCGGCACGTCGTGGTCGCCGATGGCTGCGCTGGCGGGGGGTTGGAAGCTCCAGTCGAAAGGGCCATCCACGGCCTTAGATCCCCAATCGCCCGTAGATCACCTCGAGCTGGGCCCGATGCAAATCGGTGGCGAAGCAGGCCTCCAGCTCCTCTGGGTTGAGGCGGCTCGTCACCTCCGGATCGGCCGCCAGATTGGCGCGGAAGTCGCCCCCCTCCCGATTCCAAGCGTCGTGCGCATGGCGTTGCACCAGGGCGTAGGCGTCCTCCCGGCTCAGGCCCGCCGCCACCAGCGCCAGCAACACCCGCTGGCTGAACACCACGCCCCCGTAGACGTTCATGTTGCGCGCCATGTTCTCCGGATACACCCCCAGCCCCTTCACCACCTCCGTCATCTCCCGCAGCATGAAGTGCAGGGTCACCGAGCAATCGGGTAACATCATGCGCTCCACCGAGCTGTGGCTGATGTCGCGCTCGTGCCAGAGGGCCATGTTTTCCAGGGCTGGCACCGCATAGCCGCGCAGCACCCGCGCCAGGCCGCTGATGCGCTCGCTGCGGATGGGATTGCGCTTGTGGGGCATGGCGGAGCTGCCTTTTTGCCCTTTGGCGAAGTTTTCCTCCACCTCCAACACATCGCTGCGCTGCAGGTTGCGGATCTCCGTGGAGAACCGCTCCAAAGACGCGCCAATCAGCGCCAGGGTCTGCACGTAGTCGGCGTGGCGGTCGCGGCTGATCACCTGGGTGCTGGCGGTGTCGGGCACCAGGCCGAGCAGCCGGCAGGTGATCGCCTCCACTTCCGGATCGGTGTTGGCATAGGTGCCCATGGCTCCGCTCACCTGGCCCACGGCCACGGTGGTTTTCAACCTCGCCAGCCGCTCCTGGTTGCGCAGGGTTTCCGCCAGCCAGCCGGCCACCTTGAAGCCAAAGGTGATCGGCTCGCCGTGGATGGCCTGGGAGCGGCCAATCATCACCGTGTTTTTGTGGGCCCGCGCCAACTCGCGCAGGGCTTCCACGAGCTGGTTCAGTTCCTTCTCCAGCTCGCCCACGGAGGCCTTCAGTTGCAGGGCCAGGCCTGTATCCAGCACATCGGAGCTGGTCATGCCCACGTGGATGTAGCGACCCGCCTCACCCACGTGTTCATTCACGTTGGTGAGGAAGGCGATCACATCGTGCTTCACCTCCGCTTCGATCTCCAGAATGCGTGTCACGGAGAAAGCTGCCCGCTCGCGAATCTGCGCCATCGCTTCAGCGGGCACACGGCCCAGGTCCGCATTGGCCTGACAGGCGGCGATTTCCACATCCAGCCAGCTGCGAAACTTGGCCTCCTCGCTCCAGAGGGACCCCATTTCGGGAAGGGTGTAGCGCTCGATCAAGGACCGTGGAGGGCGGGCAGACCCAACCTATCGGTCAGCCTGAAGCGCCAAGGGGATGAGACGCTAGGCCGCGGCGGTGAGCCTGCGGTGGGCCACTTCAAGATGGAGGAGCGTGCCCCAGGATTGTTGACGCACCCAGCAGCGTCCACCGCGGCAATGAATCAGCTGGAATGGGGGGAGGTCTTCCGGGTGATCGTGCAAGCGCACGAAGCTGCCAGGACGCAACAGTTCGAGCACATCGGCCAGATGAAGAGCGCTCTGTGCTGCCATGGTCAGCCACCAACGGGGAGCCATCCTCTCTTCCCCTGTTGGGGAGGAGCCCGCTCATTGGTTTTTGTTCCGTTTTCTGCTTGGAAATCATGACCAAACGGCAGCGGCTGGATCTGTTGTTGCTGCAGCGGGGGCTCGCCACCAGTCGCGAGCAGGCGCAGCAGATGATCCGTGCCGGCTGGGTGCGCCAGGCCGGCCAGGTGCTTGACAAGCCCGGCACTGCCCTTCCCGCCGATGCCCCGCTGGAGGTGGCGGCCCGTCCCCGCTATGTCTCGCGCGGTGGCGAGAAGCTGGAAGCGGCCTTGCAGGCCTTCCCCATTGTGGTGGCGGGGCGTGTTTGCCTCGATGGCGGCTTCTCCACGGGGGGCTTCAGTGACTGCCTGCTCCAACGCGGCGCCACCCGCATCTATGGCATCGATGTGGGCTACGGCCAGGTGGCTTGGAGCCTGCGCACCGACCCGCGCATGGTGCTGCGCGAGCGCACCAATCTGCGTCATCTCCAGGCCAGCGAGCTTTATGGGCCGGAGGACCCCTGGCCTGATCTGGCGGTGGCAGACCTCTCGTTCATCTCCCTGCGCTGTGTGCTGCCTGCCCTGGGGCAACTGCTGCGTCCTGCCTCACCGCTGGATCGCGTGGAGCTGGTGGTGTTGGTGAAGCCCCAGTTTGAAGTGGGGCGAGCGGGCGTGGGCAAGGGCGGGGTGGTGAGGGATCCGGCGGCCCATGCCACGGCAATTAGCGGCGTGCTGGAGGCGGCCATGGCCTTGGGATGGCAGGCTGAAGGCCTCACAGGATCACCGATCACCGGCCCCGCCGGAAACCATGAGTACTTGCTTTGGCTGGTCTCCGGCCCGGGGGGGCTGGTGGCAAGAGCAGGTAGCGCGGGACCCTTGGAGCAAGAGCGCATCCAGGCTGTGGTGCAAGCGACGTTGGCAGGCGTCGCGGCAGGCTCAGATGGCGCTGCTGTCGCGGTCGCCGGTGCGGATCCGGATCACTGATTCCACAGGCGAGATGAAAATCTTGCCGTCACCGATCTCGCCGGTGCGGGCCGCTTCCTGGATCGCGTCGACAACGGTGGCCACGCGATCGTCGTCGACCACGATCTCCAGCTTGAGTTTTTGCAGAAATTCCACTGTGAATTCCGAGCCCCGATAGCGCTCCACCTGCCCTTTCTGCCGGCCAAAACCCCTCACTTCACTGACGGTCATTCCCACGATTCCCGCATTCACTAGCGCAATCTTCACGTCTTCCAGTTTGAAGGGGCGAATGATGGCCTCAATCTTTTTCATGGTTCAGCGAGTGGGGGAAGCGAAGGGGCTTGGAGAAGTCTCTCAGACCTTGGCAATGATCGCAGCACGGTGACTGCCATCCGCCAAACTATCTATCCCCCTTGGGGGTGGGTTTTGGGGTGACCGTTGTTACCAAGCTCTTGATGCCTCTGACCGGACGCCTACGGTCAAGGCATCCCCCACCTGTCCCATGTCTGTCACGCCGCCCCTGGAGTCCCTTGCCCCGTCTTCCGAGCGCACCACCACCCCGCTCTATGGACAGCGCGCCATTGAAGAGGGCAGGCTGGTGTGTTTTGCCAACCCCAGGATCGGGCGTCCCTATGAGGTGTCGATCGAGTTGCCGGAATTCACTTGCCATTGCCCCTATTCGGGCTACCCCGACTTCGCCGTGCTGCGGTTGCTTTATCAGCCCGGCCCCCTGGTGTTGGAACTCAAGGCCCTCAAGCTGTATATCAACAGCTTTCGCAACCGCTCCATCTCCCACGAGGAAGTGGCCAACCACATCCTCGATGATCTGGTGGAGGCCTGTGATCCGCAGTGGATGGAGTTGGTGGCCGATTTCAACCCCCGGGGCAACGTGCACACGGTGGTGCGCGTGAGCCACGGCCTGCGTCAGCCCTGTTGAGTGGGCCCAGCGTGCTCCAACAGGCCGGGCAGCTCCCTGGCGAAAGCGGTGAGGTTGCGGTTGCACAGCCCTGCTGCGTGCAGGCGGTGGCCCCCTTCGCCTTGCTCCTCCACCACCCAGAGCTGACGCGTGGCCACCAGGCTGAGGGCTCCGCCGAGCAGGGCAATGGCAAAGCCGCTGTACACCAGCGGAACGCCTGGATCCCGTTTGAGAAGAATGCCACTGGCGGGCACCACCCCCGCCACCCGGATCGGCAGTCCCTGCACCTCCATGGCCTCGCCCCCCGGCCGCAACAGGGCCAAGGAGGATCCATCGGCGCCGAACACCTCCACGGGGCCCTGCTCACTGGTGAGCGTCAGCAACACGGGTTGGCTGCCGTCGGGACGGGTCGGCAAGAGCAATCCCCACACCTGCTCGCCAAGTTGGGGAAAGCGTTGCAGCGGCAGTTCCAGCACCGGTGAGCGTCCCAATTGGATCTGGATGGTCGCCAGGGTCCAATCCGCCTGGTACAGGGTCATGCCCTTGTAGCGCAACGGATGGTTGACGCTGATCTCCACTTGGGGCGGGTTTGAAGCGAGAGGAGGTGCTGGGATGGCCCCAGCCTCAGGAGTCGCAGGCGGGTCGGTTGGTGGCTCCCCTTGGGTGAGGGCGGGCGGGGGGATGAGCCGCAAGCGGGAGGTGAATTGCTCGGGCCTTCCAGCTGGGTCCCGGCTGATTTCAAATTGATCCAGCGCCAGGGTCACTTGGGGTTGGCCCTGCCGATTCAGCAGCTCGAGTTCGCGGCCGGGCGCCAGAAACTGCTCCACCCGCTGGCCGGCCAGGGCACCCCATGCCGCTCCCACCATCAACACCACCATGCCCGCGTGCACCAAGAGAGGGCCGACCCGACCCACCAGGCCTTTGCGGGCAGCCAGCCGCCCGTTCTGTTCTCTCACGCTCCAGCCCCGTCGGCGCAAGTGTCCCCCCAGGCTCACCAGCGCGTCGGGCCTGGGGGTGACGATGGTTTCAGCCAGGTTCAGTTTGCTCAGCTGGCGCGGGGTGGTGTAGTCGATCCAGCGCAGGGAGGCTTGGAGGGCCGGCCACTGCCGACGCCAGCTGCACAACAGCAGGGCCAGCCCGAGCAGGGCGAGCAGGGCCAGAAACCAGCCACTGGAATACACGTGATCAAGTTGGAGCTGCAGCAGCCCATCGGCCTTGAGCCATCCCAACCAGGGTGCCGCGTCGTAGCGCTCGTGATAAAAGGCGGGCGGTTCCTGTTGGGGGATGGCGGTGCCGATGCCGCTGGCCACCGCGATGAGAAGCAGCAGCACGATCGCCAGCCGCAGATCGGCGATCCAGGCCACCAGGCGGAGCAACCAACGCCATGAACCTGAGGCAGGACGAGCGGTATTCATGCCAGGCGGGCGACCAGGGTGAGGGTTCCCGTGGTTAGCAACACCACCCCGCTGATGGGGGGGATCCAGCGGCCCAACAGGCGGAGCTGGAGCAGGGCAGGCAGGCTTGCCGCCACGGTGCCCGCCAGCAACAAGGGCAGCACCTGGCCGGCTCCGAACGCGGTGAGTAGAAGCATCCCCACGACCGGTTGACCGTTTTGGGCGATCCAGGCCAAGAGCACGGCCAAGACCGGTGTGGTGCAGGGAGTAGCCGCCAGGCCGAAGGCCAAGCCAGCCGCCAGGGGAGCCAGAGGAGCGGGCACCTTGTGCCGCCAACGCTCTGGATCGGGCCCGGCCGGCAGCTGCAGTGGCACCAGCCCCAAAAGATGCAGGCCCATCACCACAGCCACCACGGCCACCACCAGCGAGACCCCCTCAGGAATCTGGCCGTACAGCCGACCCAACAGGCTGCTGCTGAACCCCAGAAGCACCAAAGAGGCCACGATGCCCGAGCTGAAGCTGAGGCTGCGTTGCCAGGGCAAGGACGGCGGGGTGACTCCGGGTTGGGCCAGTGGGGCTCCCGCCCCCCCGAATCCGGCCAAGTAAGCCAGGGTGACAGGCAGCAACGAGAGGGAGCAGGGGCCCAGGCTTGTCAGCAGGCCGCCGATGAACACCAGTGCCACGGTGAGGGGTGTGGGGTGCCCCAGGGATGTCGTCAGCAGGGCTTCACTGGAGCGGGTCCAGTCAGCGAGCTGAAGCCCGAGGCTGGTCATGGGCGGAAACGCTGGCGCAGAGCGGTCAGCCTATCGGGGCTGCCGGCGGTCGCCGGCGCCGGGGACGGGCGGATTCCATCCCAGAACTTTCCAAAGAGCAGCGCACCAGCAACCCTGCCACCAGCAGGCTGCTCAGCAGGGAGTTGCCGCCATAACTCACCATGGGCAACGGCAGACCGGTGGTAGGCATGGCACCCGTGGCCACGGCGATGTTGAGAATCGATTGCCCCACGAGCAGGGTGGTGCAGCCGATGGCCACCAGGCGATGTTGGTTGCTTGTGCTGGAGAGAGCAATGCGCAAGCCGACAAAACCAAACAGCACTAAAAACAGGAGAAACATCAGACAGCCCACCAAGCCGAATTCTTCGGCAAACACTGCAAAGATGAAATCGGTTGTTTGAATCGGCAGGTAGGACAGTTTTTGTGTGGAGAGGCCAAACCCCTGCCCCAGCACACCGCCTGAACCGATCGCCAGCAAACTTTGCACCAGCTGGTATCCAGACCCCTGATCATCTTTCCACGGGTTGAGGAAGGAGGTCACCCGATCCCGTTGATATTGATTGATCAAAATGCTGGTTGCCCCAAGCAGGGCCCCGCCGCCTGCGGCACCGAGCAGTTGAAGCATGGGGAGGCCACCTGCCAGCGCCATCAACCAGAGCAACAGGCCCGTCAGGGCTGCGGTGCTCAAATTCGGTTGCTTGAGAATCAGCAGGAGCAGCAGGCCAAACACCCCCAGCCACAGCAGCTTCTGATCCGAGCCGATGCGGCGCCAGTGGGAAAAGATCACCGCCCCCTGCAGCACCACAAAGGGTTTCACCAGTTCGGTGGGCTGGATTTGGACAGGTCCGATCACCAACCAGCGGCTGGCGCCATTCACGGTGCTCCCCACCACCAGGGTGGCCGCCACCAGCACAGTGCCGATGAGCAGAGCGGTGGGGGCCACGTGAAGCCAGCGTCGCAAGCTGGTGCGGATGGCCAACCAGAACAGCGCCAAACTGGCGACCAGCCAAATCCCCTGGCGCTTGATGTAGTAGGCCGCATCGCCCATCTCCCGATCACCCACCCACCAGCTGGCGGAGGTGAGCACCAGCAAGCCAAGCAGGCTCCAGATCATCACCAGGCCCACCGTCAACCTGGCTTCAGCTGGCCAATGGTCCCAGGGCAGGGGCAGAAGACTCTGGGGGGGCTTGCGGGTTTGGGGGAGGGAATCCATGGGGCGTGGATGGCACGGAGAACGGGCCCGGCAATGCCAGCTCCCTATTGAGCCTTGAAAACGGGCGCTTTGTCGAGTCCCACTGGCCACAGACACAAAAAAGCCCGGCCAGGGCCGGGCTCAAGAGTTGGGAGGAAACCTTAGTTGCCGCAGTTTTGTTGGCGGCGGCCTGTGGCCAGCTCCACCTTCAGGATCTTGCCGCCCTGTTTCATAATTCGCTGCTGCTCAGCAAACCAGCTCTCATAGGGAACCCACTTTGTGAAGTAGGTGTTTTGAATTTCCCTCTGGGTGCGAGCTTTTTCAGGGCAGGGAATGCAAGCTGTAACTTTGAACAGGCGCATGGTTTTCCTCAGGGCGAAAGGGAGTCTGAATTAGTTGCCCAGCCCAGAGCTGATGTAATCAAAATAGACACCCATCTCCCGGCCAGCATCTGGACCAACCAGGGCAGCCGTGGCTTCCTTCATGGCCTGAATGGATTGAACGGTGGCACCAATGGGTACACCGAGGGAGTTGTAAGTTTCCTTCAATCCGTTGAGAACGCGCTCATCAAGGATGGAGGTGTCACCTGCCAACATGGCGTAAGTGGCGTAGCGAAGGTAGTAGTCCAGATCCCTGATGCAAGCCGCATAACGCCGGCAGGTGTACATGTTGCCGCCCGGACGAGTGATGTCCGAATACAGCAAGGACTTGGCGACGGCCTCCTTGATGATGGCGGAGGCATTGGCACTGATGGTGGCCGCAGCCCGCACGCGAAGTTCGCCGCTGGTGAAGTACTTCTCGAGGCGACCCATGGCAGAGCCGTCGAGGTAGAGGCCTTGGACGTCTGCCTGGTTGATGACGTTGGTGATGGCGTCTTGCATGGAATCCCG
>JBJTWN010000189.1:0-13731 GCA_046081785.1 Cyanobium sp.
GCAGCGCATCGAACCAGAGCACCACCGCCTCGCTGCCGTTGGCTTCCAGCACCCGGGAACTGCCGCTCGCCTGCGGATGGATGCTGAGCCCGTGGTGGATCAGCTGCTGGGCGGGGTCGCTGCGGGGGATCAGCCGCAGGATGGTGGGCTCCAGAAACACCGGCCGCTCGTAGGCGTAGCGGAGGGCGTGGCGGATGTGAAACAGCATGGACCCTTCTCCTACCCATCAGGATCGGTGGCAGATCCGGGGCTGACAACCCCCGGCGCTTTGGCTCAACGCGCCAGCAGCAGCATCAGCAGCAGCCCGGCGCTGAACCAGCCGAAGCGCAGGGCGCCGGAGCGCAGGCTGGTGCTGGTCTTGATCTCCGGCACCAGGTCGGAGGCGGCGATGTAGAGAAAGTTGCCGCCGGCAAACAGCGCCAGGCCCGCCACCGACAGCGACTGGGCCAGCAGCCAGGCCAGAACGCCCCCCAGGGGAAAGGCGAGGGCAGCCGGCCAGGCGCCACCTGGCTCTTGATCTCCAGGGAGAGACCGTGAAAGAGGGGCATCAGGCCCAATTCCACGTGGAACTGCATCACCAGCAACCAGGCGCCCCAGAGTCCGGCCAGACGCACGGGATGGGCAATCGCTACGGCCTCGGCCATCGCAGGCGGTGCTGATGCTCCGTTCTCGTGAGATCCAGCCCTTCGTTCGGCCCGGCTGGCCCATCGGCGTTCAGCCCTCCCCATGGCTGCGCTGCCAATGCAGATGGGCAGCGCCCCTGGGGCCTGGCGCCGGTGCATCGCTCACCAGCACCACTGCTCGGCAGGCGGCGATGCTGCTGCGCAGCAATGGGTAGCGCTCCACCATGGCGGCGTATTGCGCGGATTGGTAATAGGTCTGCTCCAGGCGGCGGTAGTGCAGTTGCTCACGCAGTGCTGGGTTCCCGGCCACGCCGAGGGACTCGCTGGAGGCGGCGACCTGGCGATCGTGCGCCGCAGATTGAAGGGGGATCGCTGAATTGGCGTCGGTCATGGTGGCCCGTGGGATGGGCGTGCCCGCAGGGCACAGCCGTTCTCTCAACCCTGCAGTACCTGGCAGCCTCTGGCCAGCATCAACGGCTCATGGTGTTGGGGAGCACACAGCCCAACCAGCTCTGGCAGGGGGTGGGCCCCGGCGGCGATACGTCTGTCTGTGAGTCACCTGGACCGGCCCACCTGCAGCTGCCTGGCAGTTCGCCCCGCGCGCTCCGGGGAGGATGCTGCTCGCGGGTTGTTGGGTAAGTTCAGCTACACCACGCCGGGAGATCGATTTGGCAGGGGTGGCTTTTCAACGGCCCACGATCGTCTATGATCAATGGGAAATCGAGCCCCAAAAAATGCTCACCGGATCTGAACTGCTGGCAAAGGTCAAGGAACTGGGAGACGCCTCCAAGTCTGAGCTGGTGCGCGAGTGCGGCTATGTGAGCACCAAGAAGGACGGCACTGAGCGCCTCAACTTCACCGCCTTCTATGAAGCCCTGCTGGAGGCCAAGGGTCTCAGCCTGGGCAATGACGGTGCGGGTCGTGGCAAGGGCGGACGCAAGCTCAGCTACGTGGCCACCGTGCAGGGCAACGGCAACCTGCTGGTGGGCAAGGCTTACACCGCCATGCTGGGTCTGCAACCGGGCGATGAGTTTGAGATCAAGCTCGGGCGCAAGCAGGTGCGGCTGGTGCCAGTGGGGGCTGAGGAAGGGGAGGAATGAGGAGGCCGGTCGCGTCTCCGCTTCGTTGAGAGGCGGATCTGCGGCAAATTCTTCACTCCACCAGCCCGCGGCGCCGCAAATCCTCCCGGTTCAGCAGCTGCAGGCCCCCCTCGGGGGTGTCGGCCACCAACCCGCGGCGGCGCAGGCTGCTGAGGGTGCGGGAGGCGGTTTCGCGGGCCAGGCCGGAGAGGCAGGCGATCTCCCGCTGCGGCAGCGGCGGGATCGGATCGGTTTCGCTGGCACCCGGGGCGCTGCGGCGGGCCAGTTCCACCAACGTGGCCAGCAGGCGGATCGTGGCGTCGCCCCCCCGCAGGCGCAGGCGATGGTTGAGGGTCTGCAGCCGATGGGCCTGCAGGCGGGCCAGGGCCAGCGCCAGGCGGGGCTCGGAGCGCAGCAGGGCGGCAAACGGGCCGGCCCGCAGCACCGCCACCCGCATCGGCGTGAGGCTCACCACATCGGCACTGCGCAGACCCTCCGGGTTGAGGATCGCCATCTCGCCGCAGATCTCCCCCGCACCGAGCAGGGCCAGCACCGTCTCCTGCCCGTCGAGGTCAAAGCCGCGCACCTTGGCCAGGCCGGAGCGCAACAGGAACAATCCCTGGGATTCCTCCTGCTCCAGCACCAGACGCTGATCCGCCTCGAGGGTGAGCAACCGGTGGTTTTCGAGCAGGCGGCGGTGCTGGTTGGCGTCGAGATCGGCGAAGAGCGCCACGGCCGCCAGATCCTCAGGGGCAAGACCCGGGGGCGGGGCCGGCGGAGGGGTCATGCTTACAGAGCTGGAGCCTTGATCTTGCCATAGATGCGTGATCGGAATCACAGGCCAACCGGAATGGCGATCACAAGGGAAAAGCATGGGGGCGCGGAGCATGAATCCAGAGGGAGGAGAGCCGTTCTCCTCCCTGATCTTCCCCTCCCAAGGAGCAAACTCATGTCCCCGATCTTTTCCCCCCAAGTGCAAGCAGAAAGCCGCGAAATGCTGGCCGATGCTGAGCTGGAGCAGGTCCACGGCGGCCTCGCCGCCGTGGCCTTCACCAAAGTGCGGCCGCTGCTGATCAAGGAGCTCGTCTGCCGCCAAGGCGTGCCGCTGGACGTGCTGAGCAACAAGTCCCTCCAAGCCATCCTGACCCGGCCCTTCGGCCGCTGATCACCAGCGCTCCCCGTCCTTCCCCTGCCGGGGAAGGACCCCCACCTCTCTGCGGAATGGATTCATGCCTCCCCTGCCCTGCCTGGCGCCAACGGCACCCCACGCCCCCACGGACACCACTCGCCCGGATCGCCCGAGCGTGGGCCTGCTGTTCAACCCCACCACGCCCGAGGTGATGGAGGAGGCGGCCCCTCTGGTGGAACATCTCTCGATCAATCCGGGCCAAATGTTCCATGACCTGGGCCCGGGGTCGCGCTTCGGGCAGCGCTTCGCCTTCCCCGGTCCACTGCTGGAGGCGGTCGCGGGGCTGCGACAGGGAAGGGTGCTGAATGCCCACGGCTTCAGCCTGTCGCTACCGAGTGTGTGCCCGCTGGATGGGGAAATCGTGGAGGCGATCGCCACGGTGGGCAACCAGTTGGGCGGCTATGCCTGGATCAGCGAACACCTCAATGTGCTCACGCCACCGCGGGGTAGCGAACCCCACTGCGAGGCCGGCATGGTGTTGCCCGTGAGCTATGGCCCCGAGAGCCTGGATCTGCTCTCCCACAAGCTGAAGCAATTGCAGGCGCGCCTGGGTCTGAGGATCCTGATGGAGAACCCGGCTCTGCTAACCCCGCTGCCGGAGACGGAGATGCAGGAACCCGAGTTTCTCAACCATCTCTACCGACAGGGCGACTGCGGCGTGCTGCTCGACCTGCACAATCTGCTGGTGAGCGCCCGCAATGGTGGGCCCGCGATGGAGAGCTATCTGGAGGCCCTCGATCTGGAAGCTGTGGAGGAGGTGCACCTGGCGGGTGGTGATGAGCTCTACGGCGTCTATACCGACAGCCACTCACGATTGACACCCGAGGAGGTGTGGGCCATCGCCCACCAGTTCCTGCCCCGCTGCCCGAATCTGAAGGCGATCACCCTCGAATACAACGACACCTATTTCGAACGCATTGGCCGCGCCGCCGTGATGCAGGAACTCTCCCGCATGCATGAGCTGGCTCTGGCCTGCCGACGCACACCCCACCCCATCGCTACTGGAGCCCCATGTTGAGCGACTTCCAACAGGCCCTCGCTGAGGTGACCGCCTACCCGGATCTCTGCCTAGCCGTGCGGCAGGATGCCGCTGTGCTGGATGAGAAATACTGCCTCACCGATCGCGAACGCCGCCAGCTGCTGGCGGTGGTGCACCATCCCTCGATGGAATGCGCCTGCTCCTTGTATCGGGCCGATCGGCTGGCACCACTGCTGCGCAACCTGCCCCTCTCCCTGCAGGCCCTCGGGGGGCGACTGGAGGCGGAGGTGACCGCCTACTGGCGGGCCCACCCCTGGCCATATCGCTATAGCTTCCTCGAGTGCGAGCGGTTCGAGCGATGGCTTGAGCCGCTGAGCCAATCCGAGGCGGCACCGGCTGGCCTGGCCGCAGCACTGCAGGAGGAGGGCCGCCAGATGCGGGATCGGATGCAGAGCTTCCTGGAGACCTGCGGCGTGGGCATGGCGGCGCCGTGACCAAGGTCACAGCCCCGTCCAGCAAGTCCCCCCACAATGGAATCTGAAGACTTGTGGCGGAGGACAAGGCGATGCTCAAGCCGTATTCGCCGCCCACCAGCTGCTGGTGCTTCCAGGCCCGCTGGTGCGCCACTGGGATCCTGACGCTCCTGCTGGCCCCCACCGCCGCCCTCGCCCAGGTGGCCCCCGGCGGCCTCGGCACCCGCGTGAACGGCACGGCCCTGGGGCGCTGCAGCGCCGGTGTGTGCACGGTGGAGGGGGGGACGGCGGCCGGTCGCACCCTGTTTCACCGCTTCAGCCAGTACGACACCCGCTCCGGCATCCGCCGCGTCGACCTCGACAGCCGCGGCCGCAGCAGCGTGGTGGTGGGCGTGGGCCATCCCGATGGCAGCTTCTTCGGGGCGCCCCTGCGGCTGAGCAACAACGCCAACCTGTTCTGGCTCTCCCCCGGCGGCCTCTGGTTCGGGCCCGGCGGCCAGATCCAGGGGGCCTCCTCCCTGCTGCTCAGCACTGCCCCCAGCCTGCGCATCGGCGGCGAAACCTTCCACGCCGCCGGCGGCCTGGGCGACCGCCTCGGGAGCTTTGGCAACAGCGCGGCGCTGGATCTGCAGGCCCTGGCCGAAGGGCGCCTGGAGGGCACGGCCCTCGCCAGCGGCGATGGGCCGATCCTGCTGGCCGGCGGCCGCCTCAGCGTCGACCGGCACCTGCTGCTGCATAGCGGCGCCGGGCCCATCCGCACCAGCCCCGGCGGCCAGACCACCCTCCAGGCCGGCCGCAGCGTGCAACTGAGCGGCGGCACCCTCCAGCTGCAAGGCCTCACCATCCAGGCCGGCACCAGCGCCGCCGACGACCTGGTGCGGCTGCGCAGCGGCCCGCTGGTGGGCGGCGGTTTTGGCCGCCTTTCGCTCCGCGATGGGAGCCTGCGCGCCACGCACGTGCTGCTCGAAGGCAGCGGCGGCCTGGAGCTGGAGCGGGTCGAGGCAAGGGCTGGGGGGGCGGGCGAGCCTGGGCAGGTGCAGTTCCGCGGAGGCCTCGTCACTGGCCAGGGGGACGTGCGGATGGATCAACTCTCTCTGTATGGAGGGGATGTGAGGGTCCAGGCCGGGGGAACTCTGATGGCTTCGCGCTTGCGTGCGGAGGCTGCAACGGGCGATGGAGGTGGCGAACTCACTCTGGACGCGGGGGGCAACAACAACTCCAGCCACGCCCTGATCCTGCAGGACACAGAGCTATCGGGTCGAACGATCCGAGTCGATGCCCGCGGATCCGTATCGCTGGAACGTCTGCAGGCAAGAACTAGCGCTGTGGCGGCACCAGGCGAACTTCTGCTCAGCGCCCGCTCGAGAGCCGACGGAGCCCCCAGCGACCTCACACTCAAGGACCTGGTGCTGAGCAGCGATCGGTTAGCGCTCAGGGCAGCGGGCGATCTGCGAGCGGAGAACCTCACGGCCTTTGCTGAGAACCACTGGCTGCGGGCTGGGAGCCAGGGCGACAGCGGGTCTATCGCCTTGACGGGCACGGTTCTGCGTGGCTTGCCCAGGGCAGGCCATCCCCAGCCAGCACATCTGATTCGTGCGCAGGCCGGCGCAGACCTCACCGCCAGCAACCTCACGGCCAACGGGATGACGGTGGTATTGGAAGCAACCGGAACCCTACAGCTACGGGACAACAGCCTGCTGATGGCTCCCCTGAACGGCGGATGGGTCCGGTTAGACGCTCTCACGCAAGGGGAAGGGGCCAAGCAGGGACAGTTGCAGCTCCAGAACACCCGGGTCTTGGGCGAGAACATCCTGGTGAAGGCCGATCGCAGCCTCGCACTGGAGGATGCCGGGCTGCAGGCCGGCTCCCCGGGGCAATGGGGCCTGTTGCGCATGGAAACCGCCCCCGATCCAGACCCAGCAAAGATCAGCAATGCCGGCGCCACTGGAGAGACGAGGCTACGGAACTCCAGCCTGGCGGGGCAATGGCTGCTGCTGCGCAGCGGCAGCGTCGACGTGACGACCAGCAACCTGAGCTCGCCGAAGGGAATGATTCACCTGGAAGCCAAATCTGGAGACTTAAACATCGCGGATAGCACCCTTGATGTAGGAGTGCATGCATGGCCCGATCTACTCACTCCCATCAGCCAACGCGACCAGGACTACGGCATTCCCATTGACAGCATATCGCCGCCGCCGAGCATCGGCCTCTTCGCCGCACATAATCTCGACATCAAGGCAGGCAGCCGCATCCTAGCCACCCAGGACATCACGATCCTGCGCGACAACAATCCGCAACTCCAACCAAGCGAGATCCGGCTCAATGACACCAGCGGCATCATTGCGGGCGTCGCAGGCTACGGGCTAACGGTGCGCGACGGGAGCCGCATCGAGGCCAATGCCAGCGACAACCTGGCTGGCAACATCATTCTCCTGGCCAAAGCCGGCGATGGCCTTGGAGATATAGCGATCAACAACTCCACACTCAGTGCCAGCGGCGGTGCGGGCAGTGGCGATATTCGCCTGCACAGCACGAATGGAATCCGGATCGAGGCCGACAGCCTCCTCCTTGCTCAGTCCCACAACAAACCCGAAAGCCGGACCAGGCCTGGCAGCGTCAATTGGCGAGGCACCACAACATTCAGCGGCGGAGAGATCAGCCTTACCAATAGCTCAGATCAGAAGGCAATCATCATCCAAGACTCCAAGCTTCGAGCCGAGCAAAGCAGCAGTGAACGACGGCTCTCAACCCTATCCATCGATGGTCGCGGACAAGGACGAATTGCCAGGAGCTTTGTTGATGATTACGACAGCTCCGATCGTGGTTCAGAGAGCCTGGGCGGCATCATCAACCTCGTGAGCGGAGGGGGACTGCTGCTAAGCGGCCCGCAAACGCTTGTTTCCGTCGACAGCCGCTCCCAAGATGGCCAAGAAGAGCACACGCTTGGCGGCACGATCCGCGTATTTAACATCGGCGCGACTGCCATTCGCGTGGAGGGAGGAGCGCAATTCAGCCATACAACCAGCCAAGAGCCAATCGCTGGTGTCCCCTCCCGCCCCGGTGAGTTGCTGGTTGTCGACCCCGGGTCCATCCCCATCCCAGAAGACTTTGACTGGGGAACAGACAGGGCTGCCAACCCCTATCTGCTTCAACCCGGAAACGAACTCAAGGACGCCGTCGTCACCGGTGGGGACAACACGACCCATGTCGATGGCGTTCCCGGCGAGATCAGAGACCGGGTCAATCCACCGACTGTTGACCAGGTCTTTCCGAACGGCCCAGTGTCAACACCGCTCCCCGCTCTCCCCGCACCGCCCTCCGAGCCCCTGGCGGCACCGGCAGAGAATCAACTCTTAGCCACGGAGAGAGAGGCTCGCGTGGAGAAACCCTGGCTTCCGATGGCCTCTCTGGACGATGGCCTCTCCCCCTTGATCAGTCCGACATCGGTAGCCCTCGCCTCACCTGCCCCTGAAGCGGCTGAGGCCAGCTTGGTCGCGGTGAGTCAGGCGATACCTGAAGAGGCGGCTCTTCAGTCCTTTCAAGCCAGTGAACAGCAATCAGCGCGGGAGGTCAGCGCCTCGCTGGGACTGCAGCCGCCCAAAAACTACCGGCTTGAAATCGCCACTCTGCAGGTGCAGTTACGCGCCGCTTTTCCACAACCGGTATCACGGCAGGGAGTGAACAACGACCAGCGGACTACCATCCCCGCCATCCTGCAGATCAGCACCGAACACATACCCAACAGCGATCGTTTACAGATCAATCACATTCTCATTCCAGCAGCAGGCGAGATCCGTGGCTGGCAAACAAGTGTACCGACGGCAAGCTGGCGGCAGGCGGTCAAAGACTTCCAGCGAAGTCTCAGTCAGAACGCACAACTGGATGGTGCAGGTGAACGCCTGAGTGCGGTATTGCTGACTCCTGTTCTCCCCGAGTTGCAACGCCTTGGCGTCACCACCCTCCTGTTGAGCCTGGATCGTGGTCTGCAGGGGATTCCATTCGCGGCCCTGCCAACAGCTGCAGGGAGCTTGGTGCAAAACATGGCGATCACCATCACGCCATCCCTGACGCTGACTGACCTGGATGCCAAGACCAGCAGCAACAGCAGGCCACGTGCGCTCCTCGCCGGCTCTCGCAAATTTACAAATGGGCTGGTGCCTTTACCCATGGTTGATGAGGAATTACGCCAGGTGGCGGCTCTCCATCCCGAGGCTACCATCCTGATGGATAACGACTTCAACAATCAGTCCCTACTTGCCCAGATCAAGCGGCAACCAATTTCTGTTCTCCACCTTGCCACCCATGCGGAGTTTACACAGGAGAAGGGCAGCCGTGCCCAGATCTACACACATTCAGGTCATGTCTCCCTGCAGGAGCTAGGACGAGCTCTACGTCTTGAGGCCGGGATGCCGCTCTCACTCTTTGTATTGAACGCCTGTCGTACTGCCGTCGGCAACGAGGGACAGGAACTTGGGATCGCCGGCCTGGCTCTTCAGGCCGGCGCCACCAGTGCCCTCGGCAATCTCTGGTATGTGGACGACGTCGTAGCCGCGGCATTTTCCGTGCAATTCCATCGTGCCCTCCAGCAAGGTCTTCCTAGCGATCAAGCCCTGCGCACTACGCAGCAGCAATTCATGACAGGACAAATAAAGGTGCATGGCAATCGAATCGTCAACAGGAACGGAGACGTTTTGATCCAAGGCCTCAACCGTTCCGATCAGGCACGGTTGAGCACTGGTCTAAACCACCCCTACTTCTGGGCCGGTGCCATTCTGTCCGGGAGACCTTGGTAAGCCACGACCATGATTTTCACCCCAACCACTAACACGCCCCAATGATGCGCTCCCCCTCTTGTACTCCCCGCTTTCTTCTCCCCATTCGCCGGGGGATGGGGAGGCTACCTGTTGGCCTGGCGATGCTGAGCCTGACGGCCGGCCTCAGCGCCACGCCTCCAAGTTTTGCCGCAACCCCAGGCGAAATCTGCAGCGTTGACGCCAGACCCGCCGATGCGCTCTGGCACTGCACCACCCCTGCAGCTGTTGCAGGCGTGACAACCATCTTTTGGGCACCTCGAACATGCCCCATCGATATGGAGGCCACAATTCCAGCGACAAACACAACTGGCACCACGATAACGAACATCCGTTTCGTTCTCTTTAATAGCAATCCAAGCGTCATCCTCAGCGCCACGGGAACGACCAACAGCGAGGTCCTGGTGGGAAGCCCCAATGCCAGCGATGACCTCCAGGGATCAGGGGGGAGAAATACCTACGTTGTAGGCGGGCAAAGCAGCTACCTCCTGGGCCGAGGCGACCGGGCCTTCATCTACAGCACATCCGGCGAAATGGACTGGGTAGGCCTCAGTTCTTCCGCGGCCGAGTTTATTCATATCAGCAGTTTATTGCAGGGCAATCCCGGCAATATCTCTCTGGCGTCGATGGCAGGACTGCAACCGGTGCGGGGATCCAACGAAATCAGCGGCACCCTCACCACCTGCATCTCAGCCAAGCTGCTGAGCACAGGGCGCGAGGGGCTCATCGCCCAGGCGCAACCATCCCCGCCCCAATCGCAACACCCCTGTAGCGAGTGCTTACCTGCAAGCCAAAGGATGCGCAAGGGCCTGACCGGCGCGCCAACCCTGCAAGGCTTCCCACTGGCACCCGCCAACACGCTGAAGGAAGAACGGAAAATAATTTTACCAGCACAAGACTACCTCTTCCGGGGAAATTCACTATCGAGGCAAAAATCAATCCAAATCCTAGTGGCATCAAGCACAACTAGATCTGCATCTAGTAGGCGTGTTTCCAAGGTCGAACTGGATCGCGAGATTCGAAGGTCTGATGGCCTGAGAGTCCATAGCAACGCACCCTTGGTGTATTTCCCCGACACAGGCCTGCTTGTTTTTTCGCAAAACAATTCCCCCCTCGGCAGCAGGAGCAACCCAGGCCGGATCATCGCGCGGCTGCTGCAGCGCGATGGCACTCCCAGCACAGCTCCCGTCAAAGAGGGAGAGGTCTTTAATGCCAGCTTTGTCACCTTCACCCCAGGGCAAGCCCCTCGCTGATGCCCTCCGCTCCCGCTCTGGCATCGCTGCTACTCGCTCAGCTGCTGGCCCCCTCCCCGCAGCCAGGGCCGGTGCGGCTGCCGGCGGGGCTTCCTGCCCAGCCGCGCCATGTGCGGCCGGTGCCGTTGACGCCGCTGGTGCCGCCCACGGCGGAACCGCGGCCGCCCGCGTCGGGGGCTTCCCCCGGGGCGCCACCTGCCACGGACGCGCCCACCACACACCCGCTGCCCCGCATCGAAGGCCTCGAGCGCTACCCCCCGGCGGTGCTGCAGCAGCTGCTGCAGCCCTGCCTGGCACCCCCGCCCAGCGCCCCCGGTCCCGGCCCCGCTGACGGCCCCGCCGAGCGCCTGGCGCGCTGCGCCGCCCTGCTCACCAGCCGGCTGGTGGCCGACGGGTACGTCAACAGCCGGGTCTTCCCGCTGACCGAACCCGCCCCCACCGGCACCCTGCTGGTGGTGGAGGGGCGGATCGTGGAGGTGCGGGTCGAAAGCCCCGACCCGCTCCTGCGGCGGCGCCTGCAGCAGCTGGTGTTGCCCCTGCAGGGCCAGGTGTTGCATCTGCCCAGCCTGGAGCGCCAGCTGGAACTGCTCGATCGGCTGCCGGGCGTGAGCGGCGTGCGCGCCAGCCTCAACCGCCTCGGCGGCGACAGCACCAAGGCGGTGTTGGTGCTTGAGACCGATGCGCTCGCCCAGCCCTGGCAGGGAGAGCTCAGCCTGCGCAACGACGGCAGCGGCGGCAGCGGCCAGTTCCGCGCCCTGGGGGTGGTGGCCAAGGAGGGGCTGCTGCGCTCCACCGACCAGCTGCTGCTGGTGGGCGAACTCGACGGCGACGACGACCCGGAACTCGGCTACCGGCTCGCCTCGCTCAGCTACCGCCTGCCCCTGGCCCCCCGCGTGGCCCTCACCACCGCCGGCGCCGTCAGTTGGCGCCAGCTGGTGGAGAGCCCCCAACCCCTGCACGATCTGATGTTCCGCCAGGAGCAGCTGCTCGGCCGCCTCGACTTCGGCCTGGTGGAGGGCCTGCGGCAGCGGCTCTCCGCCTTCGCCGGGCTGAGCGCCAACCGCAACCGCGCCTGGCTGGAGGGCGAGCGCTTCCCCGCCATCCTCGGCGGCGCCGAAGATGGCGCCCTCAGCACCGGCTTCCTCCAGGCCGGCTTGGCCTGGGAGGGCTGGGTGGGGTCCGCCTCCCTCTCGGCCAGCGTCTACGGGCTGCAGGGGATTGCCGCCATGAGCGGCGACGACGCCCTGCAGGAGCTTGCCTTTTACGGCATCGATGTGGGCCAGGCCCGGGCCCTCGGCTGCGAGGTCTCCCTGCTCTGGCCCCTGGCGCCCAGCTGGCTGCTGCAGCTGCGGGGGGCCGGCCAGGGGGCCCTGGCGCCGCTCACCAGCCCGATGGGCTTCAGCCTCGGCAGCGACAACGGGCTGCGGGGCCTGCCCGGCCAGGTGATCAGCGGCGATAGCGGCCTGCTGGGCAGCGGTGAGCTGAGCTGGGCGTTCTGGAGCCGCGGCGCGCAGACCCTCCAGCTGGTGCCGTTCCTCGGGGCCGGCTGGGTGCACACCTCGCTGCCCAGCGGGATCGAAACGGCCAGCGTCGGCGCCGGCGGCCTGCTGCTGCGCTGGCGCAGCGGAGACCGCTGGCAGCTGGAGCTGGGCTGGGCTTCCCAGTTCGGCGACGGCCTGGTGCGGGCCGTGCCCAACTGGCTGCTCGATAACGGCCTCACCAGCAAGGTGAGCTACCGCTTCTGATCCGCCTCCTCTCCTACGGCCTGGCCGTGCTGGCCCTGCTGGTGCTGCAGCAGGCGCGGTTGGCGGAGGCCCTCAACCTGACCCTATACGACCTGGCCCTGCGCTGGCGGCCCCTGCCTTCGGCCGCCGCCCTGCCGGTGCGGGTGATCGCGATCGGCGAGGACGACCTGCGCCGCTTCGGCGCCCCAGTGGACGATGGCCACCTGGTGGCCGCCATCCAGCGGCTGGAAGCGGCCGGGGTGCGGGCGATCGGCCTCGACCTCTACCGCGACCTGGGGGTGGGGCCCAGGCGGCAGGAGCTGCGGCGCCTGGCGGCCCGCCCCGGGCCGCTGATCACCGTGTTCAGCGTGATCGATGCGGTGGGGCCGATTCCGGGCAGCCCGCCCAACCGCCGCGCCTACAACGACCTGCTGCTCGATCGCGACGGCGTGGTGCGCCGCGACCTGGTGCACGTGCGCGGCCAGGAGCCGGCCCTGGTGGCCCTTCCCCTGCGGCTGCTGGAGCACAGCCGCGGCCAGAACCCCGGGCCCCTGCGCCAGCAGCTCGAACGCGACCCCGGCGGTCTGGCACCGCTCGATCGCCACGCCGGCGGCTACAGCGACCTCGACCACGGCGGCCTGCAGCGCCTGCTGCCCTTCCACGACCCGGCCACCATCCCCAGCTGGAGCCTGCGTGCGCTGCTGGAGGGCCGGGTGCCGCCGGCCGCGCTGCGCGACACGATCGTGCTGATCGGCAGCCGGGCCCCCTCCCAGCGCGACCGCTTTGCGGTGCCGATCCTGCGCGATGGCGCCGGCAACCCCGGCCAGATGGCGGGGGTTGACCTGCACGCCCAGCGGCTGGTGGCGCTGCTGGCGCGGGAGCGGGGCCTACGGCCCGGCCTCACGGCGGCCCCCGGCTGGGCCAACGCCATCCTGCTTTTGGCGGGGCTGGCGGCGGGGGTGGCGCTGGGGGAGGGCGTGGGCAACCTGCGGCGCAGCGTGGGGCGGGTGGCCCTGGTGGCCGGCCTGGCCCTCGTGGCCGGCCTGGCGGCCCTGCTGCTCGGCGGCCTCTGGCTCAACCTCAGCCTGCCGCTGGCGGCCCTGCTGGCGATGGCGGCCGCCGCCTGGAGCGCCCGCGGCGTGGAGCAGCAGGGCCAGCGCCGCCAACTGCAGCGGTTGCTCGGCCAAGCGGTGTCGCCGGCGGTGGCGCAGGAGCTGTGGCAGGAGCGCGACAGCCTTCTGGCGGGGGATCGCTTCCGCGGCCACCGTCTGTTCGTCACCGTGATGGTGGCCGACATCGCCGGCTTCACGGGGCTGGCGGAGCGGCTCGATCCCGAGGCGCTGCTTGCCTGGCTGAACCGGGCCCTCGAGCCGGTGGTGGGGGCGATCGAGAGCGGCGGCGGACTGGTGAACAAATTCACCGGCGATGGGCTGTTGGCGGTGTTCGGCGCGCCGCTCAGCCAGGGGCGCAGGGCGGATGCGGCAGCAGCGGTGGCGGCCGCCCGCGCCAGCCGCGCTGGCATCGAGGCACTCAACACCGTGCTGGCCCGCGAAGGGCAACCGCCGGTGCGCCTGCGGCTGGGGCTGCACAGCGGCTGGGT
>JBJTWN010000190.1:0-33274 GCA_046081785.1 Cyanobium sp.
TGCCACAGGGCACCCCAGTTTTGTGATGAGCAATTCCTTTACCAATCAGGTGTTGGCTCAAATCGAGCTCTTCACAAGAGGAGCTCAGTATGAAAAGCAAGTTTATGTTCTGCCAAAGCATCTTGATGAGCTGGTGGCCCGCCTCCATCTCGACAAGATCGGCGCCAAACTCACCGAGCTAACCCCTGAGCAGGCCGCCTACATCAATGTGCCCGTGGAAGGCCCTTACAAGCTGGAGCACTACCGCTACTGAGCCTGCCACGTCAAAGGTTCTCTTCAGCCCTGCCGCAAGGCAGGGCTTTTGGCTTGCTTGTGTTCAGCGGGGCAAGGAGACGTGGCCAGCATTCAACCTGAACAACCTTTCTTCTTGAGCATGTTTAATTTTTGCGGAAATGGGGATTTCAAGGAGCAGAACATATGGGTAATAAATCATTTTTCTAATGATCAGTGCCATCGTGGAAAGTGGTGGCCTGCGCTGGCCTTTGAAATTCAATCCGTATTCCACGATCGCCACGTGCTTGAGGGAGTGGCTGAGCACGTATTTGTAGTACCCCCACCAGGTCTCCTTCTTGGCATTTAGGTAGTGGTAGTTCAGGTAGGCACTGAGGGGAATCTGCTTTCGATAGGCCGCATCTTCCACATAGTGCTTGGCGACGGCCCTGGGGGCAACCACGCGCTCATAGCCATGGGAGATGATCCTGCCAATCAGGTCGGTTTCATCTGCATAGTGAGAATATTTAAGGCCAGTGTCAAACCTAAACTGCTGAAAGATGGAGGCCCTGAACGACATGTTGCATCCCCATACGTGCCTGTCGTTGATGTAGATATCGTTGCTGTCTCCTTTGTAGCTGACGCCTCCAACCACGGCAATGCTGTCACGGGTATAGGCCTTGACGAGCTCATGGATCCAGGTGGTGGAGACGGCGCAATCATCATCGATGAAGGCAATGATGTCTCCCCTGCAATTGGCTACGCCTACATTGCGGGCATTGCATAGGCCTTTGGCATGTTCATTTCTGACCACGTTGATGTAGGGGTGCTCCAGACGATAGCCCTGTAAAAATTCAAGCGTGCCATCGGTGGAGGCATCATCAATAACCACCACCTCGAAGGAGGGGTAATCCATGCTCTCAAGCGAAGGAAGGGCATATCGCTTGAGCGCCTTGAGTCGATTGCGTGAACAGATGACTATGGATACAAATGGGAGCATCATTCTTTCTTAAAAAGTGCCACGAGTCAGGTTGTTTGAGATGACTCATTCAGGGCTCTACTATAGGCGAACCCTTCCTTTAAAGAGCATTCGCCAAACGGATGGGGGTGGATTTGGCCAACTCTTTTGCCGCGGCTGCTGGGTTGTTACCAGATGGCTGGCTGGATGAACTGTGCCGGACCGCAGCGCAGTGCGTGAAAAAATCACCACTTGCTGATTGGTGATCTGTGGCGATCGAACTGGTGCAGAAGTTGCCCGATCTGATCGGCGAGGCCGTCCAAGCCAACCCCCTCGCCGGGTACGGGGCCATTTTTGCGGCCATGTTCCTCGAAAACCTTTTCCCTCCGATCCCTTCCGAGGTGATCATGCCCCTCGGGGGCTTTTATGTGCAGCAGGGAAAGCTGGACCTGATTCCTGTCGTGTTGGCGGGTTTGCTTGGCACGGTTCTTGGCGCCTTGCCCTGGTACGGCATCGGTCGTCTTGTGAATGAGGAGCGGCTTGAGCATTGGCTCTCTCGCCACGGCCGCTGGCTCGGCATCAGCCCGCAGGAACTGCACCGAACCAGGAATTGGTTCAACCGCCACGGCACGGCTCTGGTGTTTTGGGGACGGCTGATCCCCGGCATCCGCACGCTGATCTCCGTGCCTGCGGGCATCGAAATGATGCCTGTGGTTCCCTTCTTTGTCTGGACGACGGCCGGAAGCCTGATCTGGACCCTGTTGCTCACTCTGGCAGGCTTGCTCCTGGGCGAGGGCTACAGCCGGGTGGAACTCTGGATTGAGCCGGTGGCCAAAGTGGTGAAAGTGCTGCTGGTTGTCGCCGCCCTGGCCTCTGTGGCCTGGCTTGGACTTCGCATCTGGAAGAAGCGAGCAGACACCCACTGATCAACAGTTGATCGAGAAGCGCCCGACAGGGCGCTTCTGCAGTGGTTTGGCGCTGGCCTCAGGATCGCCTTCCGCTCAGAACGGCACTTCCTCGTCGCTGGGTTCACCGCCTCCGAAGCCGCCTCCACCGGTTTCGGCGTCGCGCTTGCTTCCCAGAAGCTCCAGCCGATCCACTCGAATCACGGGCTTGCTCCGCTCCTCTCCGCTGGTGCGATCTGTCCAGCGATCAAGCTTGAAGGAGCCGATCACCCCCAACAGAGAGCCCTTGCGGACATAGTCTGCGGCGACCTGGGCCTGCTTGCCCCAGATCTCCAGGTTGAACCAGTCGGGTTCGTCGTCGCGGCTGCGTCGGTTGACGGCAAGGGTGAGGTTGGCCACCACGCTTCCGGATTCGAAGTAGCGAACCTCCGGGTCACGGCCAGCGCGGCCCACGAGGGTGATGGAGTTGACGCCCATGGCGGAGTCTCCTGTGGATGAGTGGATCAATGATGGGCCACCCCGCTTTGGGGGGCTTGCACCTCCAGTTCCACCCCAGATCCCTGTTGTCACACAACTGGTCCTGAAGGGCTCTGGCTTTCTCGGCAGCCAACCCTATGATCCCCCCTGAAGCCTCCTGGTCGCGTGTTTCTCAGTCGCCTTCAGTTCTCTCGAGATATCGGTATCGATCTGGGAACCGCCAACACCCTGATCTGGATTTCGGGTAAGGGGATCGTTCTGCAAGAACCCTCGGTGGTGGCTGTTGACTTGAGGCATAACGCCAGCACCCTTGCGGTGGGTGAGAAGGCCAAGCCCATGCTTGGACGCACCCCCGGTGACATCTCTGCCGTCCGCCCCCTCAGTGATGGGGTGATTTCTGATTCGGAAGCGGCGGCGCGCATGCTGAAGGCTTTCCTTCAGAAGGTTCATGAGGGAAGGGATGTCATCGCGCCACGCATGGTGATTGCCGTGCCTGGTGGCGTGACAGGAAGCGAACGCAGAGAACTCAGGGCGGCCGGAGAGACCCACGCCCGGCAGGTGTTCCTGGTGGATGAATCCGTGGCCTCAGCCCTCGGGGCCGGAATGCCTGTAATGGATCCTGTGGGAACCATGATTGTCGACATCGGTGGGGGCACCACCGAGGTGGCTGTGCTCAGCCTCGGACGCACGGTGCTGAGTGAATCCATTCGTGTGGCAGGGGATGAGCTCACGGATGCCATCAGCATGCACCTCAAGAAAGTGCATAACCTCGTGGTGGGCGAACAGACCGCCGAGGACATCAAGATCCGCCTTGGATCCGTCTTCCCCGATGAGGCCCATGACCAGCTCACCATGGATGTGAGGGGGTTGCATCTCCTCTCAGGCTTGCCCCGCACAGTGAACGTGCGGGCTGCCGAAATTCGTGAGGCCATGGCTGAGTCAGCCAATGTGATTGTGGAGGCTGTGCGACGCACGCTGGAGCGCACCCCAGCCGAGCTGGCCGCGGACATCGTGGACCGCGGCATCATGATCGCTGGCGGCGGAGCTCTGGTGAAGGGAATGTGTGATTTGGTAAGCCAAGAAACCGGCATCCTCAGTCATGTGGCTGAAGATCCCCTGCTTTGTGTGGCGCGGGGCTGTGGCATGATTCTCGACGATTTTAAGCAATATGAATGGGTGCTTGAGATCCCTGACTACAACAGGCATGTAGCCTGATCCATGCCCCCTACCACTCGGCGACGCCCCGCTCCTCTGCGGACGAGGCTGAAGCCATGGCCCCTCTTTCTTTTGCTGATCCTCCTCCTGGTTGGGGTGCGACTGAGCAAGGGGGTGGCCCTCAAGGATGCCTATGCCCTGCTGAGCCGCCCGTTTTGGCCAGGTCCAGCGCAGTCGGAATGGTTGCGATCAGCCCGAAGTGTGGAGGATCAAGCTCGGCTGGAGGCCCTTGCCCAGGACAACGCTCGTTTGCGCCAGTTGCTCGGATTGCAGCAAGCCCGCGGCGATCAATTGCTTTCGGCCCCTGTAATTTCTCGCCAGAGCGGGGGATGGTGGCAGCAGTTGGTGATTGGAAAAGGTGCCATCGCAGGGGTGCGGGTGGGCCAACCGGTGCTGGCCCCCGGTGGCCTGATTGGCTTGGTGGCCAGCGTCACCCCTGCCACTGCCAACATCACCCTGCTCACCGACCCATCGAGCCGGGTGGGGGTCTGGCTGAGTCGCACCCAACACCATGGCCTGCTCACCGGCGTGGGCACCGCCCGCCCCGTGTTGCGCTTTCTCGACAAAGATCCCGGGGCCCGACCCGGGGACGTGATTGTCACGTCCCCGGCTAGCACACTGGTGCCTCCCAACTTGCCCGTGGGGGTGATCCAGACCGTGGATGCCAGTGCCGACCCCGCCCCGACAGCCGTGGTGCAGTTGATCGCACCCGTTGAGGCAGTGGATTGGGTTCAGGTGCTGCAACCCTGATGGAGCTGCTTGAGCGCCAGCCCTGGTTTGCAGCCAGCCTTTTGGCGGTGCCTCTTCTGGTCTTGGCCGCTCCCTCCTGGCTGTCTCTGGCGGGGGTGCCCCCCTGCTGGCCCGTGCTCTGGCTGTTGCCATGGGCCTTGGCGGATGGACGCCGCTCGGCCCTTTTGCTGGCTGCTGTGCTTGGCGTCTTGATGGATGCCCTGCATCCCTCATCCGTGAGCTGGATTCCCGGCCTGCTCCTGGTCGCTTGGTGGTGGGGGCCCCTCCGCTCCCGCAGGCCTCCCATCGAGCGGCCCTTCAGCCTGGGCCTGCTGGCCCTGGCGGGCACCGTTGTGGCCAATTGCAGCCTGATGCTCCAGTGGCTGGCCTGGGGCTGGCGATTCCCCTTCAGCCGGGCCATGGGCGGGCCGGATCCAGCCGAGCTGGCCCAACCCGGCTGGGCCTGGCAGGATCTCAGCACCGCGGGCCTCCACGTGCTTCTCGCCCAGACTTTGTTGACAGCCCTGTTAGCCCCGTTGATCTGTCCCCCCCTGCTGAAGCTGTGGCGCCGGGCTCATCCCAGCTGGCGTGGCTAGATCTTCTCTGCTGCTGCCCCGCCGTGCGCTCCTGCGCCGCCTGGCCCTCGGCGGGCTGGCCCTCGGCGCTACCGCCTGCGGGGCAGCTCACCGATCGGGCCCTACCCAGCGCGCCTCCACCCTGCAGCTTTGGACCCTTGATCTAGCGCCGAAGTTCACGGCCTACATGCAAGGCGTGTTGGCCGAGTGGGAGCGTCAGCGGCCTCCAGGACGTGCCATGGCCGTGCGATGGACCGACGTGCCCTGGAGTTCGGTGGAGCGGAAGCTCCTGGCCTCGGTCTATGCCCGCACCGCGCCCGACTTGGTGAACCTCAATCCCCTCTTCGCCACGGGCCTGGCCAGCAGAGGCGGCCTGCTCAACCTCGATTCAGAGCTCCCTCCAGGCTCCTCAGAGGCCTATCTGCCAGGCGTATGGGCCTCGGGGCAGTTGGCCGGCCAGCAGTTCGCCATCCCCTGGTACCTCACCACCCGGTTGACGATGGCCAATCGCCGACTCCTGGACCAGGCGGGCCTCGATGCCCCTCCTCGCCGTTGGCAGGAGGTGCCGGCCTACGCGAAGGCGATTCGCCGGCGCACGGGGCGCTACGCCCTCTTTGTCACCGTGGTGCCCGAAGACTCGGCTGAGCTGCTGGAATCCCTGGTTCAGATGGGGGTGCAGCTGCTCGATGGCGATCACCAGGCGGCCTTTCTGAGCCCTGCCGGGAGGCATTCCTTTGCTTTTTGGACGGATCTCTACCGCCAGGGTCTGCTCCCCCGGGAGGTGGTGAGCCAAGGCTATCGCCGGGCGATCGAGCTCTATCAGGCTGGAGACCTCGCCCAGGTGGCGAGCGGTCCTGATTTCCTGCGCAACTTGCAGACCAACGCCCCGGGCATCGCTGCCGTCACCGCGCCCCACCCTCCCCTGACAGGGCCATCAGGCCACACCAATGTGGCTGTGATGAATCTCGTGGTGCCCAAGGGCACTGGTGTGCCTGCCGCGGCAGTCGATCTGGCCCTGTTTCTCACCAACGCTGCCAACCAGTTGCGTTTTGCTGAAGAGGCACGGGTGCTCCCCTCCTCCCGGGTGGCCCTGGCGCAGCTGGAGCGGAGGCTGGCGGCCCAGGCCCCTGATGCGCCCGCAGAGCGATTGGTGCTGCAAGCCCGTTTGCTCGCGGTTCAGTCGTTGGCAACGGCGCGGGTGCTTGTGCCTCCCACCCCGGGCCTCAAGCGCCTTCAAACCATCCTCTACACCCATCTGCAGCAGGCGATGCTTGGGCAGACTTCCAGCGACAAGGCTTTGGAGGCGGCGGCTCGGGAATGGAACCGCTACGCCGCGGCGCGGTGGCCTGCGGCTAAGCGTTCAGCTCAGCCGCAGGCCCTCTAGCAGTCCTCTGCGATGGTGTCTGTTTTGGTAGACATGCTTAAAAACTGCCCTTGCCTCGGGCTGCTTTCGATTTAGGGGATGACCCCAGGAACGGCTCAAGGGTATGGTTGCGATTCTTCATCAGGCGCGCCGCCCATGAGTATGGAGGATTGTTTCCCACCGTCCTCTTCCCCTACGGCTTCCTCCCGGCAGGCTCCCCGGGATCCCTCTGAGGGAGATCTGCCAGGGGACCCCTCAGGTGGGGATCCGGGCTGGAGCCCCAAGCCCACCCTCTTGGTGGTGGATGACGAGGCTGCCGTGCGCCGGGTGTTGGTGATGCGGCTGCAGTTGGCGGGTTATCACGTGGTGTGCGCGGAAGACGGCGAGGAGGCGCTGGAGGTGTTTCACCGGGAACAACCCGACCTGGTGGTCCTGGATGTGATGCTCCCCAAGCTGGATGGCTTTGCGGTGTGTCGGCGGCTGCGGGCGGAATCCTGTGTGCCGATCATCTTCCTTTCGGCCCTGGACGCCATCGCAGAGCGGGTGGCCGGTCTCGATCTCGGGGCGGATGATTACCTGCCCAAGCCCTTCAGCCCCAAGGAATTGGAGGTGCGCATCGCCACGATTCTGCGCAGGGTGGGGCGTGGCTCGGCCACGGCTGAACCACGCGATGTGCCGGCTGGCAATGGCGTGATGCGCCTGGGTGACCTCGTGGTGGATACCAATCGCCGCCAAGTGAGCCGGGATGGCCAGCGCATCTCTCTCACCTACACCGAGTTCAGCCTGCTCGAACTCCTGTTCCGCGACCCCGGACGGGTGGTGCCCCGGGCGGAGATTCTCGAGCAGCTTTGGGGCTATCCACCACGTCGGGCCGCCGATCTGCGGGTGGTGGATGTCTATGTGGCCCGGTTGCGGGGCAAGCTTGAGCCCGATCCCCGCAATCCGGAGCTGATCCTCACCGTGCGCGGCACGGGTTACGCCTCCCAACGCATGGCCGATGGGCCTTTGGCCGCCGCCGGTTAGGCGAGAGGGGGCGGCCGTCCTTCAGGATGGCAGCCATCCCCAAACCAACTTGCTCGCCTTGTCGGATCTGCGCGCGACCCGCCTGGAGAAAGCCCGAGCCCTTGAGGCCCACGGGTTTCTTCCCTACGCCTTCGCCTACGCCCCGAGCCATCGGGCCGCTGAGCTGCAAACAGCTCACGCGGATCTTCCCAACGGAGAGGAGCGGCCTGAACGGGTGGCGCTGGCTGGCAGGCTCCTGGCCCGGCGGGTCATGGGCAAGCTGGCCTTTTTCACCCTGGCTGATGAGAGCGGCACGATCCAGCTCTACATCGAAAAGGCTCACCTGCTGGCGGCCCATCCCGAGCAGCCGGATGGCTTTCTCCACCTGACAACCCTCACCGATATCGGTGACTGGATCGGAGTGGAAGGGTGCTTGCGGCGCACCGATCGAGGGGAGCTCTCGGTGAAAGTGAGCGATTGGTGCATGCTAAGCAAGGCCCTCCAGCCCCTCCCCGACAAGTGGCACGGTCTGGCGGATGTCGAAAAGCGCTACCGCCAGCGCCATCTGGATCTCATCGTTTCTCCTCACACGCGTGACACCTTCCGCAAGCGGGCACTGCTGGTGAGCCGCCTCCGCCGCTGGCTGGATGAACGCGGCTTCTTGGAGATTGAGACTCCCGTGCTGCAAACCCAGGCCGGAGGGGCGGACGCCCGCCCTTTTGAAACCCAACACAACGCCCTGGATCTGCCACTGACCCTGCGCATTGCCACCGAACTCCATCTCAAGCGTCTGGTTGTGGGCGGCTTTGAGCGGGTGTACGAGCTGGGCCGGATCTTTCGCAATGAGGGGGTCAGCACTCGCCACAACCCGGAATTCACCTCTGTCGAGATCTACCAGGCCTATGCCGACTATCACACGATGATGGACCTCACGGAACAGCTGATTGCTGCTGTGACCCAGGCTGTGTGTGGCACCACCACCCTGACTTATCAGGGCAGCACCATTGATCTCACGCCTCCCTGGCGAAGGGAGACCATGCATGGGCTGGTGAAGCAGGCCACGGGTCTTGATTTCAATGCCTTCACCAGTCGTCAGGAGGCGGCGGCGGCTCTCCAAAAGGCTGGATTGGATGTTCCCGAGGGCGCCGACAGCGTGGGCCGCTTGCTGGTGGAAGCCTTTGAGCAGGCTGTGGAGAGTTCCTTGGACCAGCCCACGTTCGTGCTGGATTACCCCTTGGAAACCTCGCCCTTGGCCCGCGCCCATCGCTCCAAGCCTGGCCTGGTGGAGCGTTTCGAGCTGTTCATCGCCGGCCGCGAAACGGCCAACGCCTTCTCGGAGTTGATTGACCCTGTCGATCAGCGCCAGCGCCTTGAACTCCAACAGCTGCGGCGCCATGCCGGCGATCTGGAGGCCCAAAGTGTGGACGAAGACTTTCTCGCTGCCCTGGAAGTGGGCATGCCACCCACCGGTGGGTTGGGCATCGGCATCGACCGATTGGCGATGCTGCTCACCGATAGTCCCTCGATTCGGGATGTGATTGCCTTCCCTTTGCTGCGGCCCGAAAGCCACCAGCAGGATGCGCCCGACGCAATGGGATAATGCCTGTAGTAAGTTCTCCCCCCCAGGATGAGTGGCGAGCGGGTCGGTTTTCGCTTCAAACATGCTGATGCGGTTGTGAAGCGCAACCCCCAGGGTCGATCCCGTCGCGGCTGGGTGATGGAGCCCGTGGAACAAACCACCAGCCGTGGCACCAAAATGCCTGCCTACAGGATCCGTTGGCGGGACAGTGAACGTCCTGAGATTGTGCTTCAGCACATGCTGATCGCCGATCCAGACCCCACCCCTCCGCCTGAGGGGGTCAGCTTGGTGCCCCCCGCTCCGAAGGCCTAGGCATTTGCTGTTTCCTCAGCCTTGCATCTTGCGGCGCAGGTCCTCAAGCTCCTGCTGGGTTTCGAAGACGGCCCAATCGGCCTCCAGATCCGGCCCTGTTGCCTCACTCGTCTGGGCTCCAGGCTTGGCTGCAGCAGCTGGGCCCCTGCTCCCGGACGCCGCCCCCAGCTGTTGCAACTCCTGTTCCACCGCTGCGAACCGTTCCCCGAGTTCACCCAAGGTTTGCCAGCGGGCCCGGCCTTGCTCCATCAAGGTGGCGATATGGGCTTCGGCCCGACCTGCTAAATCCGTGGCTCCTGCCCCCTTGGCCCGATCCACCCGGCCTTGCCAGCAGCGGATGTCCTCCGCCAAGCGCAGGAGCCCCTGGCGTTGCAGTTCGGCTTCCGTTTTCAAGGCCAGTCGATCGCGGCGCAGCTGTTGCTGACGGTCCCGCGCCTCCTGTTCGGCCAGGAGGGTGTCTTGCTGGGGATTGGCCCGCAGGAATCCCTCCAGCGTCTGGTCCAGGCGGGCCTCCAGTTGATCGAGCCAGTTTCCTGATCCAGCCATCACGCCTGCTCCTCTGCCGGTTCCGAGGGGAACGAGGTCACCCCGTCCGGGGGGCGGCTGCCGGGGGGGGTGGTGATCAGAGGGGCCTCAATCTCTTCCTGCAATGCCGTGAGGGCCGCCTCTCTTGAGCGAAGCAGCAGCTGGGTGAGGCGGGCAATGGCCCCCTCCCCCAGCTCCAGGTCGCTGAGCTGCTCAAAGGCTTGGCGGTAAACCGCTTCAAGATCCCCGATCAACCCCTCCCGCACCTGGCGCATTGTTTGACGTTGTTCCTCGCGACTCATGGACGGGCCCCCTCGGGATGCACTCTGTTTGAGCTGCCTCAGTCTGCCCGTTCCAGCAGATGAAGGCAGACATCGCCGGCCAGGTCGCTCCAACGCTTCAACGACCGCCAACCCGCTCCCTGGGCCAAGGTCCCAAATTGCTCGGGGCTGTATTTCACGCTGCATTCGGTGATCAAGGGCTCTCCGCCAGCAAAGGTCACCGGCTCCCCAGCCACCACCACCGTTTGCGCGCTGCGGCTCACCAGCGCCATGGCAATGCGGCTCTGCTCTTCCTCCCAGCGGGCTTCATAGGCAAAGCCACGGGGATCAAAGTTGGCTGCCAGTTCCCGGTTGAGACGCGCAAGGAGGTTGAAGGCGAATGCGGCCGACCAGCCCGCCGCATCGTTGTAGGCCGCCTCCAGCCGCTCCACTGGCTTCGGTTGGTCGAGGCCCACCAGCAGGCGGCTGCCTTCCCCCAGCAAGTGGGCGAATTGCTGCAAGAGCCTGCCAGCTGCGGGTGGGTCGAAGTTCCCGAGGGAACTGCCGGGGTAAAACCCGATCAGGGGCGGCTGCAGCAGAGGATGGGCTGGCAGGCCCGCCAGGCAGCTGTAGTCGCAGCAGATGCCCAGGATCGGCAGCCAGGGGTGGCGCTGCCGCAGCCTTTGGCAGGCCGCGGCGAGGTGCTCGCTGCTGATGTCGAGGGCGACATAGGCGCTCTGCTGCCTGGCGTCGAGCAAGGGGCTGACCTTGCGGGCGCTCCCGGCGCCGAATTCCACCAGGGTGCCCTGCCCTAAAGCGGCCGCCAATTCCGGCCCCAGACGCTGCAACAGCTCGGTTTCCGTGCGGGTGAGGCTGTATTCCGGTTGTTGGCAGATCTGCTCAAACAGCTGGGATCCCTCCTCGTCGTAAAGAAACCAGGCGGGCAGCTGTTTCGGGGTGCGCGCCATGCCCTCGCGCACCAGCCTGGCCATGTCTGCCGGCTGGGGGTGCAAATCGAGCAGGTCGGATGGTAGGGGGGCGAGTTCGCCCGCATTGGAGGGGCTCATGCCGAATTCCTGGCCAGGCGCAGCCCGCTGGCCATCCAGCGGCTGGCGGGGCCAAAGAAGTTGCGGTAGGTGAGTCGCGCGTGTCCCGGTGGAGTGAGGGTGGAGCTGCCGCGGAGCACGAATTGGGAGCTCATGAACTTGCCGTTGTACTCGCCAACAGCCCCAGCAGCTGCTTGGAATCCCGGGTAGGGCCGATAGGGGCTGCCGGTCCACTGCCAGAGGCTGGCGAAGGCTCCCTCCAGCCGGGCCGTTTCGGCTCCCACCTCCCATTCCGCTTCGCTGGGCAGCCGGGCTCCTGCCCAACGGGCGTAGGCATCCGCTTCAAACCAGCTCAGGTGACGCACCGGGGCATCGCTCTGGAGCCGTTGCCGGCCGGCCAGGGTGAATTCCCACTGCCCATCCCGCCAATATCTGGGTGCGCACCAGCCTCTCGCCTGCACGAGTCCCCAGCCCTCACTCATCCACAGCTCCGGACGGTGATAGCCCCCGTCGGCGATGAAGGCTGCGTACTCAGCGTTGCTCACCAACCGCCTGGCCAGGGCGAAGGGCTCCAACCACACCCGATGACGCGGCCCCTCGTTGTCAAAAGCAAACGTCTGGGGATCTCCATGGCCGATCTCCACAAGCCCGCCGGGGTGCGCGCACCAGTTGGCGCCAGCCCCGCCCTCGGGGGGTGGATCGGGTGGATTGGCCTCCAGGCCGAGTCGATAGGCGGGCTCCAAGGGGTTGCGGCTGAAGCCATCCAGCACATCCATCAGGAGGAGCTCCTGATGCTGTTGCTCATGGTGCAGCCCCAGCTCCAGCAACTGGAGTGGCCGGGCCGCTTGCTCCGCTGCGAGGGGCGCCAGTTGGGCGACCAACCTCTCCAGCCCGCGATCCACCCGCTCTCGCCAAGCCAGCACGGCTTCGATGGGGGGGCGGGTGAGCAGCCCTCGCTGGGGGCGCGGATGGCGAGCGCCGAGGGCGTCGTAATAGGAGTTGAAGAGGAAACCCCACTGCTGATCCAGCGGCGGCCAATCCGCCAAGTGGGGAGTCAGCACAAAGGTGTCGAAAAACCAGGTCGTGTGGCCCAAATGCCATTTGGGTGGACTGGCATCAGCCATCCCCTGGAGACAGAGATCTTCTGGAGCCAATGGGGCAATCAGGGCCTCGCTGTGCTGGCGCACGGACAGGAGGCGTTTGAGGAGCTGTTCCGGACCGTCCAATGAGCTGCTACAGGGCACTCGGGTGGCGGCAACCGTTGATGGGGAGGCAGGGCCGATCGCTGGCACCATTGCTGCAGGAGAGCCTAGGGGCAGTGCCTACGATCCTCGGCATGCACACGCAGGACAAGGCCAACAGCATGGGGGGGATCACCGAAGGTTTTTCGGGGGCTGTCGGCCAGACGCCGCTCATTCGCCTGCGGGCCCTCAGTGACCTCACCGGCTGCGAGATCTTGGGCAAGGCCGAATTCATGAACCCTGGTGGTTCGGTCAAAGACCGCGCTGCCTTGGGAATCCTGCAGGAGGCTGAGGCCAGCGGTCTTCTCCAGCCTGGAGGCACGGTGGTGGAGGGCACAGCGGGCAACACCGGCATCGGTCTCACCCACCTGTGCAACGCCCGGGGCTACCGCGCCTTGATCGTCATCCCTGATACCCAGTCGGCGGAGAAGATCGGCCTGTTGCGCAGCCTCGGGGCGGAAGTGCGCACGGTGCCGGCGGTGCCCTATGCCGACCCCAACAATTATGTGAAGCTCTCCGGTCGCCTGGCCGAAGAGATTCCAGGCGCCCTCTGGGCCAACCAATTTGACAATCTCGCCAACCGCCGGGCCCACTACGCCACCACGGGACCAGAGATTTGGGAGCAGTGCCAGGGGCGGGTGGATGCCTGGGTGGCCGCCACCGGCACCGGTGGCACGTATGCCGGGGTGGCCCTGTTCTTGAAAGAGCGCAACCCGGCGGTGCGCTGTGTGTTGGCAGATCCCTGCGGTAGCGCGCTCTATCAATGGGCCACCTCCGGGGAGCTGCGCAGTGAGGGCAACTCGATCACCGAGGGCATCGGCAACAGCCGCGTCACGGCCAATTTGCAAGGTGCCCCCATCGATGATGCCGTTCGCGTCGTGGATCAGGACGCCTTGCAGACGATTTATCGTCTGCTCTGGCAAGAAGGGCTATTCATGGGTGGCTCGGTCGGCATCAACGTGGCTGCCGCCGTGGAAACCGCTCGCCGCTTGGGACCTGGCCACCGCATCGTCACCGTGCTTTGTGACAGCGGAGACCGCTACCGATCCCGCCTCTACGACGCCGATTGGCTGACCTCCCGGGGGTTGAGCCAACCCCAACGCAACTCCATGCCGGTGGCCCTGTGATGAGCCCCGTGCCCGTGGCGGGCCAGCTGATTGGTGGCCGGTATCGGCTGGAGCGTGCGCTCAGTGCAGCGTCTCCCGCCCAGGGGGAGCTCTGGCTCGCCAGAGACACCCTCGCCTCAGAAGCCCCTGCGGCTCTCAGGCGGCTGGGGCCAGATCGCGATCAGCGGCAGGCCCGGCAGCTCTGGGCGCGGTTGCAAGGGGTGTTGCATCCCCAGGTTCCCCGGGTGGGAGCGGCGATCAACGAAGGGGATGCGCTCTGGCTGGCGCGGGAGTGGCAGGCGGGCCGCACTTATCAGCAATTGCTCACCGCCCGACAGGACCGCCAGTTGGTGTTCGGCGCCGGAGAAGTGCTGTTGCTGCTCCGCCAGCTTCTGCCTGTGCTCTTGGCTCTCCACAGCCAAGATCTGCTGCATGGGGATCTGACCCCTGCCAACGTGCTCCGACGCGATAGCGACGGCTTGCCCGTGCTCCTGGATTTCGGCCTCATGAGGGGGCCAGAGGGGGGGGTGTTGGGCGCGACTCCCGGCTACGCCCCGCCAGAACTCCTCAAGGGCGTGCCACCCCAGCCCTGGATGGACCTTTATTCCCTAGGGGTGATGGCCCTGGTGCTCCTCAGTGGCGATGGGCCGGAGCGTTTGCTGGAGGCCCACTCGTTGGATTGGCGCTGGCCCTCTGTTCTTGATGGCGAACCGGCCCTTCGCCAGCAGTTGGAGCGATTGGTGCAACGGGAACCAGACCGACGTTTTCAGACGGCTGCCCAGGCGCTGTCAGCCTTTCAGGGGTTGCCGATGCCGGAGAGCACGGGGCCCGTGCCCAGGGCGGATCGCACGTTGGTTCTTGTGCCGACCACCGCTCCCCCATCGCCAACGGCCCCCAGCGAAGAGCCGCTCGCGCCCAAAGCTGCCGATCCCGAGGCAGGCAACGCCTCTGCCGCTGGCCCATCGTTTCAGGTCGCCCAGGCTGAGGACGTGGCGGGCACGCAGCCCGCGCAGGCCGTGCCGGAGCAGCCGAGGCCAGTGGCTCCACCGCCAGTCGCCTCCCCTCGGCGCGAGGCCAGCCCCGCCCGTGCCCGGCAGCTTGAGCGGGAGGAGCAGGCTGAAGGGGGGCTTTGGCCCGTGTTCTTGGCCCTGGTGGTGTCGGCCGTGGTGGGCACGGCCATCGGCTGGTGGTGGCTTGGTCGGGGGGTGGCTCCCTCGAGTGAGAAGGGAGGGGCTTCAACGCCAGAGGCCGCTCCCTCCCTCCCCCCCGGCGAAGTGGATCAGCGGGAGCAGCTGGTGAGTCGCCTGAGGGCCATGCAGGTCGACCGGAGCTGGTTTCTCGATCTGGTCAATGCCAGTTTGCTGGCCCAATACCCAGAGCGCCGGGGTCGCCTGCCCAACGATTCCCTGGAAGATGCCCCGTTGCGCAAGGCGTGGAACGAGCTGGCGGAAGACTGGTTGGCTCGGGTGGAGCAGCTGCCCCTGGCCATTCGACGCCGATTGGGCAGTTTCTCTGCGGCGGACTGGGATCAGCGCCAGCAGAGCTTGGCCCAGAGGGGCCTCAGCTCGGAGGTGTTGCAACAGCTGGTTTCCGGCAGTGCCCAAAACCTCCTGCCCGGCCGAGCCAGCGGCGGGATCCCGGCGGAGCCCTTTCGCCAGCTCTGGTATGCCGCCGCTGTGCAGACCCTGGAAAATCTGTCGATTGAGCCGATCGATGCGCGGCCCCAGATCACCCAGCTGCTCGCTGCAGATGTGCCGGCGAACGGGGCCCGGCTCTTTCCGATTCGCCTTCCCCAGGGGCATGCCCTGGTGCTCGGTGTCAATGGCACGCCTCTGCTGCAAATGAGCGTCTTCGGGGCCGATGGCCGGTCGCTGGCGCCCCGCGGCCCCCTGCGGGTGGTGAATTTGGGGATCCAGCAGAGTTCGCCGGTGCAGCTTCTGATCACCAACGAAGGGGTGGCTCCCTCCCGCATCAGCCTGTCCCTCAGGGCTGATCCCCCTGCGGTTGAACCTCCCCCCCCAGCTGCGGGAACCCCCGGGGAGCCAGGCCCTGCTCCCCGGGAGCCCACGCCTCCAGGTGGGGGGGAGACCCCCTCACCCACCCCGCCCGCCACGCCCTCCGCTCCGGCCACACCCGCTGAACCGGCAGCCACACCACCAGCTCCTCCGCCGGTTCCGCCGGCTCCGCCAGCCACTACGCCATCCACCCCGTCCCAGCCTCCAGAACCCTGAGGTGACGGGACCCTTGTCCTCCGTTGGTAACGCTCTATGACGTCGCAAAGGCATGCTGCCACCGGCCCTTCCTGGCTTGAGGGATTGTCCTGGTTGTTGCTCGCGGCCAGCGGCGGTTTTCTGCTGTTCTCTCTAATCGTTTACGGGTTGGGAGAACCATTGTCCAACCTGGGATTTATTCATCCGATGCGGATGAAGCCGCCCTTCGCTGATCTGCGATATCTGACGGCCAACTCTGAATGCGGCGTGAATCTTGATGATTACTACAGAGGTTTGGTTGTTGGTTGTGATCCGGCGGGTCGAACCTACCGATTTGATTACCCGCCAATGTCGATTTGGCTGGGCAGATTTCTGCATGTGCGTGGCAGCCATACGCCGTGGATTGCGATCACGACCGCTCTCGCTTTGCTGATTTCAATCCTTGGCCTGGTGAGAGATCAGCTGGCTTCGTCTTGGAAATGGCGCGTTCTCGGTTCGGCGATGTTGATGTCTTTCCCCCTCCATCAGGCTCTTGAGCGAGGAAACATCGATGTCATGTTGTTTTTGATGTTGCTCCTTTTTGCGTTCCTCGTTTCCAGGCCTTTGCAGAGCTTTCTGGCTTCTCTGCCTGGCAATCTATTGGCTTGCCTGCTTACGTTCTTCACTGTTTCACTAAAAATTTATCCTCTCTTTGGCCTTGTGGGGCTGCTTGTTGCCCGCGGTGGTGGGGTGGCAACAAGCAGGGTTCGGTGGGATTCTGTCAGATTGAAGGCGATGGTCATCGCTGCAGCAGTTGCAGGTATTTTCCCTTTGCTTGACTACTTCAGAAGCGTGGGTAATTTGATCAAGGAGGGAGGGCTTGGTAGCCATGGCCTGCTCGCCTTTGGCTATATGAATATTGCACTTGTTGACTCCTTCGGCATTGACACTGCCCGGCTGCTGATTCGGGTGTTGTTTGTCTCGAAGGCCGTTGCGCTGCTCGCCGGTTTTTGGCTGGCCTACAAAGCCAACTTGTCTTGGGTGTGGCGAAAGCCTCATGCCCTTGGCCGCAGGTTGTCGGGTTTTCAGTGGATCACGCTTCTCTCTGCGTCGTCGGTCTGGCTGGGCTGTTACATTTTTACGATTAATTATGACTACCGCTTTCTCTATCTTTTCCCCTTCATTGCCTACCTTGCTGCCCTGGCCGCTGCTCCAGGGCGGACCGGGCTGCAAACCCTTTGGCCGAGTGCATTGATTCTGATGATGCTGGTTGTGTTGTTCTTCCCCTGGCTGCAGATTGGCTATACGGATCTTGGCATGAAATCCGTGAAGATATTCGAGCCGATAACCGAATTTGCCCTGATTCCGCTATTAGCAGGCTCGCTTTTTTACTTTTTACTCGCCAATAGCTGGCTCCTGCAGCGCGGTGCGATCCAGGTCGCCGATGGTTCGCGACCGCGCTGAGATCAGATCCGCGCGATCGCGGCGCGGGTTTCCTTGGCTTCCTGTCTGCGCTTTTCCTCGTGGCGCTTGTCATGCAGCTTGCGTCCACGCCCTAGCCCCAGTGTCACTTTGATCCAGGAGCCTTTGAGATGAAAATTCAGCGGAATGAGCGTCAATCCCTTTTGCTCAAGGGCGATGCGCAGTTTCTCGATCTCGCGACGATGGGCCAGCAGACGCCGCACCCGCAGGGGCTCATGGTTGAAAAAACGGCCTGCGTGGCTATGGGGCGAGATGTGCACGTTGTGCAGCTGTAGCTCCCCATTGCGAATGAGGCAAAATCCATCCCGCAGGTTGCTGTGCCCTGCCCGGATTGACTTCACTTCCGTGCCGAGAAGTTCGATGCCCGTTTCAAGGGTTTCGAGAATCTCGTATTGATGGCGGGCAAAGCGGTTGTCGGCCAGGAGCCGCTGGGAGGGATCTCCCTTGGCCTTGCCTCCCGCCCTGCCGGGCCCCTTGGCCATCGTGCCTCCCTGGATGATTGGACGTTAGGTGAGAGCCATGGCACGCCCAAGACTGAGCCACCCTCTGGCAGGGCCCGGTACCCTCCCAGCATGGCCATCGTCTCCTCCCAAGCCAGTCCGTCGCCCGGCCCTGGTCGCTCCTCTGCGGCCGGAAGCCGTCGCGGCCCTCGCGATGGCCCTCCTGCCGATGCCCCACGGTTGGTGGATCCGGGGGAGGGTTTGGAAGATCAAGACTGCAATGGGGATGGCCCTCGCCGCGAGGATGGGCTGCGCCCCCGCCGCCTGGCCGACTACATCGGCCAGGCGGAACTCAAGCAAGTGCTCGCTATCGCCGTGGCCGCCACCCGCGGCCGGGGAGAAGCCCTGGATCATGTGCTCTTGCACGGACCACCGGGGCTTGGCAAAACCACCATGGCCCTGGTCTTGGCAGAGGAATTGGGGGTGCGTTGCCGCATCACCAGCGCACCGGCCCTGGAGCGCCCGCGCGACATCGTTGGCCTGCTGGTCAACCTGCAAGCCAACGACCTGCTGTTCATCGATGAGATCCACCGCCTCAACAGGGTTGCCGAGGAGATTCTTTACCCTGCCATGGAGGATTTCCGGCTCGACCTCACCGTTGGCAAGGGCACGACCGCCCGCACCCGCAGCCTGCCGCTCTCCCCGTTCACCCTCGTCGGTGCAACGACCCGGGCCGGTGCGCTCAGTTCACCGTTGCGGGATCGCTTTGGCCTGATTCAACGGCTCGAGTTTTACGGGTTGGAGGATCTGCAGGCGATCGTGAAACGCGCCGCCAGGCTTTTGGCCTTGGATTTGGAGGAGGAGGCGGCGCGGGAGGTGGCCAGGCGTTGTCGGGGCACACCGCGCATCGCCAATCGCTTGCTTCGTCGCGTGCGCGACTACGCCACCGTTCATGGGACGCCGCGCATCGGGGTGGAGTTGGTGGCCACGGCTCTCCAACTCCACCGGGTGGATGCCCAGGGGCTCGATGCCAGTGACCGGCAACTGTTGCGCCAACTCCTGGAGAGCCATGGCGGTGGACCGGCCGGACTCGATACCCTGGCCGCTGGCCTTGGGGAAGACCCCACCACCCTGGAGACCGTTGTGGAGCCGTTTTTGTTGCAATTGGGATTTCTGCAGCGCACGCCCCGGGGCCGTGTTCTCACAGAAGCGGGCCGCTCCTATCTGGCGGCCTGCGGAGGCCCCTTCTGATGAGCCTGCGGCGGGGGCTTCAGTGGGCTCTGATCTGGGTCCTGATGGTTGGCTTGTGGTTGGCCCCACCCGTTGAAGCCGCCCGGGCGGGAGGCGGGCCTCCAGGATTGCAGCAGCGCTTTGGGCAGGCCCTCACCGCCAGCCAGGAGGGGCGCCTGGAGGACGCATTGGCCCTGTGGTCCGAGCTGGTGGAAGACAGCCCCAAGGACGCGGCTGCTTGGAGCAACCGCGGCAACGTGCGCCTGATGCTGGGGGACCCGGAGGGAGCGATTGCCGATCAGACCACGGCCATGGCGATCGATCCTGGTCATCTGGATCCCCACCTCAATCGCGGCACCGCTGAAGAAGCCCTGGGCCGCTGGGAGGAGGCCGCCAAGGATTACCGCTGGATTTTGGAGCGCAACCCCCAGGAGTCCGCTGCGCTGTACAACCTCGGCAACGTGCAGGGTTCACTGGGCGACTGGGAGAAGGCCAGGGCCTGTTTCAACGCAGCTGCAGAGGCTCGGCCAGGCATGGCCATGGCCCGCTCCAGCGCTGCGCTGGCGGCCTTTCAAGTGGGGGATGGGGCCGCGGCGGAGAAGGAATTGCGCTCGCTCATCCGCCGCCATCCCCTCTTTGCCGATGCGCGCGCGGCCCTCACGGCGGTGCTGTGGCAGCGGGGGGCACGGGGGGAGGCAGAGAGCCATTGGGCCGCGGCCTCCGGCCTGGATCCCCGCTACAGTCAAGAAGATTGGCTGCTGGAGATACGGCGTTGGCCGCCTGATGCGGTGCACGCTTTGCGTCAGTTTCTCTCCCTCGCCGCCTGATGCAGAGCGCCAGACTTCCGTTGGTTTCCCACCCTTCAGCTGCTGTGCAGATTGCTCCCGCCGACTGGGCTGCTCTGGGGTTGGAAGCCTCCCTCCAAGAGGCCCTGCCTGAGCTTGTGCAGCTCCGGCGCCACATCCATCGCCATCCCGAGCTGAGCGGCCACGAACAGCAGACGGCCGCCCTTGTGGCGGGTGAGCTTCGTCGTTGGGGCTGGGAGGTGCGCGAAGGGGTGGGTCGCACGGGCGTGACCGCGGAATTGGGCCCGCAGGATGGGCCGTTGGTTGGCCTGCGCACGGATATGGATGCCTTGCCCATCGAGGAGCGCACCCGCCTTCCCTATGCCTCTAGTCAGCAGGGCCTGATGCACGCCTGCGGCCATGACATCCACACCACCGTTGGCCTTGGGGTGGCGAGGCTCCTGGCCAGCCAGCGGGATCTGTTGCCCTGCCGGGTGCGCCTGCTCTTTCAACCGGCGGAGGAGACGGCCGAGGGCGCGCGCTGGATGCGGGAGGCGGGTGCCATGGAGGGAATGCGTGCTCTCTTTGGCGTGCATGTGTTTCCAAGCTTGCCGGTGGGAAGCATCGGCGTGCGCAGTGGCAGCCTCACCGCTGCGGCCGGTGAATTGGAGATTGAGGTGTTGGGGGAGAGCGGCCATGGGGCCAGGCCTCACCAGAGCACAGATGCCATCTGGATCGCTGCCAGGGTGGTGAGTGGCCTGCAGGAGGCGATCAGCCGCCGGCTCGATCCCCTGCATCCGGTGGTGGTGAGCTTCGGCCGGATCGAGGGTGGCAAGGCCTTCAACGTGATTGCCGACCATGTCCGGCTCCTCGGCACCGTGCGCTGCTTGGATCTGGAGGTGCACGATCGGCTGCCCCGCTGGATTGAAGAGACAGTGCACGCCCTCTGCCGCGGCCATGGCGGCGAGGCACGCGTGCACTACCGCTGCATCTCTCCACCTGTGCACAATGAAGGCTCCCTCACCCAGCTGGTGGCGGATGCCGCCGCGGATCTCCTGGGTCGACAGCGGGTGCTCTGGTTGGAGCAGCCCTCCCTTGGAGCTGAAGATTTCGCAGAGTTGCTGCAGAGCACCCCGGGCACCATGTTTCGTCTTGGAGTGGCTGGGCCCGGTGGTTGCGCCCCCCTGCACAGCAACACCTTTGCTCCCGATGAGGGTTGTTTGCCAGTGGGGGTGAAGGTGCTCACCCTCAGCCTGTTGCGCTGGGGGCACCTGCAGCTGGCACCCTCGCCAGAGGGCCGCCATTCCGAGCTCTTGCCATGAGCCGGCCCCCCGCCTGGATGGAGCCTGGCTCCAGGGCGCCCCTCTCGTCGGGCCCTGCTGATCTACTGGCGCTCTCCTCTCCCCTGTTGATCCTGGTGGCCCTCGTTTCCATGCTCCACAGGAGCTCTTCAGCCCGGCTCCAGGCTGTGCCAGCCCTGTTGATCGGCTGCGGTCTGCTGGTGTTCAGTTGGCTGCGCCGTCGACGGCGTCGTTCGATGGTGTTGCGCGTGCTTCGAGAGCCTCGCCCCGGCAAGCCTTGAAGGGGTGGCAGCGGTTGGAAAGAGATCGGGTTCGGCGGAATGGCTATAGTGATTTTTGGCAATTTCGATCACCCATTGTCATCTAATTCTGATGCGGTCCGGCAAGCCATCGCTTCGGCCGATCCGGCTCAAGCCATGCCAGCCCTGGTGCTCCTGAGGGAGCGCACAGTTGAAGAGGCCACCCCGTTGTTGCTGTTGGGTCTGGAGCAGAACCCTTTCGTGATTCGCTCTCTCAGCTGCGCTGGCCTGGGGGTCAAGCGGAGTCATGAGGGGCAGTTGGCGCTGGAGCGGGTGCTGCGGGAGGACGGGGACGCGAATGTCAGGGCAGAAGCCGCCAATGCCCTGGCCAGTTACGGGGTGGAGCAGGCTTGGCCCGTCTTGAGTCAGACCTTTGCGGCGGATGAACATTGGTTGGTTCGCTGCAGCATCCTTGCAGCCCTTGCCGAACAGCCCGAGATGACGCCCCCACGCCTGCTCGAACTCGCCCGCCTGGCGCTTGAGGATGGAGATGGCACGGTGCGGGTGGGGGGTGCGGAGCTGCTGGGGCGCATTCTTCAGGAAGCCAACGCCTCGCAGGAGTCCCCAGGCAGCCAACTCGTCCAGGAGGCTCGTCGAGCCATGGAAGCGCTGCAAAGGGATCAGGATCACCGCGTCGTGGCGGTCGCGTTGAATGCATTGATGTGAGACACCAGCTGCTCTCGCCGCTGGGCAGGTTGTTGACGGCACGGGCCTCCAGGCAGGGGCGAGCAGTTAACTGTCCCTTCTCTTGATGGCTCCCTGGACGGCGCGATGGCTAGGCGTCGCGGAAACGTCTTCGCTTCGAGATGGCGCTTCATCGAGGCCCTTTGCTTTTCGTTGACTTCTGCTTGGGCAGAAAACTCGGCTGCTAGGCGGTTGCTAGATTGCCCTCTCACTAGGGGTGCCCAATGCGGGCTGAGATCACACCCTCTGAACCTGATCCGGGTCATGCCGGCGAAGGGAAGTACGGCAGACCTCGTTCGACGGCATCCCTCTTCGCCCCTGTCCGTCATGCGCCGTTCCTGGATTGAAAAACGTGGTGGAGCTGCCAACGTCACGCAGCTTCATTACGCCCGGACTGGGGTGCTGACCGAGGAGATGGCCCATGTGGCGCAGCGGGAGAAGCTTCCAGAGAGCCTGGTGATGGAAGAGGTGGCTCGGGGTCGCATGATCATCCCCGCCAACATCAACCATCCCGATCTGGAGCCGATGGCGATTGGCATCGCCAGTCGCTGCAAGGTCAATGCGAACATCGGAGCCTCTCCCAATGCCAGCGACGTGGCTGAGGAGCTGAAAAAGCTCGAGTTGGCGGTGAAATACGGGGCCGACACGGTGATGGATCTTTCCACCGGCGGCGTGAACCTCGATGAAGTGCGCACCGCGATCATTCAAGCCTCGCCCGTGCCGATTGGCACCGTGCCTGTCTACCAAGCTCTAGAGAGTGTGCATGGACGGATCGAATCCCTCGACGAAGATGATTTTCTCCACGTGATTGAGAAGCATTGTCAGCAGGGAGTGGATTATCAAACCATCCACGCTGGCCTGTTGATTGAGCATCTGCCCAAGGTGAAGGGACGGCTGACGGGCATCGTGAGCCGGGGGGGTGGCATCCTGGCCCAATGGATGCTCCATCACCACCGCCAAAATCCCCTCTACACCCGGTTTGACGACATCTGCGAGATCTTCAAGCGCTACGACTGCACCTTCTCCCTGGGGGATTCCCTGCGGCCCGGCTGCTTGCACGATGCCTCCGATGAAGCCCAACTTGCCGAGCTCAAAACCCTAGGGGAGTTAACACGTCGCGCCTGGGCACACGATGTGCAGGTCATGGTGGAGGGTCCGGGCCACGTGCCCATGGATCAAATCGAATTCAATGTGCGCAAACAAATGGAGGAGTGTGCGGAGGCTCCCTTCTATGTGCTCGGTCCCCTGGTCACCGATATCGCCCCCGGCTACGACCACATCACCAGCGCTATCGGTGCCGCCATGGCCGGCTGGTATGGAACGGCCATGCTCTGCTACGTCACACCAAAGGAACACTTGGGTCTGCCCAACCCTGAGGATGTGCGCAATGGCTTGATCGCCTACAAGATTGCCGCCCACGCCGCCGATATCGCTCGCCACCGTCCTGGAGCGCGGGATCGGGATGATGAGCTGAGCCGCGCCCGTTATGCCTTTGATTGGAATCGTCAGTTTGAGCTGAGCCTCGACCCTGAACGGGCCCGTGAGTATCACGATGAGACGCTGCCGGCCGACATCTACAAACAGGCTGAATTTTGCTCCATGTGTGGGCCCAAGCACTGCCCGATGCAGACGAAGATTACGGACGCTGATCTGGAAGGGTTGGAAGCGATCCTCGTGCAGCAACACCAGCCTGCAAATCCAACAGCTGTTTAGTTTCAGCGGCTGGGTTTCAATTGGCTGAGTTGGAGAGCTTCACAAGCACCGTATTGTTTCTCACTTGAATCGATCCGGGCGCTGGCCAGGCTGACATCGTGCTGAAGAAAGGCTTGAACTGTGCCATCTCTTGCTCTTTCACTGCCTGGATCCCATGGATCCCCATGGCGTCCAGCCAGGCCACCATCCTGCCGGGATTTCCACTGTCCCAGTTAAAGAATGATGCGGCCGCTGTTGAGTATCCGGCCGTGGCATAGGGAATCTTTCTCTCCAGAGCCCCAAAACTGGCAAGTTGGCTGACCGGCTGGCCGCCTTTAGCGTTGTTGGCACTTTGAATGATGCTGCTAGCGATGGTCCTGGCCACCAACTGGTCGGCACGCTGATTCATCGCCCGGGCTGCGTAGTATCCAGAGATCGTCACTACACATTGGTAAATCAATAGGCTTGATAGGGTCACACCCAGCAGAAAGGTGAAGGAGCGCTGCTGTTCGCTCAATCTCAGCCAAAGCATCGATGCAAAGCAAACCAGGCGATGTAGGGCAGGGCCATTAGGGCGCGCATGGGAATGCGATAGGGTATGGAAATAAAATTCAAACTCAGTGGCACCAGGAGCAACATCAGCGCCAATAGCGCAGATTGCGGCAAGTTCAGCCGATGATTTATATCACCAGGGGCATGCCTGAGAGAGGATCTCACATATAAACATGCGGCGCCAATGAGTAGCAATGTAAAGCCGGAAAGGCTAAGTCCATAGAAAACTCCAGGGGTGAGATAGGTTTGCAAAAATTGTTGGATGTTTCCCAGGATATAGGCAGTGGGTTGTGTGCGCAGCATGAAATAGGGGCTGCGATAATATAGATTAATCTGATGAACGTCGCTCTTGCTGATCGCCAGCAAGAGCTTCAGGATCAGGGTATGAATGACAATGGCTACAGCCGCATTGCTGAAGATCATGATCAGGCATTGGGCCAGGGACGGCCTGCTTGTGGTGCGTGGGGCCGTCTCCTTGCTTGAGAGCGGTTGTGGAAACAGCAGGCTGCCAATCGAAAGGGCAAGGTAAACCGTGATCAGAGATTGGAAGCCGCCGATGGCGATCACCATCAGGCCGATCACCACTGGCGAAAGGCTGCGCCAGTGCAGGAGGCGCCCCTGAGGGGCGCGGTTTACCTCGTTGAAGCGGCTCTGAGTTTGCAGGGCTGCCAGGGTTGTTGCGAGCAGGCCGATGGCAAAGCCTGGCACGTTAACGCTAAATTCTTGAGAGTGCCAATTGGTGGGGAAAAGGATAAATATAAGAAAGCCCAAATGGGTCTTCCAGTTATGCTTCATGCCATGTAGATAGAGGATGCCTGTATATGTGGCCACGTAGGATGTGGCCAGTAAAAGATAGGGATAAAGCGGCGTTACTCTCCTTGGAACCAATAGGTCAAGCAGGCCAATCAGAAACCTGCCTTGACGAAAGCTGCCCCAATAATCATGGGCGCTGAGAGCAACTTCATCGTCAATGCTGATGGAGTGGGTAAACATGAATCCACCCATCGAGACCACGGCAAAGACGAAGAGGGTGAGAGCGGCATTCGGGGTTAGTTCTGTGCGCCTAAAAAAATCAGCAAGACGGCCAAGAAGTGGCTGACTTGCTGATCTAGTACTCGTTTCAGGCACCTAAATCGAAGCCAAACTGGCCCGATTTTATCAGTGGCTCAATGATCAGACCAGGGATTTTGCAGTGGCCACCACGTTGTCCACGGTGAAGCCGAATTTCTCCAAGCACACCGGGCCAGGGGCGGAGGCCCCGAAGCGATCGATGGAGACGGCGGCGCCGTCAAAGCCCACGAACTTGTGCCAGCCGAAAGAGCTGGAGGCTTCCACCACGACCCTCTTGCGGCAAGCGGACGGAAGCACGCTTTCGCGGTAGGCGGCGTCCTGCTCCTCAAAGAGCTCCACACAGGGCATGGAGACCACGCGCACATTGCGGCCTTCAGAACGAAGCTGGGCGGCGGCTTTGGTGCAGAGTTCGAGCTCTGTGCCTGTGCCGATCAGGATCAAATCCGGACTGCCGTTGCTGTCCTCCAGGATGTAGCCGCCCTTGGCGACGGCGGCTGCGCTTGAGGCGGGCTGGTTGGCCATGGCCTGCCGGCTGAGGGCCAACACGGTGGGGCGCTTGCGGTTGGTGACGGCCACTTGATAGGCGCCCATGGCTTCGTTGCCATCGCCAGGGCGGATCACCAACAGGTTGGGGATGGCCCTGAGGTTGGCCAAGGTTTCCACGGGCTGGTGGGTGGGGCCGTCTTCGCCAAGGCCAATGGAATCGTGGGTGAGCACGTAGATCACCCCAAGTTCACTCAGGGCGGAGAGGCGCATGGCGCCGATCATGTAGCCCGCGAACACCAGGAAGGTGCCGCCGTAGGGGATCAAACCACTGTTGTGGTAAGCGATGCCATTGAGGATGGCGGCCATGGCATGCTCCCGCACCCCGAAATGGAGGTAGCGGTTGGCCTCGCCGCCCTTCTGGAAGCTGGCCTCCCCTTTGATGTCCGTGAGGTTGGAGTGGGTGAGGTCGGCGGAGCCGCCGATCAGCTCAGGCAGCTTGGGCCCGAAGGCATTGAGGGCGTTGTAGGAGTGTTGGCGGGTCGCGAGGCCCTTGTCGGCAGGGGTGAAGGTGGGCAGGGTGGAATCCCAGCCCTCGGGCAGCTCGCCTCGCAGCATGCGCTCGAATTCAGCGGCTTCCGCGGGGTAGGCCTGGCGGTATGCGGAAAGGGTGGCGTTCCAGTCGCCTTCGGCGGCAGCTCCCCGCTGGATCGCCTGGCGCCAGTGCTCATAGGCCTCCTCGGGCACCACGAAGTCGCCATAGGTCCACTCCAGGGCCTTGCGGGTGAGCTCAGCCTCGTCGGCCCCGAGGGCCGCGCCGTGCACACCAGCGGTGTTGGCCTTGTTGGGCGATCCGTAGCCGATCGTGGTGGTGATCTTGATCAGGCTGGGTTTATCGGTGACTGCCTTGGCAGCCTCGAGGGCGCGAACGATGGCGGTCACATCGGTGTTGCCGTCGCTCACATGCTGCACATGCCAGCCGTAAGCCTCGTAACGCTTGAGCACGTCTTCGGTGAAGGAGACGGCCGTGTTGCCATCGATCGTGATGTGGTTGTCGTCGTAGAGGGCGATCAGTTTGCCGAGGCCCAGGTGGCCGGCCAGGGAGGCGGCTTCAGAAGCCACGCCCTCCTGGTTGCAGCCATCGCCCATCAGCACATAGGTGTAGTGGTCCACCAAGGTGGCGCCGGGCTTGTTGAACTTCGCTGCCAGATGAGCTTCCGCGATCGCCAGGCCCACGGCGTTGGAGATGCCCTGGCCCAGCGGGCCGGTGGTGACCTCCACCCCGGGGGTTTCGAAGGTTTCCGGATGGCCGGGGGTTTTTGATCCCCACTGCCGGAATTGCTTGATGTCCTCCATGGTCACCGAGTCGTAGCCGGTGAGGTGCAACAAGGCGTAGAGCAGCATGCACCCGTGGCCAGCGGAGAGCACGAAGCGGTCCCGGTTGAACCAGCGGGGGTTCTTGGGGTTGTGCTTCAGCACCTTGTCCCAGAGGGCGTAAGCCATGGGGGCGCAGCCCATGGGCAGGCCGGGGTGCCCCGAGTTGGACTTGTTGATCGCGTCGACCGCCAGAAAGCGGATGCTGTTGATGCAGAGGCTTTCGATGGAGGTGGTGGGGGCGACGACCATGGCTGGCACAGAGGTGGAGGGCAAAGGTGGGGCTGGGGGTCTCAGGGCATCCGGCGGAACGCCAGGCAGACATTGTGCCCGCCAAACCCGAAGGAGTTTGACAGCACCACATTCACGGGGTGCTCGCGGGCGATGTTGGGCACGACATCCAGATCGCAGGCTGGATCGGGGGTGGAGTAGTTGATTGTGGGCGGGATGACATTGTCGCCGATCGCCAGGATGGCCGCCACCGCTTCGATGCCGCCACTGCCACCGAGGAGGTGGCCGGTCATCGACTTGGTGGAACTCACGGGGGTGCGGTAAGCCTTTTCCCCTAGAGCTGCCTTGATGGCGGCGGTTTCGTTGCTGTCGTTGGCCTGGGTGCTTGTGCCGTGGGCATTCACGTAGTCGACGGCATCGGGCTCCAGTCGGGCGTCGGCCAGGGCCAGCCGCATGGCTTCGGCCCCGCCCACCCCTCCCGGAGACGGGGCGGTGATGTGATGGGCATCGCAGGTGCTGCCGTAGCCCACGATCTCAGCCAACACTGTGGCGCCCCGCGCCTGGGCGTGGCTGAGGCTTTCGAGCACAAGCACGCCCGCCCCCTCTCCAATCACAAAGCCATCCCGCTCCAGATCGAAGGGGCGGCTGGCGGTGAAGGGATCATCGTTGCGGAAGGAGAGAGCCTTTGCACTGGAAAATCCCGCCACACCCAGGGGCGTGATGGCCGATTCGGCGCCGCCGCACACCATTGCATCGGCCAGGCCGAGCTGAATTAGCCGAAAGGCATCCCCGATCGCATTGGATCCGGCGGCGCAGGCGGTGGCCACGGCGCTGCTGGGACCCTTCGCTCCCAGAGCGATGGCAGCCAGGCCGGTGGCCATGTTGGGGATCATCATCGGCACGCAGAACGGGCTCACCCGATCGGGGCCCCGATCCGCCAGCACATGGGCCTGACTCTCCATCATCAACAGGCCACCCACGCCTGATCCGATGGCGACGCCGACCCGCTGGGCGTTGCTGGCATCGATCACCAGCCCGGCGTGGCCCACGGCCTGCTTGGCGGCCACCACCCCGAATTGGCAGAAGCGATCCCAACGCTTGGCCTCTTTAGGTTCAAGCCAGCCGGCCGGGTTGAAATTCTTCACCTCTGCCGCAAAGCGGCAGGCATGGCGGGAGGCATCGAACAGGGTGATCCCAGCGACTCCGTTGCGACCGGACCTCAGGCCCTCCCAATACTCCCTGACGTCATTGCCGATCGGCGTGACGGCCCCCAGGCCAGTGACGACGACGCGGCGGAGTCCCTCCACCATCGAGCGCCTCAGGCTGTTTTCTCTTGGATGTAAGTCACCGCATCGCCAACGGTGGTGATCCCTTCGGCCGCCTCATCGGGGATCTCGATGTCGAAATGCTCTTCGAGGGCCATCACCAGCTCGACGGTGTCGAGGGAGTCGGCGCCCAGGTCGTTCTGGAAGTGGGATTCGGGCTTCACTTCCGCCGCATCCACGCTGAGCTGCTCGGCGACGATGCCGCGCACTTGTTCGAAGATCTCTTCCTGGGACATGGAGAGTGAGTGGGAGGGAGCATCTTATGGGGTCGCCGGTGCCAGCCCCCCGGCGCGTATGAACAAGGGTGACGGCAGGAAGGCTCCAGGGCCCCGCCACCTTGCACGTTGGGTACCTTGGCACCACGCCCGTCAAGGGGCACCACGCCTACTGCGCCGCCGGCGCCCACCCCGCCCACTGAGGTCCATGTCTCACGCTGTCAAGATCTACGACACTTGCATTGGCTGCACCCAGTGTGTGCGGGCCTGTCCCCTGGATGTGCTGGAGATGGTGCCCTGGGATGGTTGCAAAGCCGGCCAGATCGCCTCTTCGCCGCGCACCGAGGATTGCATCGGCTGCAAGCGGTGTGAAACCGCTTGCCCCACGGATTTCATCAGCATCCGGGTTTATCTGGGAGATGAAACCAGCCGCTCGATGGGCCTGTCTTATTGAGCCCAGGGCCCTGGTGCCCGCGCTCGTTCCCCCATAAGCTCAGGCCGGTTGTGGGGACCGTATGTGCGGCATCGTTGCCCTGATTGGTTCGAGGGAAGCGGCGCCTCAGCTGCTGGAGGGTCTCCGGCAGCTCGAGTACCGCGGTTACGACTCCGCTGGCATCGCCACGGTGGAGGCAGGCAAGCTGCACTGCCTGAAAGCTGAAGGCAAGCTGGTGAATCTCACCACACGCTTTGAGGCCGAAGGGGCCCCGGGCCTTTGTGGGATCGGTCACACCCGCTGGGCCACCCATGGCAAGCCGGAGGAGCGCAATGCCCACCCCCACCTCGATGGCAGGGGGGAGTTGGCCGTGGTGCAAAACGGCATCATCGAAAACCACCGGTTGTTGAGGGAGGAGCTGCAGGCTGAGGGCGTGCGCTTCCGCTCCGACACCGACACGGAGGTGATCCCACACCTGGTGGCACGGCGCCTGCACCAGCTGGAGGCTGAAGGTCAAGAGCCCTCGGCGCCGCTGCTGCTACAGGCGGTGCAGGAGGTGCTTCCCTTGCTCCAAGGGGCCTATGCCTTGGCGGTGGTGTGGGCAAAAGTGCCCGGGGCCCTTGTGGTGGCTCGCCGCCAGGCTCCCTTGCTGATTGGCCTGGGGGAGGGAGAGTTTCTCTGCGCCAGCGATACCCCGGCTCTGGCGGGCTTCACCCGCACCATTCTGCCCTTGGAGGATGGGGAGACAGCCCTGCTCACCCCCTTGGGCATTGAGCTCTACGACGCTCTCGGCCAGCGGGTGCAGCGCACCCCCAGCCTGCTTTCAGGCACCGAGCACGTGGCGGACAAGCGAAGCTTCCGCCATTTCATGCTCAAGGAGATCCATGAGCAGCCGGAAACGGCGGCCCTGTGGGTGGCCCGCCATCTGCCGGAGGGGGCCCTGGTGGCCTTGCCTCTCGATGAGGCGGTGTATGCGGGGGTGGAGCAGATCCAGATCTTGGCTTGTGGCACCAGCCGCCATGCGGCCAAGGTGGGGGCCCATCTGCTGGAGCAACTGGCAGGGGTGCCCACCAGTGTGTTTTATGCCAGTGAGTTTCGCTATGCGCCGCCGCCGCTGCGGCCCCACACGCTCACCATCGGCGTCACCCAGTCGGGGGAAACGGCAGACACCCTGGCGGCGTTGGTGATGGAGCAGGAGCGCCGTCAGGGTTTGGCGGATCCGGCTTTCCAGCCACGGCTGCTGGGCATCACCAATCGGCCGGAGAGTTCCCTGGGCCGCCTGGTTCCCCACATTCTCGACATCGGCGCAGGCATCGAGGTGGGCGTGGCAGCCACGAAAACCTTTCTCGGCCAGTTGCTGGCCTTCTACGGCTTAACCCTGGCCTTTGCGGAGCGGCGCGGTGGGCAGCCTGGTGTGCCCGGCGCTGAGCGGCTGGCCGAGCTGGCTGCCCAGCTGCGGAGCCTGCCGGAGGTGATGCGCCAGCTGGTGGACGACCACGATGGCCGTTGCGCGGAGCTTGCCCACCTGTTTGCTGAGACCCAGGATGTGATCTTCCTGGGTCGGGGCATCAACTATCCGATCGCCATGGAGGGGGCCCTCAAACTCAAGGAAATCAGCTACATCCACGCCGAGGGGTATCCAGCTGGGGAGATGAAGCACGGCCCCATCGCCCTGTTGGATGCTCGTGTGCCTGTGGTGTCGATTGCGGTGCCGGGCTCGGTGTTTGACAAGGTGCTCTCCAATGCTCAAGAGGCGAAGGCTCGCGATGCCCAGCTGATCGGCGTGGCGCCTGTGTGTGGTGACACCGAGCTGTTTGATCTGCTGCTACCGCTGCCGACGGTGGATGAGCTGCTCAGCCCGCTGCTCACCGTGATCCCGATGCAGTTATTGAGTTATCACATTGCCGCCCATCGGGGGCTGGATGTGGATCAGCCCCGTAATTTGGCCAAGAGCGTGACAGTGGAATAAGCCTGGAGTGATGTCCTCAAGACCTGGATCGTGAGCTGGCACGGCCTGCGGAAGCATTCTTTGTCACGGCAGGTGCAAACAGGCGGTTCTTGCCAATGGCCAGAAAGCCCAGCCCGATGACAATGCACTGCAAAGAATTGCGGAACGCTTGCTGCATCCAGGTTTGCCAGCGGTTGGAACTGGCCTGTTCTTGACGGTTTCTTGCCGTGTTGATTGTTTTTTGGAACTGGGCCAGGAGATTTGCTTTGGCAATCTCAAATGGCACAGTGAGGCGTGGGAGGGGCGGTTGATTGGGAATTCTGGCAATGGCAGCCCGCAACTCGTCTTCCGTGGAGGCATTGCGCACGGATCTGGCAATGCGCTCAAAGGTTTTGATCTGGCCGAGTTCCTGGCCGGCCTGGCTGTTGATCAGGCGCACACCAAGGTAGAGCTGGAGGGGAATCAGCAGGAACCAGCCGATGGCCACCCAGGAAGCCAGGGTGCGCACGAGCAGGGCTCGGTTTTGAATCTGGCGATCGCCAAGATTGAAAAGCCTGGCCAGGCTGATCAGCAGGGTGCCCAGCAAGGCTGTCGAAGCACTGTTCATCAGCAGGCTGATGAAGCCCAATTGCCAGGTGATGTCTGCGAGCTTGAAGGGAGTGGCATTGAGGAGAGTGACTAAAAAGCTCCCCAAAAGGACAATGCCCACCCAGTGAGTGAAGCGTGCGCCGTCAGCCCACTCGTTGGCGCGGCTTTCCCTGCGAACGTCCTCTTCGTTGGCATTTTGCCCAAATAAGCCCTCAGCATTCAAGATTTCTGGATCGGCAGCCACAAAATGCCCGCGTGAATTTGAAAATATTAAGCGGATCCTTCAAGATGAAGCCACGGCTGCATCTGAACGGCCGTAGCGGTCTTGAAAGCGCACAATGTCGTCTTCCCCAAGGTAGGGGCCGCTTTGCACCTCGATGAGTTCCACGGGAATCTTGCCGGGATTGATCAAGCGATGGCGGCAGCCCAGGGGGATGTAGGTGCTCTGGTTTTCGCCGAGCAACTCCTCCTTGCCATCTTTTTCCACGAGAGCCGTGCCCTTCACCACCACCCAGTGCTCTGCGCGATGGTGATGCATCTGCAGGGAGAGGGAGGCGCCTGGCTTCACCTGAATCTTCTTCACCTGCCAGCGGTCGCCCTCCACCACGCCGTCGTAATAGCCCCAGGGGCGGTAGATGCGGCGGTGGGCCTTGCTCTCAGGCGCCCCCTGCCGCTCCAGCTGGCCCACGACGCCCTTCACGTCTTGGGCGCGGTCGCGGTGGGCGACGAGCACCACGTCATCGGTTTCCACCACCACCAGGTCGTCCACCCCCAGGCCCACCACCAGGCGATGTTCGCTGCGCAGGTAGCAATTGCGCGAATCCTGGCTGATCACCCGACCCCGCAGCACGTTGCCCGCGCTGTCGCGATCGGCCGGATCGGCCGTTTCCCAGAGGGCGCTCCAGCTGCCCACATCGCTCCACTGGGCCTCGAGGGGCAGCACGCAACCCCGATCGGTGCGCTCCATCACGGCCACATCGAGGGCCACCGAGGGGCAGCCGGCGAAGGCCTCCCGCTCCAGGCGGAGAAAGTCGAGGTCGGCGCTGTCGTGCTCCAGGGCGCTGCGGCAGGCGCTCACCACCTCCGGAGCGAGGCGCTCCACCTCGGCGAGGATGGCGCTGGCCCGGAAGAGAAACATGCCGCTGTTCCAGGTGAAGCGGCCGGAGGCCAGGAAGCTCTCGGCAGTGGCGAGATCAGGCTTCTCCACGAAGCGAGCAATGGGCGCTGGATGCTCGCTGCTGAGGGGTTCGGCCGATTCGATGTAGCCGTAGCCCGTTTCCGGGGCGGTGGGCACGATGCCGAAGGTCACCAGCTGGCCAGAGGCGGCGGCGGGGATGCCAGAGGCGATGGTGGCGCGGAAGCGTTCGGGTTGGCGGATCACATGATCGGCTGCGAGCACTAGCAGGAGGGGATCCTCGCCCCGGGCCGTGGCCTGCAGGGCGGCCACGG
>JBJTWN010000191.1:0-12300 GCA_046081785.1 Cyanobium sp.
CGGACGCCTGGGTTCAGCCGCTCTGGCGGCTGTTGGTTTGAATGTAAAGAATGATTAAAAACACCGCCGGCACCAGCACGAACAGCAGGCTGGCGACGAAACCGAGGTCGTTGGTTTCCATGGGTGTGCGGGAAGTCTGCAGACCGTATCACCGTGAATCGGGGCTGGATCAGCCCTCTTCATCGCTCGTTGCGGAAGCACCCCCGGGAGCTGGGCCGGGGGTGCCGTCCTCCCCATCAGGCTCCGCGACGGCGGCTTCAGGCCAAGCCGTAGGCCCAGTGGGGAGAGCCCCCGCCCAAGCGGCCTCCAGCGATCGCTGCCGATCCGGCAGGTTCACCTGGGGCCGGGTGATCACCAGCAGCGATTGCTGCACCAAGGCCTGACAGGCCAGCCGCCAGTTTTGGGGTCGACGCCGCAGCTTCTGGTCCTCCACCGGGGTTCGGGGGCTGAGTGCGGCATCCGGCGTGCCCTCGGCCACCTCCACAAAACAGGTGATGCACTTGCCGCAGCCGCCGCAGTTGCCGAGTTTCCCTTTGAGCCCATAGAGCTCAATGCCTTCGCGCAGGGCCACCTCACGCAGGTTCTCCCCGGGATAACAAGGGATGTCGCGTCCTTCGCGCACGAAGCGGATCATTGGCATGACGGCACGGATTGGCGGCTGCGTTCATTTTGAAGCTCCGTCGCGACGCCAAGTGGTCTCAACAGCCGTCCTGCAGAGATCCCTGCTCGCCTGCCAAGGCGATCGCCAGAGCTGAAGGCCTTCGGATCGCCATGGCCCCGGACCGCGAGCGGGGCCGGTTGCCGCGGCTTTCTTCGGCCAGCAGCTCAGCAGGAAACGTCTTGGTCAGCCACCCCCAAACTCGATTCGATTTGCGACGCGAAGAACCGCAACGCCGCGGCCACCGGAGGCTCCAGACACCGCTCCGGTTGCGGTCCGTAACCAGGAGGCTCGCCCGGCAGGCCGCAACCCTTACCATCGCCAGGTTGGATCGGCTATGCCGGTCAACCCCACGCCGACCTTTCGGTCTGCGTCCACCCACCCCAGACCTGACCCCTTCCTATGGGATTGCCCTGGTACCGGGTGCACACGGTCGTCATCAACGACCCGGGCCGTTTGCTCGCCGTGCACCTCATGCACACTGCGCTAGTAGCTGGCTGGGCCGGCTCCATGGCGCTCTACGAGCTCGCCATTTTTGACCCCTCTGATCCGGTGCTCAACCCGATGTGGCGCCAGGGGATGTTTGTAATGCCCTTCATGGCCCGCCTTGGAGTGACTGGCAGCTGGAGCGGTTGGAGCATCACCGGAGAAACCGGTGTTGATCCTGGGTTCTGGAGCTTTGAAGGCGTCGCAGCAGCCCACATCATTTTCAGTGGCCTTCTCTTTTTGGCCGCCATCTGGCATTGGACGTATTGGGATCTCGAGATCTGGCAGGACCCTCGCACTGGTGAGCCTGCCCTTGATCTCCCCAAGATTTTCGGAATCCATCTCCTGCTTGCAGGTCTTGGCTGCTTCGGCTTTGGAGCTTTCCACCTCACGGGGGTTTTCGGCCCAGGCATGTGGGTTTCCGACCCCTATGGCCTCACCGGTCACCTTGAGAAAGTGCAGCCATCGTGGGGTCCTGAAGGCTTTAACCCCTTTAATCCCGGTGGCATTGTGGCTCACCACATTGCAGCAGGGATTGTGGGGATCATCGCCGGGATTTTCCACATCACCACCCGCCCCCCAGAGCGCCTGTACAAAGCTCTGCGCATGGGCAACATCGAAACGGTTCTTGCCAGTGCCATCGCAGCCGTGTTTTTTGCCGCCTTCGTGGTGGCAGGAACCATGTGGTACGGAGCTGCGGCCACACCCATCGAACTTTTTGGTCCGACTCGTTACCAGTGGGATCAGAATTACTTCAAAAATGAGATCAATCGACGCGTTCAGACAGCGCTAGACCAAGGTGCCTCTCAGCAGGAGGCCTGGGCTTCAGTTCCTGAAAAGCTTGCCTTCTATGATTATGTTGGGAACAGCCCTGCCAAAGGTGGCCTTTTCCGGGTTGGTCCGATGGTGAATGGAGATGGCATGCCCACAGGATGGCTTGGCCACATCTCGTTCACCGACAAAGATGGCAGGGAGCTGCAGGTAAGGAGGTTGCCAAACTTCTTCGAAAACTTCCCTGTAGTCCTCCAAGACAAGAATGGAGTTGTTCGGGCAGACATCCCCTTCCGTCGTGCCGAAGCCAAGTACTCCTTTGAGCAACAGGGCGTTACTGCAGCTGTTTACGGAGGGGCACTCAATGGCCAAACCTTCACAGACCCTGCTGACGTCAAACGCTTGGCTCGCAAAGCCCAGCTGGGTGAGGCCTTCGAATTCGATCGGGAGACCTACCACTCGGATGGCACCTTCCGCAGCTCTCCCCGTGGCTGGTTCACCTTTGGCCATGCCACTTTTGCTCTGCTCTTCTTCTTTGGCCACATTTGGCATGGGGCTCGCACACTCTTCAGAGATGTGTTTGCTGGTATCGATCCCGATCTTGGTGAACAGGTCGAATTTGGTTTGTTCCAGAAGCTTGGCGACAGATCCACCCGACGTCTTCCCCAGGGTTATGTCCCTCCCGCGGGAACCCCTCTCAGCTGATTTCTGGTTTCCTGCCCTTCACCCCCAACCTCCCTATGGAGAGCTTCGCTTACATCCTGATTCTGGCTCTTGCCATTTCCACTCTCTTTTTCGCGATCGCCTTCCGGGATCCCCCAAAAATCGGCAAGTGATTGGCCTACTTCAATTCATTAAGCCCCAAAATGGGGCTTTTTTTGTTGGAAACCCTTTTCAAGGGGCGAAAACTGATTAGAATTGCAAACATATGTGCCTCTGGGCATGCAATGCCCTTCCTGCCAACACACCGATAGCCGGGTTCTCGAGTCTCGAGCTGCAGACTCAGGAAGAAGTGTGCGGCGACGCCGTGAGTGCTTGAACTGCGATTTTCGCTTCACCACCTACGAGCGGGTCGAGACAGTCCCCATCACGGTGGTGAAGCGGAATGGAAGTCGAGAAACGTTCAATCGGTCCAAGCTGCTACATGGCCTGCTTCGAGCCTGTGAGAAAACAGGTCTTGAGCCTGCCGTTCTTGAACGGCTGGTGGACGACATTGAATTGCTTCTTCAGCAAAGGGCCAAACGGGAGGTCTCTAGCAATGAGATTGGCGAGTTAGTGCTCGAACAATTGAAAACGATGAGTGAGGTTGCCTACGTGCGCTTTGCCTCCGTCTACCGACAATTCCGAAGCGTGTCTGACTTCGTCGCCACCCTTGAGGGACTGGGCCAGATGAGTCGAACCAGTCATACCAAGCAGCGGCTTTCTGTGGTGAATTAACAGGCTGGTGCACTGCCTGACGGCCAGAGGCTAAGATTCATGTTTGTGCGTGCTCTCCGCGGCGGCGGGCTGCGCGCCACCTTCCTACTGCCTCCGGCAGACCGCCTGAACCTTATGACCGTCACCCCCTCCCAAGAGCTGCAGGGCGCTGAAGCAGACGCTCTCTTTGAAATGGACGACCTGGCTGACCTGGGCCTTCCAAATGAGATTCCTGCAGCAGACAGCTCCAGCAGCCGGGGATCAGGGAGGGAAGCAGAAGCTGTGGGCTTCACACTTGATGAGTTTGCCGCCCTGCTGAACAAATACGACTACAACTTCAAGCCCGGAGATGTGGTCAACGGAACGGTGTTCGCCCTCGAATCCAAGGGGGCCATGATTGATATTGGTGCCAAAACAGCTGCTTTCATGCCCTTGCAGGAAGTCTCCATCAATAGAGTTGAGCATCTGTCGGATGTGCTGGAAGCTGGGGAGGTAAGAGAGTTTTTTATCCTGAGTGAAGAAAACGAGGACGGTCAGCTCACCCTTTCGATCCGCCGTATCGAGTATCAGAGAGCCTGGGAGCGTGTCCGGCAACTTCAGAAGGAAGATGCAACAATTTACAGCGAAGTTTTTGCTACCAACCGAGGTGGTGCCCTGGTTCGCGTGGAAGGCCTTCGCGGATTTATCCCCGGCAGTCATATCAGCACACGCAAGGCGAAGGAAGAGCTGGTCGCCGACTTCCTGCCACTTAAGTTTTTGGAAGTGGATGAAGAAAGAAATCGCTTGGTTCTCAGCCATAGGCGTGCTCTTGTTGAACGCAAGATGAATCGTCTTGAGGTTGGAGAAGTGGTTTTGGGCACCGTTCGGGGAATTAAACCTTATGGTGCTTTCATCGACATTGGTGGAGTGAGCGGACTGCTTCACATATCAGAAATAAGTCACGAACACATCGAAACCCCTCACACTGTTTTGAATGTCAATGATCAAATGAAAGTGATGATCATTGATCTTGATGCGGAGCGAGGGCGCATTTCTCTCTCGACTAAGGCACTCGAACCAGAGCCTGGTGATATGCTCACAGATCCTCAAAAAGTTTTTGATAAAGCAGAGGAAATGGCAGCTCGCTACAAGCAAATGCTCCTCGAGCAAGCCGAGGATGGTGAGCCCCTTGGCGCCAACCTAGACTGAGGTTGGCGCTATCATCGTAGCCACAGTCAATGGTGCAATTGCTATTGCGGGGTCAGCTCATATTGGTTGCTGGCAAGCCAGCAAACATCAACGCTGTGCTCTTCGACAAAGATGGCACTCTGAGCAGAAGCGAGCCTCACTTGTTCGCCCTCGCCACCACTCGCATTCAACACTGCCTCAACCTCTCGAGTGGGAAGTTTAATCCCGAAAAACTGGAGGAATTGCTCCAGTGTGCTTACGGGGTCCTCCCGGAGGTTGGCTGTCTTGATCCAGGCGGAATTACTGCCGTGGCGGCAAGAGAACACAATCTGATCAGCACCGCAGTGGTCCTTACGCTGGTGGGGCATTCCTGGCCAGAGGCGCAGGAGTTGGCTCAGGAAACTTTTCGTTTGGCTGATCTCGATCATCCCCCTGGTTCGACTTGCTCGGCGATGACCGATGGACTAGCAGATTTCTTAGCTGCCTTACACATCTCCAACGTGCGATGTGCGGTCATCAGCAACGACGACCGAGCTGGAATTCAGAGCTTCCTCGAGCACCATGGGATTGACCAGCAGATCAATGCAATTTGGAGTGCCGAACATCAGCCTCGCAAACCTGATCCCCGAGCCATCCAACTTCTCTGTGCAGGCCTAGGTGTGGCTCCAGCAAATTGTGCCTTGATTGGAGACGCCAATAGCGATCTCCACATGGCCCGTGCCGCTGGTTTGGCCGTTGTCTTGGGGTATCGAGGCGGCTGGAAGCAGTCCGTCTCACTCGAGGCGGACTATCCCTGGATGGAGCACTGGAGCGAGTTGGCCGTGGATGGCGGAGTGGATCCGGCTTCTGGCGTGTCCACGGCGACCTGCCCACTGCCTCTCGGGACATAGGATTCATCACTGATAAATTCTTCATCCATGAGCCGTTACGTCTTCACGTCTGAGTCCGTAACGGAAGGCCACCCTGACAAGATCTGCGATCAAATCAGCGATGCTGTTCTTGATGCCCTACTCAGCCAGGATCCGGCAAGCAGGGTGGCCTGTGAAACTGTTGTGAATACAGGCCTCTGCCTGATCACTGGGGAGGTGACAACCGCAGCCAAGGTGGATTTCAATCATCTTGTGCGGGATGTCATCGATGGCATTGGCTATCGGGGCTACCGGGCTGGGGGGTTTGACGCCAGAAGCTGTGCCGTTCTGATCGCTCTTGATCAACAATCTCCCGATATTGCCCAGGGGGTTGATGAGGCGGAGGATCACGCCGGGGATCCTCTCGACAAAGTGGGTGCTGGCGATCAGGGGATCATGTTTGGCTATGCCTGCGATGAGACTCCTGAACTGATGCCCCTTCCCATCAGCCTGGCCCACCGCCTGGCCAGAGGACTGGCGGAAGTGCGCCATCGTGGCTGCTTGCCCTATCTGCTGCCAGATGGAAAAACCCAAGTCAGTGTGGTCTATGAGGATGATCTGCCAGTGGCCATCGATACTCTCCTGATCTCCACTCAGCATGAGGCAGAGATTGATGGCATCAGCGAAGACAAAGCATTGCGTGAGAAGATTGCTAATGATCTCTGGAACCATGTGGTGGAGCCTGCCACCGCAGATCTGAGGCTCAAGCCTGACCGTTCTTCTACACGCTTTCTTGTGAATCCCACCGGCAAATTTGTAGTTGGTGGGCCTCAGGGGGATGCAGGCCTAACGGGCAGAAAAATCATCGTGGACACCTATGGTGGCTACGCTCGCCATGGTGGTGGGGCTTTTTCAGGGAAGGATCCCACCAAGGTCGATCGCTCGGCAGCCTATGCAGCGCGGTATGTTGCCAAGGCGATCGTTGCCGCTGGCCTGGCTCGCAAAACAGAAGTGCAACTCAGTTATGCCATCGGCGTTGCCAAGCCTGTGAGCATCCTGGTCGAGAGCTTTGGCACCAGTCAATTGAGCAACAGCGATCTGACGGCCCTTGTTCAGGAGCATTTTGACCTTCGTCCCGGTGCCATCATCGAAACTTTTGGTCTGCGCACCCTTCCCCAACAACGAGGGGGACGGTTCTATCGTGATATTGCTGCCTATGGTCACTTTGGACGCAGTGATCTCAATCTTCCCTGGGAGGATGTGAGCACCATTGCCCAGACCCTCAAACAGGCCACCGCCGACCTTGCGCGAACTGGCTCTCGGGGTTGATTTCGGAACCAGTGGGGTTCGGCTTGCCGTCAATGATCGGGACGGACAAACCCTGATCGAGCAAGCCCTTCTTTACCCCGGCCCTTTCGAGCTTCCGGAAACGTGGAGACAAGGTTTCATCGCCTTGCTCCATCAACTCCCCGCGGAGCTGAAACAGCAAGTGCTGGTCATTTCCCTCGCCGGCACATCTGGCACCCTTTTGCTATGTGACGAGCAGGGTCTCCTCCTGCCGGGAGCCCTGGGCCATGCCCTTCCCTATCACCAAGCCTGTGAAGAGCAGTTGCCAGAGGTGCAGCGGCTCCTAGGTCCGGTCTGCCACCCGGCCGGTCAGGCCAGTGGCAGTTTGGCCAGAGCCCTTCGTTTGATTGAGCGAAGCCGCACGATCGCTCAGACGTCGAAGCGACTGATCCGTCACCAGGCGGACTGGCTTATGGGTTGGCTGTTGGGGAATTGGCGTTGGGGAGAGGAGGGAAACAATCTGCGTCTAGGCTGGGATCTAGAAGGCCAGCAATGGTTGGGATCCCTGGCGAGCGCCTGCTGGGCCGAGAGTTTGCCCGACATTGTGGCCAGTGGCACACTGCTTGGGCCTGTGGCTCCCGCGGTGGCTTCAGCGCTTGGCTTGCCGGAGAGTTGCCAGGTGGCAGCCGGAAGCACCGATGCCAATGCTTCCGTCTTGGCGGCTGATCCAGCAGCTGATGAGGGCATCACTGTTTTGGGCTCCACCCTTGTGCTGAAGCAGTTTGTTCCCGCGCCGATCCACGGAGTGGGTTTGAGTTGTCACCGGGTCAATGGTCGTTGGCTGCTTGGAGGAGCCTCAAACACGGGAGCAGCAATTTTGAGACGTTATTTCGATTCTGCGGTGCTGGAGGAATTGAGCCGGCAGATCGATCCCAAGCAGAGCAGTGGTCTCAAGCTAAGACCGCTGTTGTGCCAAGGGGAGAGGTTCCCCGTGGACGATCCCCAACTTGAGCCCATCTTGGAGCCGAGGCCAGTGAGTGATTCCAGGTTCCTCCAGGCGCTGTTGGAGGGAATCACGGCGATTGAAAAGGAGGGATGGCAACGGCTCCGGGAGGTTGGAGCCCCCCCCATCCAGCGGATCACGACCCTTGGGGGTGGGGCTCACAATTCTCAGTGGCGTCTTTTGCGTGAACGGATGCTCGGCCTACCGATCCGCAACCGGCCCAAACTCTCGGCAGCCCTCGGCATGGCCCGTCTGGCCCAGGGCAAGATGGAAGCTTTCCTTTCAGGTTCCGCCTGATGTCTGATCGCATCCGCTCCATCCTGGCCATGGGCCTGTTTGTCATTCTGGCGGGGTATGTGGGCTGGAGCGCCTTCCGCCTGGCGTTTTTGCTTTGGCAGCGATTGGGGACAACCTGATGTTCTGGGGAGGCCTTCAGAATGGAGCCAGTCCCCGCCGTTGCCATGACCGCTGATCCGCTAAGTGCAGCCGTAAGTGACCGGATCTGTCGTCACATGAACGATGATCACGCCTCTGCGGTGTTGGCCTACGCCCAACACTATGCAGGCCTCAGCGGTGCCAAATCCGCCCGGATGGTTGCCGTTGCTCCTGAGGCCATGACCCTGGAAGTCGATGGTGCCAGCGTGGATGTGCCCTTCGATCATGTGCTGACGGATAGCGAAGACGCCCATCGCACCCTTGTCGCCATGCTGCGGTCAATCGCTGGGAAGGATTGAACCAGACACTCTGGTTCAATCCTTCCCGTGCTTGACGTTTGTTTTCGGTTTGGCCCCAAGCCTCCCTTGGATTGGTTTTTCAGCAGGCCCTGTCCGCTCTGCCGTCAACCTTTGGCCCCTCCCGGTCTTGTGAACCGACTGTGCACGCGCTGCACCCAGGCCTTGTTGCTGCCCATCGGAGGATTGGAAGGCTCTGCTCCTCTTCACTGGTGGGCAGCGGGCCTCTACATGGGCGCCTACCGGCGCATGCTTCTCAGCCTGCGGCAGCGCCCCCACCAGGACAGCATTGCCGCCCTCCTTAAAGGTGTAGAGCCGCCGACCTTCCCGCCACAGTCCTCACCCTTGTTGGTGCCTGTTCCCAGCTGGAAAAGGCAGGCCAATCCACTGCCTGGCCTGATCTGCCGGTTGGGTGGCAAGCAGTGGCGCTGGGACAGCACAGAGCTCCTTCTGCGATCCCGCCCTGTGCTCGGTCAACATCACCTCAATCAGGCCATGCGCCATGAGAACCAGAGGGGGGCATTCACTTGTCCCCGCAGGGCCAAGCCCAAGGAGGCCAGGCAGCATCCAGTGCTCTTGGTGGATGACATCCTCACCACAGGCGCAACGGCCCTGAATGCGGCGACAGCTCTGAAGCAAGCCGGCTGGCGTGTGCACGGGCTGATTTGCTTGGCGCGCACCCCTTGCCGCCAAAACGTCAGCGGCAGTGATTTAAGATTGGGAGGTCGCCAAGGCGACAGGCCGGGATAGCTCAGTTGGTAGAGCAGGCGACTGAAAATCGCCGTGTCCCCAGTTCAAATCTGGGTCCTGGCATTTGAGGAAGTTTGTTTGCGGCGGTGCGCGCCCAGCCTCAACCGCCTTTCGTTCCGAACCCAGTGGCCCATGGCCTTACCTCCTTCCCTCTTTGCTGAATCGGGGCAGCAGTTTTGCAATGCCGACAGCTTCGCAATGGCTTTTGATGACGCCCTTCACCTCCAGGCCCCTCAAGGAGCGTTCCAGGCCCTAAATCGAGCCGAAACCTTGGAGTTGATTCTCTCCCAGCTCACCCACCACCCTTTTGCCCAGATCGATGCAGCCAGAGCCCGTGAGGTGGGAGAGTTTCGACTTCGCCTCCACGGTGTGTAGCCCCCATGGCCACCTCCGCCTATGCCCGTTTGCTGCGCCAACTCTGCGGCAGCTTCAGCAACCAAACCCAGGCCTTTGAGAATCCCCCGCTCTTTGCCCACATCCTGGTCACCACACGCCCGATCCCTCACCTCGCCAGAGGGTCTTTGCTCCTCGAGCAGGCCTACGCCATCACCCCTTTCACCCCATACCGCATCCGGGTGTTGCGCCCAGAAAGGTGGGAGGGTCAGCTTATCATCCACAACCTGGCTTTGCATGACGAGAAGCATTTCTGGGGGGCTACGGCAGATCCTTCCCTGCTGGCCGCCCTCCGGGAGGAGGATCTTCAGCCCCTGCAGGGATGCAACTACTGGGTGAGGGAACAGGGCGAGGGGTTTGTGGGGGAGGTGGAACCTGGCTGCCGCTGCCTTGTGGAGCGCAAGGGCCAGCCCGCCTATCTGGTGAGTCAGCTTCAGCTATCAGCCGGGAGGATGTGCACCATTGATCGGGGACACCATCCCGAAACCCATGAACAGCTCTGGGGCGCCCTCGCCGGACCCTTTGAATTCGACCGTATTCATGACCACAGTGGGGAACTCCCCCAAGCTTGGTTCCAGGAATGAGGTTAGGTCCAGTTAATTTGTAAAGGAATCTAAGTATTTCTACCAGCCCTGGGTTCCAGGGGGGAACTAACCCTAGTGTGCGGATCCTTCCTCCCTGCCATGGCTCTTCCCCTCCTAAAAATTGCACCAGTCACGCAAAATGCCCGGGTCAATTCTTTCCCGGTGGGAGGAGATGAAAGCCCCCGCCTTTCTCCGTTCGACCTGGTTCGCAGCAAGGAAGCTACGGACCCCACGATCGCCCAGGCCTATCGCCAAATCTTCTTTCATGTCTTCAAGGTGGATCGCGATCCCGTGCTGGAATCCCAGCTGAGGAGTGGTCAGATCACGGTGAAGGATTTTGTGCGCGGGTTACTCCTGTCTGAGAAATTCCGAAACGACTTTTATCGTTGCAATAGCAACTACCGCATGGTGGATCAGATCGTCGGTCGTGTTCTTGGCCGTTCTGTTCATGGCGATCGGGAACGCATTGCCCTCTCGATTCTGATCGCCCAGAAGGGCCTGCCTGGGCTCGTGGATTACCTTCTTGAGTCGGATGAGTATCGGGAGGCCTTCGGCACCGACCAGGTGCCCCACCAAAGGGGCCGGATCTTGGAGGGCCAGGCCCAGGGCGTGATTCCCTTCAATCAGCAGGCTCCCCGCTACAACGCCTATTGGCGTGACGCGAACGCTCGCCGGACCCCCGCGGGCCGATGCACAGCTTGGGCGCCTTCTGATTCTGCTCTTACCATCATGGCTCCCCCCTCTTGGCTGGCTGATGCCCCATCGCCTCTCGCTAGGACGATTTGGCAGGGCCTGGTGACGGCGGGGGGATTCGGGCTGACGGCCTTTGTGCTGTATGTGGCTGCCGTCATGCTTAGCACTGGCCGGGCTGGCTAAGGCCAGAGCAGCCCTCAGCTCGCCCGGCACTCGTCATGGAGATCCTCCAGGAACGGGGGATCCTCCATGAAGCCTTCCTCGTCTTGCCCTTCGATCTCTTCGGGGTCTCCGTGGGGTTCCTCCAAAAAGGCAGCCTCCTCGGGTAAAGAGTCTTCCATCCCGAAGGGATCGTTCAAATTTGCTTGGGAAGGCTTGGGAAGGGCCCGGAGCGATCGAGCAGGGAAGCTTCCATTTCCACCCCCTTGCAGCAGACCCTCAATCCGAACCAACCGATCTTCCGTTTCCACCATGCGCTCTTCCATGGCGCTCGTGATGCCATCGGTCAGCTCATCGGAAGCCATTTGGAGCGACAGGAGTTGGTGGTCTTGTGCGCTTAGACGCTCCTCTAGTTCCAGCACTCTGAAGGTGAGGTTCTCAGCTAATTCAGAGAGGGTTTGCAATTGGACGCTCAAGCGGGCCGCCCATTCCAGCTCGGGTCCAACGGAAGCCATAGCCACTGGAAACGTTGGTTGCATAGTAACGGTAGGAAATATTGTTGCCAGGGGGTGGCATCGGTGCTACCCCTGCAACGTGCCTCTGATGGCCCTTGGAGGCCAGGGGTCGGAGAATTTGTAACGTTTCTGAACGCTGTGTGGAGACATGCGCAGTCAACCATAGGAACCGCCTGCAGCCTGCGGCTTCAGGCCCAGCATCCAGATCTCTGGTGATCTCCTGGATCAAGCCTGATGGAATTGCTGCAAGTTCCCCATCCCTCTCGGCCCTCCACGCACGCTTCCCATGACCCTTGCCAACGCTGTGCATCACAAGATTTGCCAATGATCGCAACAAAGAAAACTGGGCAACCGGTTCTGATGTTGACAAGGCCAATCTGATCAGAGCCGTTTATCAGCAGGTGCTGGGACGCCAGTATGTGATGACCAGCGAGCGCCTGGATGGTCCGGAATCACTCTTCCGCCGCGGCTACCTGAGCGTGAGGGAGTTTGTGCGCCAGGTGGCCAAGATCAGTCTCTACAAAGATCGTTTCTTCACCAGCACCAATCCCTACTGCTTCATCGAACTCAACTTCAAGCATCTGCTCGGTCGTGCTCCCCAGAACAAGGCGGAGATGCTGCACTACTTCACCATCCTTCAGGAGCAGGGTTACGACGCTGAAATCGATTCCTAGATCGACAGCGCCGAGTATCAAACTCGCTTTGGCGAAGAAACGGTCCCCTACCTCCATGGTTGGGATTATTCAGCTGGTCAGCAAGGCCTTCAGTTCTCTTACATGCTGCAACTCACCCGTGGTGCGGCGGCCTCCATCAAGGGAGATCTTTCCAAAAACCAGTCG
>JBJTWN010000192.1:0-10186 GCA_046081785.1 Cyanobium sp.
CCTGAGTTTGCGGCATTGCCCCCCGGGCAGATCGTGCCGGTTCTGGTGGATCAAGGCCTCTATATCGCCTCAGAGCGCAGCTTTTACCGCGTGCTCCATGCCCACGACCAAGCGCACCGTAGGGGCCGTGCCAGGCCGCCCCAGGAGCCCCGGGAGGTGCCACGGCTGAAAGCGGACGGGCCCAACCAGCTCTGGAGTTGGGACATCACCTATCTGCCCACCAACGTGCGTGGTGTATGGCTGTACCTCTACCTGGTGATCGACGTCTGGAGCAGGAAAATCGTGGCCTGGGATGTGGCCGATCGGGAAGACTCCAAGATTGCCGCCGATCTGGTGAGCCGGGCCTGCCTGAGGGAGCGGATCAGCAAGGGACGACCCCACCCCTTGATCCTCCATGCCGATAACGGCAATGCCATGAGAGCGGCCACCCTGGAAAGCCGGCTGGAAGAGCTGGGAGTGCTCAGATCCTTCTCCAGGCCCAGGGTGAGCAACGACAACCCCTTTTCTGAATCGCTGTTCCGCACGGTTAAATACCGGCCGGATTACCCCCGTAGGCCCTTCCAGAGCGTGGAGGAAGCCTGCGCCTGGGTAGCGGCATTTGCGGAGTGGTACAACTACCAACACCGCCATAGCGGCATCCGGTTCGTCACTCCTGATCAGCGCCACAGCGGAGAGGCACAGGCCATTTCTCGCCATCGTGCTCAGGTGTATGAACAGGCGCGGCAGCGTCATCCCCGCCGTTGGAGTCAGTCCATTCGCTGTTGGCGTCAGCCAGAGGTGGTATGGATCAATCCCCCAACACCAGAACATGTCCCCCAGCCAGCTACTTTGGTAAGGGCCGCCTGATGGGCGGCAGGGGCGTCATCTTTCCTGGCAGTTACCGGGGCCGATTGCGTCTGCTGGCGTTAACTGAATATGACAAAAAACTAGGCAAATGAATCAAGAGCCGTGTCGATTGGTCTAGGAAGTCTGTTCTGGTAAGTCGAATGGATCAAGCTTGTCGAAGCATTGAACCGTCGCGAATCGCTCGCAATCTGTTGGACGGGTGAGGGATCCATTTCGATCGCATAGCAAAACGGCTAACCCGCTTTTTTTAGCCGCAGTGAGTTCACCTATTGAGTCGCTGATGAAAAGGATGGACTGGGGAGTTGTGCTTAAGTCTGCTGAGATTCTGATGTAGCTTTCTGGTTCTAGTTTGGAACCAATCCTGGTATCAAACCAGTGCTGAAACAGTGGCCGAAGATCGCCGGCGTTACTGTGGCCATAAATGAGATGTTGGGCCTTGACTGAACCAGAGGAATACACAGCGAGCCCTAGTCCGGCTTCCCGCCAACGATGCAAGGCAGGGGCGACATCAGGGTAAAGGGGACCCACTAGAGCCCCGGACTCGTACCCCGCTTCCCACACCAATCCCTGCAAGTCTTTTAGAGCAGTGAACTTGCGGTCTTGCTCGATGAGCCATTGCAAATAAGGCAATGTCTGAGTGGAAAGACTTGCGTTCACGGGTGCGGCTCTCAGCAATCTCTGGGCTGCCGGATTGGGGTCTTCCTTCCAGGCCTGAGCCACTTCAGACAAGAGTTTTTGCACAACGATATCTTTTTTGCGGCTGTCTATGAACTCTCCCAGCTTGCCAGCGGCGTAGGGGAATAGTGTCTCGCTGACAAACTGAACCGGACAGGTGGTGCCCTCGATGTCGAGCAGAACGTGGCTTATGGAAACCTTCATCGGCTGTTGGTTCTGACTAGGGCATTCAGCAGAAGCTGCCTCCATTGCTGCTCGAGCAGAAATTCGATGATCTCCAGATGGCGGCGGGCCATGGGTAGGGCTGATCCCCAAACGTAGAGGCCATGGCCAGCGATCAGCAAGCCATGCGGAGCGTCTTCGAGATGGGGCTTCGCCGTCGCGCTGAGACGCTTCAGATCCTGGTCGTTTGCCAGCACCGGAAGGCGGATGCAGGTGTTGTGGCTGTGGATGCCTTCCAGCCCCTTGAGCATCTCCAGCTGGTCAATCTCCAGGTGGTTCACAACCTGCCCAGGGCCCGGCCTGTAGTGGCGAGAGAGCAACGTGGCAGCTTGGGAGTGGGTGTGGAGCACTGCCCCGGCTTGCCGTTCCCGCACAATCTCCAGGTGGAGAAGGGTCTCGGCGCTGGCCCGTCCACTTCCTTGGATGACCCGTCCTTCAGCGTTGACGACGATCAGGCTTTCAGGACTAACCGACCCTTTGTCGATGCCGCTGGGGGCCATCAGCAAGGTCAAGGGAGCGTGGTTCAGGGTGCAACTGAAATTGCCCCCGGTTCCGTCACACCAGCCACGACGATGAATATCTGATATGGCTTGGCATAACGCCAAAGTCAACTCGCCCTTTTCGTCCATGGCACCGACCACCCCTCCGGCGCTGGGTGTGATCTGCGTAGAGGACCCGTTGTCGACCTCGGGGGCCGGAGAGGGGGGGGTGCCAAAAGGTGGTGAGGGAGACACGGAGGTCAGAGCTCTCTCTTGAGTCAAGCGCAGAACGGATCCGGCAGAAGACTGTTCGAGAGTGCCCAGGGGATGCACCCAACAGCGATGAGCCTTGCTTGGGCCAGGATTTTTCTTTGGCCAGCAACTCATCAGGAAATTCTCACGTTCCCCGACGGTTCTTCCCAAAGGACCGGTCCCGGCTCCTGATCCGGCGCAATGGCGCATGGCCCGTGGCCTTGATTCACTGTTGACAGTTTGGACACCAGTGGCTGCTGCGGCCGCTGAGCCTGGCGCGGCTGATAGGGGTTCCGCAGCGCCGGCAAGGTTCGCCACTTCGACGGTAGACCCAGGCCTGGCCGCCGTAATTGCCATTGATACCCTGCAGATCGCGGAAATCGCTGAAGGTGGTTCCGCCTACCCCGATGCTGGTGCGCAGAACTTTCACCAATGCCTCTCGCAGCCTTTCGAGCTGGGGACGTTCAAGGCATCCGCTTGGAGTTTGGGGGGCGATGCCAGCGGCGAAGAGGCTTTCGTCGGCGTAGATGTTGCCCACTCCTGCGACCAAGGCCTGATCCAGCAGCGCTGTCTTGATCGGTCGGGTGGAGCCGTGCAAACGTTTGAGCAGCCAATCGCTGTCGAACTCCGGCGCGAAGGGCTCGGGGCCCAGATGGCGCAGGCCTTGCATCACCTCTTCCACAGGAACTCCTGGTGGAATCCACCACATTTGGCCGAAACTGCGGGTGTCGACGAAGCGGAGTTCAGATCCGGAAGGGCTGAACATCCTCACCCGGGTGTGCCGGCACGGGGGCAGTGGTTCCTGGAGCCAAAGGAACTGGCCGGTCATCCGCAGATGCACGCCCCAGCGCCCTGCGTCGCCTCCGTCGGAGTCGAACAGATCAGCGAGCAGATACTTCCCCCGCCGATGCCAATTGCCGAGTTGGCAGTCGCGCAAGCCAAGGGCAAACAGCTCGGGGTCCGGGGGGCTGGCCACGGCGCTTGCACGCAAAACCTCCACGCGGGCGATCACCAGGCCGTGGGTCTGGCCCTGCAGTCCACGTCTGACGGTTTCGACTTCAGGAAGCTCGGGCAAAGAGGCAGGGAGGTGGCAACAGCAAGCTTGTCAGACCCCTGGCTCCAGGAACACCCATTGGGGTGCTCAAGCTTTCTCGAGCTCGGTTTCGGCGAAATTGTTGGTGTTGATTCCGCCTTCAGATCCGCTGTAGCCGTTGTAATTCACCTTCTCAAAACGCACAACGACGGGATAGCGGATGCCAGAGGTGTCGATGGAGGCAACGGTGCCGACCTCATTGAACCAGTAGGACTCGGGACGCTTGATGCGCACTTTGTCACCGCGGGAGATGGCCATTGCTCGAGAGCGGGTCACAGGAGGATCGAGAAGACCATACCGACCTCTCCTCGCCCAAACGGCATGGCGTCACGATTCGTCGTCCGCCGCTGGGGCGCCACCGTGGCAGCATCCGCTACACCCCTTGCCGGCCGCTGGTGTCTGCCCCCGACCCCGCTGAATCCCTGCTGTTCAGGTTGGAGTTGCCTGATCCGGAGAGGGAGGACATCAGCTCCATGGAATTTGAGGCCAGGCTCGAGGAAGCCTGGGCTGTGTGTGATCGGTTTGACCTCCAGACGGAGATCTGGCGGGGCCGCATTTTGCGTACGGTGCGCGATCGGGAAAAGCGGGGTGGGGAGGGGCGAGGAATGGGCTTCTTGCAGTGGCTGAGGGACCATGAGGTCAGCAAGACCCGGGCTTACACCCTGATCCAACTGGCGGATTCCGCCGACAACTTGTTGGAAGAAGGCCTCCTGGATGGAGCCAGCGTGAACCAATTCTCCAAACGGGCCTTCTTGGAGACAGCCCAGGCCGGCCCGGAAGTGCAGCAGCTGGTCAGCGAGGCCGCCCAGGCTGGTCAGCAGATCACCCGCCAACAGGTGCGCCGCCTCAGTGACGAGGTGATCGCGGCCACCAGCCCACTGCTGCCGGAGGAGATTCGCCAGCGCACCGCGGATAATCTTCTCCCCCCCCGGGCTGTGGCTCCCCTCGTGCGGGAGCTGGCAAAGCTGCCCGATGCCCAGCAGGAGTCTCTTCGGCGAGAGCTCCAAGAGGAGCCGGAGCTGGAGACGGTGCGCGAGGTCACCCATACCGCGCGCTGGCTCCAGAAAGCCGCGGACGCCGGCCTGGCTGTCCGCGCCCTGCAGCAGGACGATCTGAATCTGGAAAAGGCGATCCTCGAGGCCCAGCGGCTCGACGCTCTCGGGGTGTTGGCGGATGCAGTCGGTCAGGCGCAGCAGTTGGAGCGCGCGGTCTTGCAGCTCCATACCAGTTGGCGCCGCCTTGGCCTGCTGCAGGAGCGGCTCTGGCTGGAGAGCGGCAGCAGCACACCCCATCTGCGTCATCTGTTGCAGGCCCTGCAGACCCTCAGCGGCAGCACTCTGAGGGTGTCGCTTGGCGAGTTGGCGGGGGGGAAACGGGTGCGACTGCAACTGGTGGAGGAGAGTCCGGATCAACTTGAGGCGCCGACCCTGCCCACCAGTGGGGGTGGCTAAGGTTTTGAGGCACTATCGATGGTGTGGGCTTGCTGGAGGATCCCCTCCTCGACGCTTTGCAGCGGCATTTCGGTTGGGCCGCCTTCCGAGAAGGCCAACGGCCTGTGGTGGAGGCACTGCTGGGGGGTCGCGATTGTTTGGCTGTCCTCCCCACCGGGGCGGGCAAGTCGCTCTGCTATCAGCTTCCAGCCTTGGTGAGAGAGGGCCTGACCGTGGTGGTTTCGCCCCTGGTGGCCCTGATGCAAGACCAGGTGCGCCAGCTGCAACGGCGGCGGATCTCGGCGGCCTGTCTGCATCGAGGGGTGCCCAATGAGGACGTTCGCGCCCTGAGACGAGCGCTTCAGGAGCGCCGTCTACGGCTGTTGTATTTGGCGCCGGAACGATTGCAGATGGAGAGCACCCGCCAACTGCTGGAGGATTGCTTGCACAGCGGTTCCCTGGTGGCCCTGGCCGTGGATGAGGCTCACTGCATCAGCGCATGGGGCCATGACTTTCGCCCGGACTACCGCCGGCTTGGCGCTCTGCGTGGCTTGTTTCCCGGTGTGCCCTTGGTGGCGCTCTCCGCCACGGCGCCACCCCAGGTGAGGGCAGACATCATTCGCTTGTTGAGCCTGCGCCAACCCCTCGTTCAAGTGCGCTCGGCCCGGCGCCTCAACCTCTCTTACGCCATGCGCCGGCGACCGACTGAGCCCCTCGATGAGGTGCTTGAGGCCATCGCCCAGGCTCGTGGCGCGGTGTTGATCTATGCCCGCACCCGGCGCTCGGTGGAGGAGTGGACAAGCCGCTTGCGGGAAGCGGCTGTGGAGGCCATCGCGTACCACGCCGGGATGGAATCCCACAGCCGGCAGATTGCACTCGAGCATTTTCAGACTCACCCACGCCCCGTGCTGGTGGCCACCGTGGCCTTTGGCATGGGAGTTGATCGTGGTGATGTGGGTTTGGTGCTTCATCTGCAGTTGCCAGCGAGTCCGGAGGGCTATCTGCAGGAATCCGGGCGTGCAGGGCGGGATGGGCAGCCGGCGAGGTGTGTGGTGTTGTTTGATCCGGCGGATCGGCAGCGTTTGGGCTGGGCGATCCGGGCCTCAACCTCTGCTGACGCTTGGCTGTCCTGGTCTGCCCCGGAGGCGGAGCGGATGGCCTTGGCCCAGCGGCAACTTCGGCGCATGGAAGCCATCGCGGAGGGGGAGGGTTGCCGGGAACAGGCCTTGCTCCGTGCCGTCGGCGAGGTGGTGGGAGTTTGTGGACGCTGTGACATGTGCGCCGGACAGCGGTTCGCCAAGGATTGGTCTGACCAAGCTGTTCTTCTCTTGGAAGCCTTGCAGCAACACAAAGGCCAACCCCTGAAAAGCTTGGCGGACCAGCTGGCCAGCCAGCATGGCGGCCAACCTGATCAGTGGAGCTGGCTGAGTCGTCGTTTAGTGCAGGAGCATCTCATCAACGAGAGTGACGACGGGGTGCAACGGCTGTGGATCAGAAGTTCGGGTCTGCATTTCCTCCGTTCTCCTTGGCCCTTGCCCTTGCAGGTTGGTTCATCCTGCGCGGCGTGAACAGAAGTCGTTCACGAGTTTTGTTTCCACTTCGGAGGCTGGATCATTCCATGCGCCCCATTGCCCCGCAGCGTTTGTGCTGTTGATTTTGCGGGCGCCACAGTTGATGGATGTGTAAAGGGATTCCCCTTTGGTGTTCACCACAGCGGCGACCATGCTGCCGCCCATGGGCTGCCAACTCGTCCAGTCCACCTGGAGCGGGCCATAGCTCCTCCAGTCCGTCTTCCCAGTTGCTGCTTGCACGGCCGTGGTGGCCGGACGGGGCGCAGCAGCGGTGGTGGTGACGGCAGGCTTGGGTCGGGGCTCGACGCGGGGGCTGGATTGGGGCTTGGCTTGAGGGGGTTGGGCACCGGCGGCTCCAACGGCAGAGCCGCCTTTGAGCTGGAGGGTGCTGCCCGCGTGAACGTTGTTGGGATCCGTGATGGCATTGAGGGCGATCAGCTGGCTTAGGGGGATTCCATGGCCCCTGGCAATGGCAGATAGGCTTTCCCCCTTGCGAACCACGTGCTCACTGGCCCCTGGGGTGTAGCTGTAAGCCAACGGCTTGGCAGAGGTTTGTGGAGCCGAATGTCCCACTGCTCGGCTTTGGCCTCTGAGCTTCAGCACCTGGCCCACTTCCACATGGTTGGGGTCGCTCAAACTGTTAAGCGCAATGATGGTGCTCACGGGGACGCCGTGCCGATCGGCGATGTCTGAGAGCGTCTCGCCTTGCCCCACGGTCACGGTTTGGCTTGCCATGGGCTTGCTACTAGCGCTCTTGGCCCCGGCGGGCAGCTTGAGCTGGGTGCCGGCCTCCAGATGGTCGGGATCTTGAATGTTGTTGAGCTCGATCAGGCGTTGCACGCTGACACCCAGCCTGTCCGCGATTTCGGAGAGGGTTTCCCCTGGCTGCACTTTGACCGCCCCCGCCAAGGAGGGCAGGGGAAGAGCCAGGGCCAACGCCAGGGCGGCAAACGCGGAGCGCATGGAATGGATCGTCTTCAGGCTCGGCGAAGGGTAAGGACCCTTTTGGCTCTCATCCAGTCCCCCACCCCGCGAATTGGCCCGAATTAGCCGATGAGTCGCTTCACAAAGGGCCACTTGCCTGCGTAGGGCGGGTAGCGCAGCGCGATGTCAGGCCAGAACCTTTGCTCCAAGATGCTGCGTTGGTGGGAGAACGTGAGGAAGCCGGTGTGCCCGTGATAGGCCCCCATGCCGCTCTCGCCCACACCGCCTAGAGGCAACTGAGGCACGGCCACCTGGACGATCACGTCATTGAACGCCAGGCTGCCGGAGCTGGTGCGGCTGTGGACCCGATCGCGATCTTGAGCCCTCTTGCCGAAAAGGTATAAAGCGAGCGGTTTGGGGCCGGCTTGCACCCTGGCGATGGCCGCCTCCAGGTTGGGCACCGTGATCATGGGTAGGAGGGGCCCGAACAACTCCTCTCGCATCAAGGGGTCCGTGTCGGGATCGTCCACTTGCAACAGGGTGGGTTCGATCCGTTGTTGGTCCCTGCTCCGCCGGCCGCCCAGGATCACCTGCCCCCGCTCTTCCGCTTCGCAGAGCAGGCCACTCAGTCGATCGAAGTGCTGCAGGTTCACCAGCCGGGCAAGATCCGGGCTCGCCAGGGGATCGGGGCCGTAGAGCCGGGTGATCTCCTCGGCCATCGCCGCCTTCAGGGGGGCCACAACCTCTGGCACCACCAGCAGATGGTCGGGAGCCACACAGGTTTGGCCTGCATTCAGGCCCTTGCCCCACACCAGTCGGCGTGCGGTGGTGGCGATCGGTGCATCGGCGAGCACAATCGCCGGGCTCTTGCCCCCCAACTCCAGGGTGACAGGGGTGAGATGACGGGCCGCCGCTGCCATCACCAAGCGGCCAACCCGCCCGCCTCCCGTGAACAGGATGTGATCGAAGCGGTGCTCCAAAAGTTGGGCGCCCACCTGGCCATCGCCTTGCACCACCTGGACGATCTGGGGGGGGGAAGGCCTCTCTGAGCAGGTTGGCGATATGGGTGGCCGTGTGAGGGGCCAGCTCCGAGGGCTTGAGCACCACGGTGTTGCCGGCGGCCAGGGCGCTCACCAGGGGCTGCAGGCAGAGCTGAAAGGGATAGTTCCACGGGCCCAAAATCAGCACGCAACCCAGGGGCTCGGGTTGCAACCGGCCGCGGGCGGGCCAGCGTGAGGGGGGAAGGCCGATGCGCTTGCCAGCCATCCATCGTTTGAGATGGCGGCGGGTGAACTGGAGCTCCTCCCGAACCCCCACCAGCTCAAAGTAAGCCTCCAGTGGGGGCCTGCCCAGGTCCTGGGCGAGGGCCTGGAGCAGACCCGATTCCGCCATCTTCAGCGCACCCTCCAGCCTGGTGAGTTGCTCCAGGCGCCACTGCAAGGGGCGTGTGCTTCCTTCGGTCACCAGCTGGCGCATGGTCTCCACCGGCGGGGAGAGGAAAGAGTGGGCCTCAGACATGGCGGTGGCGTAACCCCTCCAGGGTCGCAGAGGTTTGCTGGACAGGTGTCATTGGCAACTTTCCTGGGCCACGAGAAGCCTCAAAGCGTTGAGGTCGGGATCGTTGGGGCCCTCGTTGGCAAACAAAAGCGCTGTGGCGAGCGCTTGATCTCCCTTGGCGAGAAGATCCTCGATCGCTGGGCGCCAGGCCCCAGGCTGTCCCATCAAGGATCGGAGTCGACCATCTCCCTCTCGCAACCGTTGGAGAGGCGCCCCTTCGAGTTGGATGGTGGCGAAGTGTTCCGGAGTGGATCCCAAGGGCCGCAGGTGAACGGTGATCGCCTGGCCGGGCTTGAGCGGGGAGAGTGGCCATGCCAAGGGGCCTTCTAATGCGCCCTGATTGGGGAGGGACTGCCACCTCCACAGCACCTGGGCTCCCTCTTCGATGCGGAGCTCCGCCAGGGGCTCTCTGACGAACAGAGTGGGCCGGGAGAGAGCCACCAGGGCCCTCGGAACGGCGTGGGGTGAGGCGCTCCTTTCAAGATGGGGGGCGAGAACACAGACCTCAGGAGCGGCGGCGACAGGAAGGAAGCCTCCCTGCAGCAAGACCAGCACAACTGTCAGTTTTGTAGCAATCGCCACAGTTGAAACTTGGGATCGCTTCATAGTTTCTCTTATCTTGGCCCCCTCTAGGGGCGAGATGACCGAGTTGCTGGGAGGAGCCTCAGATGGGCCGGCGAACACGTCAACACTGCACACCCGAGAGGGTGCCGGATGGCGCGATGGCTCCTGTGTCTCCCCAGGTGCTGCCATCCGAAGTGGTGCGGGTGCCGGTGCAGGCAATTCTCTATCTCCAGGCCATGGCGGAAAACGGCCAGGGGGATCGCCCCAAGCCCCTCGGCCCCGCGTTCCCCTACGGCCACGTTTGCTATCAGCAGTAGATCCATCTCCAGCTGCGCGTCCACGCGACATTTGCTCGCCAAAATGCTGGGCGGTAGATGTTCGCTGTATTGGCCTGTTCCAGGGATCCCTTGCTGCTTGGCGGGTGTCATTTTGGGAAGCCCTTGACGAGACTTGAACTCGTGACCTCTCCCTTACCAAGGGAGTGCTCTACCGCTGAGCTACAAGGGCATGTGGAAAGGTGGGCCGGGTTGGATTTGAACCAACGTAGGCAGAGCCAGCGGATTTACAGTCCGC
>JBJTWN010000193.1:0-85254 GCA_046081785.1 Cyanobium sp.
GTGGATGGGGAGTGTTTGAAGGGTGATTTGCGAGCGCTGGTGGAGCAGCTGCCAGAGCTGCAGGGGAGGGTGCTGAAGATGCGCTACGGAATGGAGGGCGAAGAGCCGATGAGCCTCACCTCCATTGCAAAGGAATTGGGCATGAGTCGTGACAAAACACGCAATCTTGAGCGTCGCGCCTTGGAAGGCATTCGCAGTCGCTCTCGGGAACTCCGCCAATATTTGGTGGCCTAAAGCAACGGGGCCGTTCAGCGGGACCCATCCACCCCGTGACCGACCCCTGCAACCCGTACTTCCCTCGTTGAAGAAGGATTCCTAGGTTTCAGGCCCTGATTCTTGCGTTTGAAATGCCAAGTCTTGGCTTGATGAATTCACTGGGTGGCTTCATCACCCGATCTGCAGCGGAGCGGGATTTTGAGGTGGCTCAACGGCTGGGCCACTGGCAAACAGAGGAAGATCGCCAGTTGCTGCGCGAGCACGAGCGTCAACTGGCCCTGGCCAAGCGCTCAGCCGCCCTGAACCAGGCTGCGAGGGTGGGGACCGGAGGCCTGTTGCTTGCTGCTTGGACGATCCCGCCGCTGTGGCCCCTTGCTGTCGTGGCCAGCTTTCGGGTGTTTCCCCGCACCAGTCGCCGGATTCTTCTGGCCCTTTTGGGGGTGACGGGCGCCACGGTTGTGGGTTCTGGAGTGCTCGTGCATCAGGTGTTGGAATCCGCCACAGCCCCCCCTGTGGTGGCGCCCGCGGGTCTCCCCGTTGATTCGTCCCCTCAACCCTGAGGTTCATCAGCAGAGGTTCGTCTCTAGTCCCTCTCTCTCCACCCCTCGGCCTGTTCAGCTTCTGAACGCAGCCGCTGGAGTCGATCTAGGAGGGATTCATTGCTCATACGGTTGGTGAGCCGTTCAGCCAGCAAGGGAAAGGCAAGAGGGGAAGGTCGGGGTGTGCCGACGAGCAGGAGACGGCAACGTTGCAGTCGAAGCAGGGTGGCTTCCAGACGGTGGCGCTCGAGTTGCTCGTTGAGCACCTCTCGCAGGGCCTGCAGCAGCAGCAGATTGCCGGGGTCGTGCCGCTGGAAGACGTCAAACAGCAGCGCTGCACTGATCTGCAGCTGACTGCCGCTCTTCCCGGCTCCGGGGTATCCGTTGTGGACCAGGCCACTGACCTGCGCAATGCTGCGAAAGCGGCGCCGACACAATTCCGAAAGGTTGATGGCCTGCTCCAGATCTGTTTCTAGGTCTGCAGCGTTGAGGAGTGATGCCGCGTCGCTCTGCACCAGCTCAGCAAAGGGGTAACCACGGGGGGCTAACAATTCAAAGCCGTAGTCGTTCACCGAGACGGTGAGGGTGCCTCGATGTAGGCGCGCCAAGCGCCAAGCCCAAAGGAAGCCCAAGCCCTCATGCACAAATCGCCCCTCAAAGGGATAGGCGTAGAGGTGGCTGCCCTCACGGGTGCGACACACTTCCACGAGGAACTCCTCGCAGGTTGGGATCCGGGAGAGCTCAGCCTGACGCTGCAGCAAAGGGGCAAGGGCTTGGAGCTCCTCCGTATCGAGCAATGGGCTGGAGGGGCCCTCCGCCAGGGCCTTGCTGCAGCGATCCACCTCCAGGCGGAGGTGGTGGCTCAAAAGATCCGAGAGGGCCATTTGTCCCCCTGCCCATGCCGGCACAGCACTGGATTTCTTCGTGGTGTTGCGCACCACGGCCGTCATCTCTTTGAGGCGAAGAAATTCCAACTGACGGCCAGCAAAGAAAAAGACATCACCCGGCTTGAGACGTCCAATGAAGGCTTCCTCCACCTGGCCGATCACGGCTCCGCGGGCGAAACGCACCGTGACACTTCGATCAGCGGTGATGGTGCCGATGTTGAGCCGATGCAGGCGGGCGATGGTGGGGTTGCTGACGCGGTAGCGAAAGGTCTCCTCGTCCGCCGGCGCGTTCGCGCTGGCCTGGCCAGGTTGCCCCTCCCTCTCCAGCTTTCGATAGCGCGGGTAGGCCGCCAAACAGGTGCCACCGTGTTCGAGGAAGTTGAGACACCATTGCCACTGCTCAGGCTCAAGCTGGCGGAAACTCCAGGCCTTGCGCAGGGTTTGCCACTCCTGATGAGGACAGAAGCCCGGGCCACAAGCCAGGCTCACCAGGTGTTGGAGCAGCACATCCAATGGGGCTTCAGGAGCGGCCCGATGTTCCACCACCCCGGCCTCCAAGCCCCGCCGCATCGCGCTCACCTCCAGAAGTTCAAGGGCGTTGGTGGGCATGAACAACACCTGGCTGGTGCGGCCGGGAGCGTGGGCTGAGCGCCCCGCTCGTTGCAGCAGGCGGGCCAGATGCTTGGCGGAGCCGATTTGCACCACCCGCTCCACCGGCTGGAAATCCACCCCCAGATCCAGGGAGCTGGTGCAGACCACCCAACGAATCTCCCCTTCCTTCACCCCTGTTTCCACCGATTCCCTGGTGGAGCGATCCAGGGAACTGTGGTGAAGGGCCAAGGCGTCTTCCATTTCCGGGCAGGAGTAGCGCAGACACTGGTGCCACCGCTCGGCCTGGTTGCGGGTGTTGGTGAACAGCAGGGTGGAGATCGTTGGCTCGAGGGCAGCCACCAGCTCCTCGTGCATCCGCAATCCGAGGTGGCCTGCCCAAGGGAAACCATCAATGGAGTCAGGCAAGAGACTGCGGATGGCTGTCCCCCGCTGCAGGGGGGCTGTGATGATCAGAGGATCGATGCCCCCCCCGACCGCCATCCGGGCCGCCTCTTCAAGGTTGCCGATCGTTGCGCTGATCGCCCAGCGCCGCAGCCCTGGCCGATGACGGCTTAACCAGCTCAAACAGAGCTCGGTCTGGCTGCCGCGCTTGCTGCCCATCAGTTCGTGCCACTCATCGATCACCACCCCCTGCAGCGAGGCGAAGAAAGCTTCGGCTTGGGGAGAGGCCAACAGCAAGGCCAGGGATTCCGGGGTGGTGATCAGAATCTGGGGAGGGCGCTTGCGTTGTCGGGTCCGCTCGCTTGTGGGGGTGTCACCGTTGCGCAGACCCACCCGCAGGGGCCATCCCATGGCAGTGATCGGGGCCTCAATGGCCAACTGCAGATCTCGGCTCAGGGCGCGCAGGGGTGTGATCACCAGCAGGCGCAGGCCCAGCGGTTCTGCTTGCCCCCCTTTGGCTTCTTCCACAAGCTCGGCCAGGGCACCCATCACGGCGGCATAGGTTTTCCCCGAGCCGGTGGGCACTTGAATCAGCCCGCTGTGCCCCTCCAAATAGGCCTGCCAGCATTGCCGCTGAAAGGGCAGTGGGTCCCAACCCTGCCTGGCAAACCAGTCCTCAATCGGCGCCAAGGTCTGCCGAAGCCTCTCCTCCGTCGAAGGAAAGCGTTGTTGGGCGCGGGAGGAGGCAGCGGCGACCATCGCGCAAGAAGCTTAAGCCCAAGTTTCACCCTATCGGGTTGGCTTGGAGGTTGTTTGGCAAGCCATCAGGGCCCGGGCTTCCACCAAGCTGTCGGCCTGGCGGGCGACTTTGTCTAAGCGCCAGCGGCTGATGCGGGGAAAGCGAACGGCCAAACCACTCTTGTGCCTGGGGGAGGGTTGAATCCCCTCGAAAGCCAGTTCAAATACCAATTCAGGTTGCACAGCTCTCACTGGTCCAAACCTCTGGAGGGTATGCCTGCGGATCCACTGGTCAAGTCGGAGGATCTCCTTGTCATCCAAACCGGAATAAGCCTTGGCAAAGGTCACCAAGCGAGGGGCGCCATCGGGGCTTTCTGCGTCGCTCCAGGGCCGCTCCCACAGCCCGAAGGTGTAATCGGTGAAGAGATTGGCCCGACGCCCGCAGCCGGCCTGGGCGTAAAGAAGCACAGCATCCAGCCGATAGGGTTCAAGCTTGTGTTTCCACCAATGGCCCCGTTTCCTGCCGCTCAGATAGGGAGCGAGGAGGTTTTTGAGCATCACCCCTTCAGCGCCTGCCTGGCGGGCCCCATCACGCAAGGGGTTGAGCTGATCCCAATGGGCCAGCGGCAACACCGGGGCGACGCTCATCGAGGCGGGGAGCCCCTCACTTTCCAGGCCCTGGATCCGTTGGCGGCGCTCATGGAGAGGCCTGCCCCGCTGATCCTCTCCGCCCTCCTCCAGAAGGTCGTAAATCACGTAGCGGGCCGGAGAGTCCTGAAGCAGTGCGCGACCGGGGGCTAGCCGGCCAAGGCGACGCTGCAGTGCCGCAAATGGACGGGGATGGGATTCGCCTGGAGCCCAGACCACCACTTCCCCATCCAACACCAGTCCATCCGGCAGTTCGGCTGCTGCTGTGCTGAGATCGGGAAAACTGGCATTGATCAAATCTTCGCCGCGGCTCCACAGAAACACCTCTCCCCGCCGATGAATCAGCTGACAGCGGATTCCGTCGTACTTCCACTCCACCTGCCAATGGCTGGCGCAGCTGGCTTCAAGAATCGCTGGATCCAGGGGCGAGGCCAGAAAAAAGGGATAGGGCCGGCTAGAAGGGATGGCCCCGGTTTCGGTTGGACGGAGCAAGGCTTCCCAGGTTGCGGCAGTGGGGCTGAATCCCCCCATCAGCCGATGCTTCAGCGTGGCTGGCTCTAGTCCGCTCAGGCGGTAAAGGGCACGGATCACAAGCCCCTCGCTCACTCCCACGCGCAAGCCACCGGTCAGCAGTTTGTTCACCACCAGCAGTTGCTCCCGGTTGAGTCCTTGCCAGCAGGCGTGCACCGCCTCAACTTGGGACTCTCCCCTCAGCTCGGCGAGGGCGGGGAGATGATGTTCCATCCACTCCTGGAGGCTGGCCTGCAACGTTGCCTGGGGCTCCGCTGGCTGGAGGCGGGTGCTGGAGGTTTGTTTGGGACCCCAGAGAAGGCTGATCGTTTCAGCCGAATCCCCCACCTGCCGATGGCATTCGTCAAATAGCCACGGGGGCAAATCAGTGCCGGCCACACAGATGTCGCGTAACCGTCTCCCTGTGATCAGACGCCGTTTCTGGCGTCCGAGCAGAACATGCAACGCCCAAGCCGCATCGGCAGCGGAGGTGTTTCGGAAAAACGCGAGAAGGACCTCAACCTTTGCCGCCGTGCCTGTTGATTCATCGAGGGCACGAAACAGTTGGCAAAAGGCCTCCATGCCAAGTCACCACTCCAAACATCACATGTTGTCTGGCGCCTTGGCAAAACCGGGCAAGTTGCTCCCCTGGTGTTTCCGCAAGGAGGGATTGCGTGGCTTGAGAAGGCGACGGAGGAGGGCGGGCTTGGCCAGCGAGCTGGAGCCGATGCCGGCAAAGCCAAGGGCATAGGCCAGGGAGATCACGCCATCGCGCACCAGAGGCGCGATGATGCTTTGCAGGGCTTGATTTTGGTTGTCTTTAAGTTGATTTTCCAGCCGTTTCACAGTGGGCCTTAATCGGGCAAGCAGACCTGTTTTGATGGTTTGCAGATCAGCGCCAAGGGGTCTGTTGGCTATCTGCTCTCCACCTGGAATCTCCCGGATGGCTTGCCTGAGTTGCTGTTCTGTTTTGGCTTGTTGAATCTGGTTGGCAGCAGCGGCAAGTTTGTTGAGTTGCGCCTGGTTTTCTTGAACCTGATTATTGATAGAGCGCACCAGACCGTAAGACTGCAAAGGGACCAGAAGCAGAAAACCGATCGCTGCATAGGTGGCGATTTGCCGCATCCACTTGAGTTGTCTGCCAGAGGGCAACACCGCTTCGTCGATCAGCCCTGCGAGCATGAACAACCCGAGAGCTAATAGAGGCAAGCTGGCTGTTCCCCGCAGGGCGGTGCCAACCCTGACCATCCATTGGGGCTGAAGAAGGGCAAGGGGAAACAGGGAAGTGATGACCTGGGCCAGAAAAACCAGGATTAATGCATAGGCAATCCACTGTATGGCGTCTGCCACTTGGCTAGAACTCACCCGTTGTTGCTCCACCCGAAGCGCTCCTAGATTTTTTTCAGGTCTATCCTCGCCCCGCATCGGCAAAAGAGGCTGCTGGTTATGGCAGTTCGGAGGATGTACTTATCGCTGCCTCTTCAGCAGATCTGCTGCACTCTCCCACTTGCCAGCTCTTCTTGGCCTGACTGTTCCGACAATCAAGCCTGCAGAAGCCTGTCGTCGGCGCTGAAATCTGGCTCGCTCGCTGGAGCTTGGCTGTAATCGAATCGGAAGCTATCGGCCAAGCTTGAGGCCAGATCAAAACTCTGTTGCCATGCCAATTCCCTTTGGATGCGATGGGTATCCGTGAGGAAGTGAGAGAGTCTGAGGGGGAACGCTTTTCTGGCCTTTGCCTCCAGTTTGGTTGGATCAAAGCTGCGGATCTCCACGCTGGCTGGATCTTTGCCACAGGCCTGAGCAGCTGACGCTACGAGGCCTCGCAGAGTTATCCCCTGCTGGCCGGAACAATTGTAGATGCGATTGCAGGCGGTCTCCACCTCGATGCAGCGGGCCATGGCTTGCGCTAGGTCACGCACGTCACCCAGCTGAGTGATGAGCATGCCATCGCCGGGGAGAGGCACGGGCCGATTATGCACAATCCGATCAAAAAACCAGCGTTCGATCGGGTTGTAGTTGCCTGGCCCGATGATGTACGTGGGTCGAAAGCTGGTGAAGGGAATTCCCTCGGCCTGCAACCAGGATTCGGTTTCTGCCTTCCCGGAGTGGCGGCTGGCAGGATCGATCGGTGCATCCTCATCCAGAGGCCAAACTTCACTGTCGGCATACACCCCAGCCGAACTCACGTACACCAGGCGATGGGAAGGCGCGCCGGTTTGAGCTAGCACGCGCTGGGTGTCTTCCAGGCTGCGCCCTGAGCTGTCGATGATCACATCGAATGCCTCTCCGGCCAGCTTGGCCAGGTCGGCCGCCACCGTGCGGTCTCCCTGGATGTGCTCCACTCCCGCGGGCACAGGTTGACGACCCCGGGTGAAGACGCTCACCCCATGGCCGGCCTCCACAAGCCTTGTCACAAGAGGCCTGCCCACAAAGCGTGTGCCCCCCATCATCAGGATTCGCATAGCCACTCTCCTCCAACATGCGAGCCATTCAAGCGGTCAGCCTGAGAAGCGGTGGGTAGCTTGTCCTTGGAGTCTTGTTTGTCGGGATGGTCACGCCCTTCTCCTTCGCCCCCTGCATGGAGCGTTTCCGGGCTGCTTTCTGCATGCACGCTTTGGGGGGCTGGCTGCTGGCCATGGCTCTTTCTGCGCAGTCTGTGCAGGCCCAGGCCATTCAATCCCCGGCTCCTGGGGTTCTCTGTGATGCCATGGGTTTGCGCGGCAGTGGTGTTTGCTACGACAGCAAGGGGGTGTCCCTTGCGTTGACAGGTCGCCACCTCGGGCGGAGGGCCGAAGCTCAGCTCAGCACCTATCTGGCCACCAACCCAGCCCCAGTGGAGTTTCGACTGAGCAGCGGCACGGTGTGCAGTGTGCCTGCCCGCACCTGTTGGGAGGATGGCTGGAGCAAGCGGAATGTGGCTCAGCGGGTTTCCCGCCAGTTGTTTGGCCAATCTGGCCCAGCGGAAGGTGGGAGCGCAGGGGATGGCTGGATGTCCGGTCAACCCACACGGGAGACAGGGCTATGCAGCTTGAGTCGTGGCAGTCGCCCCGTCTTCGATGGCCGATGCGACCTCCGCCAGGTGAAGCGAGGGGATGGTTTGACCCGTTATCAAGTGCGCCTGGCCAATGGCACGTCTTATGTCTTCAGCCAGCGCAATGGCGCGGTCAGCATTGCCGATGATTTTGGCTCCACCTGGCCTGTCACGTATGTCAATCACGGCGTCACAGGCATCTTCCGTTGGGCCGAGATGACGTTGGTGGCGACCCAGACAGCCGATCGTGGATCCACTGCCCTCCCTGCGACCAGCAGCAATGACGACCTTGGCCGGGCCATCGGCACGTTCCTCAACACGCTCTTTCGCTGAAGGCCCCTAACGACCCCCTTGCACGGGGCAGATGAGCCGGTGGCCCTGCACCACAAAGGGGCTGGCCTTCAGCATCAAGGCTCCAACCCCTTTGGTGGGTTGGCTCAAAAGGCTCACCCTGCTGTCAGAGATCCGTTCGGGATACCCCGATCCGTTGTGAGTGAGGCGTTTTGGGGGCGATCCCCCTGGGTTTTTGGGATCGGGAAGGATCAGATCCCGCCAGCCCTGGCTGCGGGATTCTGAAACCACCAGGGTTGTGTGGAACCCTGGGATCATTTGCAGAGGTAGGGTGCGGCGACCAAACTCCTTGAGCAGCAGCACAGGGCAGCCTTCCGGGCCGCAGGATTGCCGCCCGAGCAGGGCCACAAGCGTTTCCGGCCGGCGATCACCATCAAGATCAAAACGGTTGTATGCGTAGCGGACGCCACCTTGGCGGTGGCAGGCCTCAGGCTTGCTGCCGGGAGGGAACAGATGGCTGCGCAGCACCTGCTCAAGGGCAGGATCGGGGAAGGCAATCGGGGCGACGGCTCGCTCCACCAGGAGCAGCGTGGTGGCAGGAGGAGAAGAAGGGGGCTCCATCGGTGTGCCCGAAATCGGCCCCTAATGTGCGGTCCGCGGGATGATGGCACCAGTGGCAAAGAGCCATGGACGTCATTCCTGCGATTGATCTGCTGGAGGGGCGCTGCGTGCGTCTGCACCAGGGCGACTACAACCAGGTCACCACCTTTTCCGAGGACCCGCTCCACCAGGCTCTGGAATGGCAGCAGCAGGGAGCCCAACGGCTTCACCTGGTCGATTTGGACGGGGCCCGGCGTGGGGAGCCCATGAATGACGAGGCTGTGCGGGCCATCACCACGGCGCTCTCGATTCCCGTGCAGCTGGGGGGTGGCGTGAGAACCCCAGAGCGGGCTGAGCAATTGTTGGCGCTTGGCTTGGATAGAGTGATCCTGGGGACGCTTGCTGTGGAAGAGCCCGATCTGGTGTGTCGCTTGGCTGAGCGGCATCCCGGCCAGATCGTGGTGGGCATTGATGCCAGGGAGGGGGTGGTGGCTACCCGGGGATGGTTGGCCAACAGCGCTGTTCAAGCCAGCGAGGTGGCCCGACGCTTTGAGGGCAGTGGGGTGGCGGCCCTCATCACCACAGACATCGCCACGGATGGCACCTTGGCCGGCCCCAATCTTGAGTTTCTGCGCAGGATGGCCACAGCAACGTCACTCCCCGTCATTGCCTCGGGTGGCGTGGGATCCCTGAGCGATTTGCTCAGCTTGCTGGTGTTGGCGCCTCTGGGTGTGGAAGGGGTGATCATTGGCCGTGCCCTCTATGACGGCCGAATTGAGCTGAGCGAAGCTCTTCAGGCCGTCGGGCCAGAGCGCTGGCAAGATCCAGGGTTCCTGCCGGTGGCTTGAGGAGCGCCAGGGGTCTAAATCACCTATAAAGGGATTGGACCTGGCCCGTTTTCGTCGTCCTCCTCTTTGGTTTGTGGCCAACAGCAACTCACCACCTACCTCTACAGAAAAACTTGCTCCGCAAAAGCATGATCTGGCTAGCGGCTCCGATCCCTTGGCTACAGGAGAGGAATGCAGCTTGGAGACCGTTGAGTTGGCTTACAGGCGATGTCGTGATCTCGGCCTGCGTCTCAGCAAACAGCGACGAATGGTGCTGCAATTGTTGTGGTTAGAAAAGACCCATCTTAGTGCTCGCGACATCTTTGAGAAGCTGAATAATTTGGGTCGTAATATTGGCCACACGTCAGTCTATCAAAATCTCGAGTCTTTGCAGTCGGCTGGTGTGATTGAGTGCCTTGATCGAGCGAGCGGTCGGTTGTATGGATATCGAGCGGACCCCCACAGCCATCTCACCTGCCTTGAAACGGGCCAGATCCACGACCTTGAGATTTCTTTGCCCGAACAACTTCTCAATGAAATCGAGCAGTTCACTGGTTACAAAATTGAAGCCTATACCCTCAATCTGCTTGGTCGTCGGAAATTGAATTGATTCTATGACGATTGGTCACTCTTCCACACCCAGCGAAAAGCTTCCCGAACTTCTCCTGCTTGCCGACCCCCTGCCTCGTGAGGGGTTGAAACGTTGGCTTGCTCAAGATCCACCCCTTTATCGCTTGGTTGACCGACCTGATCAGCTGGAAGGCGCGCCTCGCCTGATTCTCTGGAGCCTCACAACCCAGCCGCCCGCTAACGCCCTGCTTGATGAGCTGCGCTTGCTGCAGGAGCGCTGGCATCCTGCACCTGTGCTGTTGATCTGCTCGGCAACCCTCACCTATCCCAGGCAGTTTCTGCTGGATTTGCCTCTCCAGGGCCTTTTGGAGGCACCGGATGCGTCCACTCTCGGCGAAGCCGTCCAAACGCTCCTGGCGGGTGGCCGAGTCGTTGATCTCATGGGCGAATCGGGCGCGTCTCCCTGGAAGGAACCCACCCCGATGGGCTTGGGGCAATGGCTTCTCGTCAGTGGGCTCCAGCAAATTGATGCGGAGTTGCGGCTCTGCAGCAGGCTTCTCGATCCCCCCCCCGCCAACTGGCTGGTGGTGCTTCTCTTGCAGGGGAGACGCCGGGAACTGCTAACGGCCCGTGGGCTGTTGGTCTGGCTGTGGGGGCCCTTGACAATGGCCTGGGGGGCTGATGTCGAGGCTGATCCAGATTCAGGAAGCGACCAGCTGGCTGGGGACGTGGCCCCAATGGCCGGCGTTGCGCCATTGCGTGCGGCTGGAGGCACCACACCAGTGCTGACGCTCACCTTGCGCCAACGCAACGCCGATGGCATTTGGCAAGCGCTGCGGCAGCGCCTTCAGCAGGCGGTCGCGGCTGAGCCGGAAAACCACAGCGGCCAACTGTTGGCCTTTGATGGCTTGCAAGCCGAGCGCAGGAGAGATCTGCTGCTCGCTCTGCTGGAGCAGCTTGAAAACCTGCGCCACAATCTTCAACACCAGGATCAGAGCTCCGAAACCATTCGTCAGCGCTGGAGGGAACTGCAACCCTTGTTGCGACAACAGGCTCTGCGTCAGATGGCAGGGCCCTATGTGCAGCTCCCCAGGGAGGGCACGCTTCAACCTGTGGTCGACACTCTTCTTGGCCAGAGCGATCTCAGCGCTGAGGACCCCGAGCTGCCCGATCCCCAATCCATGCTTGCTGCCCTGTTGCAGGCGAGGCCCCTGGTGGTGGATGGCCGTTTGAGGGCGGCCGATGAACCCCAGTCTGTGCTCTATCTCGAAATGCTTCTGGCCAATTGGCTGGTCCGCAGTGCTGAGCTGATCAGCGGTGAGGTGCTGGCTCTGAGCGCTGAGTGGCCGGAATTGCGCCGCTATTTGCTCAGGGAGAACTTGTTGCCCACCCGCAACCTCGAACGTTTGCGCAACCAACTCAATGCTCAGCAGCGCTGGCTGAATTGGGTAGAGCGCCCCGTACAGCTCTATGAGAGCCGTCGTGCCCTGTTTTGCCTGCAGGATGGTGGCATTGGCCGCCTGGATCTCACTGAACCGAGGGATGGAGAGCTCAAGCGCTTGCCTTGGCCGCAGCAACTGGTCACGCTTGCTTTAGAAGTTCGAGATGCTCTTGCGCCGCAGGTGCAAAACATCGTGCGCTCGATTGGGGATCTTTTTGTGGTTTTGCTCACCCGGGTGGTGGGTCGAGCCATTGGCTTGGTGGGCCGCGGCATTGCCCAAGGGATGGGGAGAAGCCTTGGACGCTGAGCACCATAATTCTCCTGGTGTGCTCCCCAACGCCCCGCTCTTGACTCCTTTTCCTGCCCCAGTCTGGTGTTCTTGGCCGAAGGCCATGGCGCGCTGGGCCAAAGCCAAGGCCCTTCTGATGGCGGCACTTGCGATTGTTGCCGCCTCCATCGCCTGGCCTTCCCTGGCTGCGGCCAGCTTGGAGAACGACCGCTATGACGGCAATATTTACGCGCTTTACGCAGGAAACGGTTCACTGGTGCCGCCGCGACTCACTCTTGCGGAGGCCCTGGCAGCCCGTCGGGTGACTCTCCTGGTGTTCTATCTCGATGACAGTTCTGTCAGCAAACGCTTCGCAGGCGTGGTTTCCGAGTTGCAAAGGGTCTGGGGCAACAGCATTGAATTGATCCCGATGGTCACCGATCCCCTCCAGGGTCGTCCGGAGGGAGGACCAACGGATCCAAGCCATTACTGGCGAGGCGTGATTCCCCAGGTGGTTGTGCTCGGCGGGGGGGGCGACAAGGTGTTTGACGCTTCTGGCCAGGTGGACATCGACACCATCCATGACGCCTTGAGTCGGGCCACGGGGCTGCCCCTACCCCCCTCCCGTGCGCAGCGGAGCGCAGGAAGCTTCAACGAACTCAACGATGCCTGGCAGTCCGCAGGCCCGTCCGTGTCTGGTCCCCGTGGCTGACGCTCCCCCCGTTGCAACGCGTCTCGAGAGCGACAGCCTCGGCTTGTTGGAGGTTCCTTCCCACCACTACTGGGGTGCGCAGACCCAACGTTCCCTGCAGCTCTTCCCCTTTGGAGAGAGGATGCCCCTCGCCATCGTCCATGCGTTGGGCTACCTCAAGGCAGCCTGTGCTGAGGTGAATGCCCAACTTGGACGACTGGATCCTGACCTGGCCGCAGCGATCGTGGCTGCAGCCATGGAGGTGGCCAACGGTGAGCTGGATCAAGAGTTTCCCCTCAAGGTGTGGCAGACAGGCTCGGGCACCCAGACCAACATGAATGTCAATGAGGTGATCGCCAACCGAGCCATTGCCGCGTTGGGTGGGGTGCTGGGCAGCAAGACCCCTGTGCACCCCAACGACCATGTGAATCTCAGCCAGTCCAGCAACGACACCTTCCCAACGGCGATGCATGTGGCGACCTTGATCGCTCTGGAGAGGACGCTGCTGCCCGCCCTCGAGGCCCTGATGGACGCTCTTGCGGAGAAGGCTCTGCGCTTCGCTGATCTGATCAAGATTGGCCGCACCCATCTTCAAGATGCGGTGCCCTTAAGTCTTGGCCAGGAATTTGGTGGCTACCGCGCTCAGTTGCAGCTGGGGCTGGCTGGTCTGCGAGCCACGCTTCCTGGCTTGCAGGCCTTGGCGATCGGTGGCACCGCTGTGGGTACGGGGCTGAATGCTCCGCTTGGGTTTGGCGAGGCAGTGGCAGCCAGGCTCTCCGAGAGGGTTGGGCTTCCCTTTGTGGCAGCTGCCAATAAGTTTCAGGCCCTGGCTGGCCAGGAGGCTCTAGCAGCGATGCATGGGGCTTTGGCAGTGTTGGCCGGCAGCCTGATGAAGATTGCCAATGACATCCGATGGCTGGCCAGCGGTCCTCGTTGCGGGCTGGGTGAGCTGATTCTTCCTGAAAACGAGCCGGGTTCGAGCATCATGCCGGGCAAGGTAAATCCCACCCAGTGCGAGATGGTCACCATGGTGGCAGTGCAGGTGTTGGGGCACAACACCGCGGTGCAGATCGCCGCGAGCCAGGGCAATTTTGAACTGAATGTTTTCAAACCTCTGATTGCTCTGAATTGCCTCAGCAGCATCGAGCTGTTGAGCGGAGCTTGTACGGGGCTGTGGCAGCACTGCGTCAAGGATCTCAGGGCCGATGAGGCCCGCATTGCCAGCCACTTGGAGCAGAGCCTGATGCTGGTCACGGCTCTCACACCCGTTCTGGGCTACGACCATGCCTGTGCCATCGCCCGCCATGCCCATGAGCACCGGTTGAGCTTGAGAGAGAGTGCGCTGCTCCTGGGATCGATCAGTGCAGAGGAGTTTGATCGCTGTGTGAATCCTCAGCAAATGATCTGAGCCATCCCTCCAGCTTTTCCCTGCTTCCCGGTTGATCGCTAGCCCCTCGCTGCAGGATCACCACCCCATCGCGAACCTCCCGGATGCCATAACTGGTGCCCATGGACTTGAGGCGATCGATGGCCTGCTCCAGGACGTCTCTGTCCTCCCCAAAGGCCGGTGCATAGCGCTGGAGCCTGCCCAGATCAGCTGCCACCCATTCCACGGGCTGGGTCTGTCCCGCGCGATCCCGGTAAGTGATGGCGTTTGGAAAGCGCACCAAAACCTCACGCTGAGCCAGGCTGGGCACCAGATGGGTGGTGGCGGCCACGGTTGCCTGGCTGGGGATGCTCCTGAGAGACTGGCGGGCTTGCGCGGCGTGTTTCAACCGAACGGGTAGAGGCTCATGCACCCAAGGGGACACGCTGTCGGGGATCAGCCAGGACAATGAGCGGTTGGGGTTGCTGGTGAGTGTGAAGAGGAGAGAGAGAACCAGGCAGCCTGCCCAGACCGCACGCAAGCGTCGTTGGGCGAACAGATGGGCGTGGCTGCGCCACCAGAGCGCCGCGCCAGCAAACAGGCCTGGCACGATCAAAAAGGTGTAGCGGATGTTGATCGAGAGGGGGTTGTTGCTGCCTCGAGCCAGCAACAGACCCAGCAGGGGAAGCCCGACAAGCAGCCAGCTGTCGATCGAGACAAGTGGGACAAACATCAGGGGCAGGCCCTGACCAAGAAGGTAGCGGAGGGTTTGGTCAGGAGGGCTCACCAGCTCCCGCAGCAGCAACAGGGGCTGGCTTAAGCTGGCGCGAAGAACATCCAGGCTGGAGGCCTTCTCCTGGGTGCCGAGGTATTGGCCGAAATTTTCCAACATGAAGCGGCGGGAGCTGTCTTCACTGAAGAGCGGCATCAGCACGTTGGTGACCAGCACCACCCAGATCCCTCCCCAGAGAATCAAGCTGAGGGCGAGGGGCCACCGTCGCCGCCGGCGGATCAGCAGCCATAGGCCAATGCCCACCAGCACGATGCCCGTGTCTTCTCTGACCAAGGGGATCAGCAACGTGGCCAGAGCTCCCAGCCCCCACGCCTCTGTTTCCAGAGCCAGCAACAGCAGAAACACCAGCAGGGGGAGCTGGCAAAGATCGGTGAAATTTCCCCAGGTGGGGCCGAGCACCGCGTTGGCGCCAAAGAAACTCACGCTCACCATGGCCGCGAGATTCTCAACGAGCCAGAGGCCAGCCAGCCGATGGAGCACCAGGCCGGCAGCGGTGATCAACAGCACTTGGATCACTCCGAGGACGCCGGCGCCCCCGATCCCCACAAAGGGAATCCAGAGCGCCAGCAGGGGCGTGAAGTGCTGGCCCAAGCGGCGGTAGCCAAGCGAAGGCGGTTCCCCCCCATGAATCACATTGGTAGAGAGTTGGGACGAGAGGGTGCTCTCAAAGGGATGGCCGTGCAGCCCGTTCCAGAGCACTTGGGTGAAGATGCCCTGGTCGTAGGAGGCTGTGAGGGAGTGCACGCGCCAGATTTGCACCAATAAACCGATGGCCGCAAAGAGCGCTGCTGCAAGCCAAACTCGTTGTTTCGCCTGCATCATCGGGCCCAATCAAGTGTGGAAAACATCAAAGTGATCGCTCGTTCCAGCCTCTTCAACAAACACCAGTGGTCGACACATGGGTAAGCGGGAAAGGCAGGTCAGATATCCATCCTTACCTTGCAAGATGCAGCTTCGCACGCCGAGAGAAGGCACCAGGAGAGTGTGCAGAGGCTCCGCACTGGGGCTGATGGCATCAACGCTGTTGAGGAAGATGGATATGGATTCTGCCTGGCGACAGGGATTGAGGAAAAACAACCTTACGGTTTGACTGTTGTGCAGATGCACTTGCGGTGTGTAGAGAAATTTGCGGCGGCGGCGGGCCAGCAGCTCATGGTGATGATCGGCGTCTGTCGCTCCATTGGTGATTCCGCCGACATTGCCGTGCACGCTGCTCCATACGGAGGTTGGTTGGCGCCGATAGGCGCAGTATCCACGGTGGGCGCGCTGGAGGCCCAGCAGAGCCTGTGTCTGGGGAGGCAAGCTCGACCGTTCATAAAAGGTGGCATGGATAAACGTGCCCAACGGCAATCCCAGGTCTCCTGGCTCGATGGTCGTGTAGATCTCAGAACTGAGCCAGTCCATTTCTTGGAAGAGGGTGCCATCTGCATCGAAAAAGGTCAGTCGGTGCTTCACGTTGATGGGATCTCCCGTCAGGAGAGCCAGGGTGTTTTCCGCGACAAATCGTGTGCCTCCCCCCTCCTCCCGCCAAAGAAACAGGTCGGATACCGATCCCCCGGCGGGCGGACCGGCGAAGGTGGCGTAGGGAAGACTCCAGCGATGGCGTAGTCGGCCTGCGGAACGTCGCAGGGTTTGCGCGAGGGTGGGGGGGGTCATGCAGAGGTGGAGCTGAGCGGCAGGCTGAGCCAGGTGCGTTTCACCTGTCCACTTCCAGGCAACCGATCCTGCTCCCAGAAGAGTTCGGTTGGCGGGTGGGTGTGCTCGACGCTCATGGAGGCGGGCAGCTCAGATCGAGACAGCCTCAGCACGATCGGAATGCCCACCCAGCCGCTACCGCGCATCACCAGTGGACCAGCACTCCACCCACCTTCGGGTACTTCCACCACAGTGCAGCTGTTTCGGCGGTGGTTCAAGCAGCCCAGCAACCTCCGGCTGCATCCATCAAAAAGCTCCAAGGTCAGAGCTGCCGGGTCATGCCTGCGGCTGATGCTCATCAGCACCACAAGCGAACGACCCACCGCGGGATCGGATTTCAGCAAAGGGTCAAAGCTCAGGAAACTTCCTGCTGCGAGTTCCGCCATGCGCAGAGGGTATTCCCCCTGATAAGAGCTGCTGATTCCCTGCCAATGGAATGCCAGTTGGCATCGCTCGGCAACCGGGGAGCGATCCACCCGTTTGCTGCACGGCTCAGGCAGGAGAGAGGTGTGGCTGTCCAGAGGTGTGCCTTTGTTCACGGGCACCGCCACCAGCAACTCGCCAGGGGCCAAACCGTAGCTGGAGGCCAAGACCACCCGGTCCCCATGCCTTGGAACTGGGAGGGTGTCGCGCAACCTCCAGGCCCCAGCTTCGATCCCATAGAGGGCAAGCTCGAGAAGGTGTTGCTGGGGAAAGGGGGGCTGCTGGCCTGCGCGTTGATTGAGGGTGTGGCTGGAATAGCTCAGGCTGGCATCCAATCCGTGGGGGAGCCCAAGCAGGGGGTAGTAGCAGCTCATGGGGCACGTTTCAAAGCAGATTCGCGGCCAGCTCTGCCAGGGGGGAACGTTCCCCACGCATGAGGGTGACATGCCCTGCAAGGCTTTGGCCTTTGAAACGCTCCACCAGCCAGGTCAGGCCATTGCTTTCAGCATCGACATAGGGGTTGTCGATTTGATAGGGGTCGCCAGTGAGCACAATTTTTGTGCCTTCCCCAACCCGAGTGACGATAGTTTTTACTTCATGAGGTGTCAGGTTTTGAGCTTCATCAACCACCATGTATTGGCGTGGGATTGAGCGACCACGGATGTAACTAATTGCTTCCACTTCCAGCAGTCCCATGCCCTTTAGATCGGTCCAACTGTTACGCGGTGCTCGTTGACCTGCCCGACTGCTGCCCTGGCTTTCGCTGGCGCCTAATAGGTAGTCTAAATTGTCAATAATTGGTTGCATCCAGGGTCCCATTTTCTCTTCAATATCTCCAGGTAAAAAGCCAATGTCTTTCCCCAAAGGAATGACAGGTCGAGTGACGAGGAGCCTGTCATAAGCCCGTTCATCAGCCACCATGTGCAGGCCTGCGGCGAGGGCCAACAACGTTTTCCCTGTGCCGGCTTTGCCGATCAGGGTCACCAGCTGGATCTCAGGATCCAACAGCAGATCCAGGGCAAACGTCTGCTCCCGGTTGCGGGGCTGGATGGCACCCATGCGCACCTTGGGAGCCCGTTGCAACGGTTGAAGTGCCCCGCTCTCTTGATGGAAACGGGCAAGCAAAGTGTGGTTGGGTTGGGCCTGATCCACAAGGGTCACGCCCTCGTTGGCCACCAGGTCGGGATGGGCGGCAGGCAGGTTGGCCACCATCAATCCACCCTGTTTCTTGACTTGGTCCATCTGCTCGGCGCTGGCCCACACTTCGCAGAACCCCGGATAAAGATCAGCGATGTCCACCTTGTCGGTGGTGTAGTCCTGGGCAATCAGGCCCACCGCATCGGCCTTGATGCGGAGGTTGGTGTCTTTGGTGACCAGCACCACCGGCAGATGGCTCCCCATCACCTCCTGAAGCCGTTGCTCCAGGGCTACGGCGAGGATGTTGTTGTCGCCGTTGCCGCCCTTCAATTCGGGGGGCAACTGCTGCAGAGTTTCACTTCTGCAAAACACCACTTTCAGGCTTCCGCCGCTGGCTTCGTTGATGATCACGCCGTCGGCCAGGTTGCCCTTTTCCCGAAATTGATCGAGAAGCCGCGACACCCGCCTGGCGTTGCGTCCCTTCTCGGAAGGATCCCGCTTGAAGCGGTCGATCTCTTCCACCACCTCAATGGGGACCACCACGGCGTTGTCCTGAAAGCTTGTGAGGGCCATCGGGTCGTGCAAAAGCACGTTGGTGTCCAGAACAAAGGTTTTGCGCATGCCAGTGGCCGGGCCGGTGCCATCCAAACGAACCTAGGGCCGCTGCTGCCCCTACGCTCCTGCACCAGATTCCTGCAGGTGTTCGGGTTTGTCCCTTCTGTTGTCCACGGTGTTGATCGGCCTGCTGCTTTTCGGCCTGGCCCTTGGTTGGCTTGAGCTGCGCCATCGTCTCAGACCTGCTTCACCTCTGCTGTTGGAGGCTGGGCCGTTTCAGGTTCGCCGGCAGGGCGATGCCCTCGAAGCGGAAGGGGAGATCCGGATTCGCAACCCCCATCCGCGCATGGAGGTCTTTGTCCCCGAGATCCAGGTGAATCCTGAGCTGCTTGGGCGCACGGATCTCTCAGGAGTGCGCCGGCGCGTTCAGATCACGTCGTTGCATCCAGATGAACCGGCAAGGGCTGATGGCTATTGGGCCGCTTACATCGTCAAAGGCCTCAAGACCACGGGGGCTCGCTTGTCCATCCGCCTTGAACCCCCTGCGGGTGTGGACGCAGCGTCCATCCTGGACACCCTCTGGCTGGATATTGTTTGGATCAATTACGGTCCCTTCGGACGTCTAACCCGCCGCAACGGTCTTCTTGTGCCTTTGCAGAAGCCGGTGCCCCTGCAGCCTGCTTCCGCCTCCTGGCGGCAGGGCGAGGGCTGCCGGGTGCTGCCTGTGAAAACCCATCTGCTCGGGGTTTTGGATGAGCCAACGGAGGTTTTGGAGCGGTACTGCGGAGCCCTGATCCAGCCCAACGATGTGCTCACCATTGGGGAGACCCCATTGGCGGTGATGCAGGGCCGCTACCACCACCCCTCCACCGTGGAGCCCTCCATGTTGGCCCGTCTGCTCTGCCGGGTGTTCCACCCCACCAGCAGCCTGGCCACCGCCTGCGGTTTACAGACCTTGATCGACATCGTGGGGCCAGCCAGGGTGCTCTGCGCCTGGATCGGCGGCCTCGTGCTCAAGCTGCTCGGGAGCAAAGGCGGGTTCTATCGCCTGGCGGGTGAGCAGGCCCGATTGATCGATGATGTCACCGGCACCACCCCTCCCTACGACCAGACGCTCGTCTTGGGACCGCATCATCCAGAGATCTTCTGTCAAGAGATGGCAGCGGCCTTGGGGGTTGCTGTGGCAGTGGTGGATGTGAATGATTTGGGTCGGGTGAAGGTGTTGGCAGCCAGCCGCGGAAGCGACCTTCACCTGATCGAGAGAGCTCTACGCCCAAACCCTGCCGGCAATGCCAATGAACGCACCCCCTTGGTGCTCATCCGTCCCACGTGAGCCATCCCTTGCGAGGAGTCCGGTGGGAGGTCGCCCAGCTTGCTGGTTGGCTCGCAGAGCCTGAGCGGATTGTCGCTTAAAGTAAGGAGGATTTTTGTCGACTCCTCAGGCTTCTGTGCGGCCCCCATCCCTGGCCATGTCGTTAGGTTTGCAACACGTTGAGCGGATTCGACTCGGCATGGATCGACTGCGGGGCTCTCTGCCCCAGGGTTGGGGGGTGGAACGTCTTCAGGGCTGGCACCTGCCCCTGCTTCAGGATCCGGCCTTTCTTCCCCTCTTGCCACTGCTTCAGCGTGGCTTCCTTCTCGCATTGCCCGAGAGGCTCTTCAGCGCCATGGTGCCCTCTCTCCCCCATGGTCCGGTGGTTCACGTGGCGATGAGTCGCCCACCCTCCCAGCCACCCCAGCCCCTCGGATTGATCGTGACCCGGCGTTTGAACCGACGCGGCACCTGTTGGGAGGTTGACCACCTGGCCTTGGCCCAACGTCGTGGCGGCTTTTCTCCTCCCGAATCGGAGGTGGTGGAGTCGCTGGTGCGAGAGGCGATCCAGACCACCAAAGGGGTGGCCAGTTGGATTGCCACCTCTTCTGTACTGGATGGGCCCCGGCTGGCTTTTTTGCGGGCGCAGGGTTTTCAACAAGTGCGCTCTGACCAGCTGTGGCAATGGCAGTCGCAGGCTCCCTCACCATCGCTGCCCTCTGGCCTCAAGGAGCAGCCCTTGACTCGCCAGACCGCAGCCCTGCTTTGGCATCTGGAGCAGTCTTGCTGTCCTGCCCATCTGCGCCATGTTTTCGACCGCCGCATCGAAGATCTGCTGGACCAATCTGGCGGCTGCGGCTGGATGTTGGTTGATGGCAGCCGGAATGAAGCGGTTGCAGCCATTCGCCACCAGATTCATCATCCTGAGGTTGGCGTTGTGGCTGAGCTGAGCCTTCAGCCCGGTCGTGAAGATCTTTACGGGCCAGCCTGCGAATGGTTGCTGCATCGCTTGGCCAAGCCGGGTACCCCCCTTGTGTTGCGTGCTGATCGTGACGATGAAGCGCGTCACGCCTGGCTCGAAAGCCTTGGAGCCAGCCTGCTAGGGGAACAGATTTTGATGGCTCGCACCGTCTGGAGGCGCCAAGAAGCCCAGCCCGCTCGTCAGGCAGCCCTGCGGTTGGAAGCCATGCTTGAGCAGTGGAAACCTTCTCCTGGCTCCTTGCCCACCCCAGCTGGTCAGCGCTGAGTGCATCCCTGCCCTCCCTGTTCCGCCCTGGCTCTCGATGTGGGCCGCAAGAGGATCGGAGTCGCCGGCTGTGATCCCTTGGGGGTCACGGTCACACCGCTCCCGCCACTGCATAGGCGGAGCAACGAGCTGGATGCCCAAAGCCTGACAGCCCTCGCCCTGCATCGTCAGGCCAAGCTGCTTGTGGTGGGGTTGCCACTCGATGCCGCCCAGCAGCTCACGGCTCAAGCCCGCCATAGCCTTCGCTACGGGCGCCTGCTGGAGAGGCTCATTGCGGCACAAGGGCTGGTGTTGCCTGTGGTTTGGGTCAATGAGCACGCCACCAGTTGGGCGGCGGCAGACCGCTTTGGTTTGCGAAAGGATCGAAGCGGGAGACTGGATAGCGCTGCGGCTGCTCTGCTCCTGGAACAATGGTTGCGGGAAGGTTCCCTGATCGAACCCAACCCTGTTTCCCCATTTCCCCCGCTCTGACACCTCATGACCCCTGAACCCCCTGACCTGACCGGTTCAGGAGATGTGCCCACCGTTTTGGTAAAGGATCACGCCGGTCGGGAGATCCTTTGTTTTCTGGAGCATCTGATCCCTTTGGATGGCAAGGAGTACGCCCTGCTGACGCCTGTGGATACCCCGGTTTGCCTGGTGCGGATCGCCCAGGGGGATGGGGAGAAGGATGAGGTGATCGAGAGCTTGGAGGGGGCCGAACCGATTCTGTCTGTGGCGGATGTGGTTTTGCAGGAACACGATCTCACCCTGGTGCGCTCCGCGGTGACCCTCACCGTGAGCGGTGAACTGGAAGAACCGGATCCAGATGAGCTCGACGAGGAGCTGGAGGATGAGCTTGAGGATGGAGACGAAGAGAGTGATTTGTATGAATTATTGATTCAATTCCGGGCGGACAATCGGGAGTATGGTCTTTATATTCCCCTGGATCCTTTTTTTGTTGTCGCTCGCATGGATGGGGCCCAAGGTCTCGTAGTGGAGGGCGAGGAATTTGAGCGGATCCAGCCGCGGATTGAAGCCGAGCTGGATGAACGTGAACGGGACGGCTGAGAAGTCTCGATGTTGCGCCAACTGCTCACTCCTGACTGGACCCCTGGCTGTGCCTTGCCTCAGCTCACCCTGGGGGCCTTGGAGGCTCAGGCGGGCCTCCCAATCAGGGCTTTGGTGATCGATGTGGATCGCACCTTGCTTCCCCATCGCAGCTCCGTGCTGCCTGCCTCCGCAGAGCGATGGATACACGAGGTGCGTTCCCAGGTGCCCATTCACCTCTTCAGCAACAACCCCTCCCGGCGCCGGATCGGCGGACTGTCCAAGCGCCTGGGTCTGCCCTACACCGCCGGAGCAGCCAAGCCCCGTCGGGGTGCCCTGCGTCGGGTGATCCAGGAGCTCAATGTTCCAGTCGCCCAGGTGGCCCTGCTGGGTGACCGGGTGTTCACGGATGTTCTTGCTGGCAATCGCGTCGGCTTGTTTACCGTCCTTGTGAAGCCGATCGATCCCAGTGGACTGGCCAGTCGCCATGATCGCCTTCAAAGTTGGGAGCTTGAAGTGGCTCGCGTCCTGCGCCATCCGCTCTGGAAGAGGTGGCCCTGAACCGCACGCCATCGCGCCGCGTGATCAAGGTGGGCACAAGCCTGCTGCGTGGCCAACCGGAACGCTCCACAGCGGCCGTCATCATGGATTTGGCCACCTCCATCGCCCGTGCCCAAAGGGCCGGCGAGCGTATCGCCTTGGTGACCAGCGGGGCCGTGGGCTTGGGCTGCTCGGCCCTGGCCCTCCCCCGCCGTCCCCAAGACGTGGCTGCGCTGCAGGCGGCGGCAGCCGTGGGGCAAGGACGGCTGATGGCGCTTTATCAGGAAGCCTTTGCAGTCCGGGGATTGACGGTGGCTCAGGTGCTCTTGACCCGTGGTGATCTGGCTTCCCGGCGCAGCTATCGCCGCGCTTGCCGGACCCTTGAACAACTGTTGGAGTGGAATGTGGTGCCCATCGTTAACGAGAACGACACCCTCGCCACCGATGAGTTGCGCTTTGGTGATAACGACACCCTTTCGGCATTGCTGGCTGTGGCTATCGCTGCCGACGAGCTTGTGCTGCTCACCGATGTGGACAGCCTTTACTCCGCCGATCCCCGCATCGACGCGCAAGCCGTGCCGATTGCTGAGGTCAGTGATCCGGCAGATCTGGAGCGTCTGCAAGAGGTGGCTGGGGGAGGGGGACGGTGGGGCACCGGTGGCATGACCACCAAGCTCACCGCCGCCCGCATAGCCACGGCCAGCGGCATTCGGGTGCGTTTGGCAGATGGAAGGGATCCCGCCGTCTTGGATGCCCTGCTGGCTGGAGAGCAGGTGGGAACCGTGTTTCAGCCAAGTGCCACCCCCCTGTCCGACCGAAAGGGCTGGTTGGCTCATGCCTTGATCCCCAACGGCAGTTTGGTGGTGGATGCTGGTGCTGAGCGGGCCCTTTGCCACCAGGGGGCGTCGCTCCTGGCGGTGGGCATCCAGGCGGTGCAGGGCTCCTTCGAGCGTTGTGCTCCCGTGCGATTGCTGGGGCTGGATGGCCGAGAGATCGGTCGCGGTCTGTGCGGCTTGGGCAGTGAAGAGCTTCGCAGCGTTCTGGGTTTGAGTCGGGAGGAGATTCGCCGCCGCCTCGGTGAGGCCGGCAGTGCGGTGGTGCACCGCGATCATCTGGTGCTCACCTCCGTGGGGCAGGCGCCACTCTGAAAACTGCGGGACGCGGGGGAGACCTACGATCCGCCCCACATCCTCGGCCGGGCTTCCCTTTTCCCATGCGCTTTAGCCGTTTGCTCAGCCAGCTTCCTGCGGTGGGTGAGGCCACGCTCCGCCATCTGGCGGAGGATCCTGAAATCCTGGGAGCGGAATCCCTCGATCGTGCCGGCTCGGGACAGCTCAGCTTTCTGGAGCCTGGCCACGCCCCGGCAACCATCTTGGAGGCCACCGCTGCGGCGGCCGTGGTTCTCTTCCCCGATCCCGGCCTGCAAGAGCTCGCCAGCAGCAGGGGGTTGGCCTGGGTGGCGGTTCCCCAGCCCCGCCTGGCCTTCGCTGAGGCCCTCGAAGCTCTCTACCCCAGGCGCATGCCCCCTCCAGGGGTGCATGCCACGGCGGCGCTGAGTGCCGATGCCGTAGTCGCCCCTGGCGCCCATGTGGGCGCCCATGCCGTGATTGGCCCTGGCTGTGTGGTGGCCGACGCGTGCGTGATCCACCCGGGAGTGGTGCTTTTGGAGAACGTGCATCTCGGCAGAGGCTGCGAGATTCACGCCAATGCCGTGCTCCATCCCGGATCGCGCCTGGGAGCGGCCTGTGTGGTGCATTCAGGCGCCGTCATCGGTTCAGAGGGGTTTGGCTTTGTGCCCACAGCCGCGGGCTGGCGGAAAATGCCTCAGACCGGCTGCGTGATCTTGGAGGATGGGGTCGAGGTGGGCTGCGGCACCATGATCGATCGCCCCTCCGTGGGGGAAACCCGGGTGGGTGCTGGCACCAAGATCGACAACCTGGTGCACGTGGGTCACGGCGTGACGATTGGACGGGGCTGTGCCCTTGCCGCCCAGGTTGGTATCGCAGGTGGCGCAAGGTTGGGGGACGGGGTGATCCTGGCTGGCCAGGTGGGTGTGGCCAATCGGGCCACCATCGGCGATGGAGCCATTGCGTCCTCTAAGTCCGGCATCCATGGCGATGTGCCGGCCGGCGAGGTGGTGAGTGGCTATCCCGCCATCCCGAACAAACTTTGGTTGCGTTGCTCCGCAGCCTTCAACAAGCTGCCAGAGATGGCCCGCACCCTCCGGCAGCTCAAAGCCAACCGGTCGGACTGAGCAGGGTGGGGCAGCACGGCTGGGTAGCCTCAAACGGGGGGTTGGGCGCACTGCGCCCGACTTCCACCCCATTGCCTTCTCCAATCTGATGACCACCCACCAGATCACCCTGCTCGCTGGCGATGGGATAGGCCCGGAGATCATGGCCGTGGCCCGTCGGCTGCTGGAGGTGGTGAGCCACCGACACGGCTTCACCCTGGCTTTTGATGAGCGTCCCTTCGGTGGGGCCGCGATCGAGGCTTGTGGCGAGCCGCTGCCTGCCGCCACCCTGGAGGCTGCCCGCTCAGCCGATGCGGTGCTGCTGGCCGCGATCGGCCATCCCCGCTACGACCACTTGCCCCGCGAAAAACGGCCGGAAACTGGCCTGTTGGCCCTGCGTTCAGCGATGGGGCTGTTTGCCAATCTCAGGCCTGTCAAGATCCTGCCAGCGCTCTTGGAGGCCAGCAGCCTGAAGCGATCGGTGATTGAAGGCGTTGATCTGTTGGTGGTTCGAGAGCTCACTGGCGGGGTGTACTTCGGAACTCCCAAAGGCCGGGTGGAGGCTGAAGGAAGGGTGCGGGCCTTCAACACCATGGCCTACTTTGCCGATGAGGTGGATCGCATCGCGCGGGTGGCCTTTGCCTTGGCGGCCAAGCGGCGCGGTGAGCTCTGCTCGGTCGACAAGGCCAACGTGCTCGAGGTGAGCCAGCTTTGGCGGGAGCGGGTGGAAGCGATTCATGCTGCCGAGTTCCCCTCCGTGCGGCTGAGCCACCTGTATGTGGACAATGCCGCCATGCAGTTGGTCAGGGCTCCTCGCCAATTTGACGTCTTGCTCACCAGCAATCTCTTCGGAGACATCCTGAGCGATGAGGCGGCCATGCTCAGTGGATCCATCGGCATGCTTCCATCAGCCTCTCTTGGAGATCACGGGCCCGGGCTGTTTGAGCCCATCCATGGCTCGGCTCCTGATCTTGCCGGCCAGGATGTGGCCAACCCTCTGGCCATGGTCCTCTCCGCCGCCATGATGCTGCGGTTGGCGCTCAAGCAAGAGGGGGCGGCCGCTGCCCTCGAAACAGCCGTGGACCGTGTTCTGGCTGCCGGGTTTCGCACAGCTGATCTCTGGAGCGAAGGCAGCATCCGGCTGGGGTGCCAGGCCATGGGCGAGCAGTTGGAGGCGGAGCTCACGCGAGCCCCGGTTTCAGTTTGATCCATCTTTCCCCCGGGTGAAGGGGAGCCGGGGCCGATGACCTGCCAAACTCTCTGACGCCTCTCCTCCTTGTGTCCGATGTCAAAGCGTCACCCGGTTGTTGCCGTCACCGGTTCCTCAGGCGCGGGCACGAGCACCGTGAAGCGTGCCTTTGAACACATCTTCGCCAGGGAAGGCATCGTGCCAGCAGTGGTGGAGGGCGACAGCTACCACCGCTATGAGCGTGGGCCCATGAAAGAGGCGATGGCCGAGGCGGTGGCCCGCGGGGACAATTTTTCCCATTTTGGTCCCGAGTCCAACCTCTTCGACAAGCTTGAAGAGCTCTTCCGTGTGTATGGGGAGACCGGCACTGGCTTGCAGCGTTACTACCTCCATTCCGCAGAGGAGGCTGCTCACCACAACGCTCGGCTAGGTACCCAGCTTGAGGCTGGGCAATTCACGCCTTGGGAGCCCCTTCCCGCAGCCACCGATTTGCTCTTCTACGAGGGCTTGCACGGTGGTGTGGAAGGGGATGGCTACGACGTGGCCTCCTTTGCCGATCTTCTGGTCGGTGTGGTGCCGATCGCCAATCTGGAGTGGATTCAGAAAATTCATCGCGACAACGCTGAGAGGGGCTACTCAGCCGAAACCATTGTCGACACAATTCTGCGGAGAATGCCCGACTATATTAATCATATTTGCCCCCAATTCAGCCGCACGGATATCAATTTTCAGCGAGTGCCGACGGTCGATACTTCCAACCCCTTCATCTGCCGCAACATCCCGACGGCAGACGAGAGCTTCGTGATCATTCACTTCCGCAAGGGGGCCAGGGAGAAGTGCGGAATTGATTTTACCTACCTGTTGGACATGATCCATGATTCCTTCATGTCTAGCCCCACAAGTATCGTTGTCAATGGAGGCAAGATGGGCTTTGCCATGGAACTCATTCTCACGCCAATCATTCACCGGATGATCGAAGAGAAAAAGAATCTCTCCTGATTCCCGCCCCGGTTTCGCCAACGCTTCTCCCCCTGCCACCTTGATCCCCCAGTCGCTGGTCGAGGTTCTCTCGTTTCATCGCCCCGCCCCAGAGCTCGCCCTTCTGACGGCCCTGCTTGGGGCCTGTGTGGGCAGTTTCCTCAATGTGGTGGTTTGGCGAGTTCCCAGGGAGGAATCGGTGCTGTGGCCTGCCAGCCACTGCCCTCGCTGTGGCACGACCCTGGCTTGGTTTGAGAACATTCCCTTATTGGCATGGTTCCTGCTGCGCGCTCGCTGCCGCTACTGCAAGGCCCCGATCAGCGGCCGTTATCCAGCGGTGGAAGCCCTCTGCAGTGGCCTGTGGGTGATGGTGCTCCTGGCCCAACCCGACGCCATGGGCAGCGCTCCAGCCCAGCCGTGGCTTTGGATCGCGGGCTGGATTTTGGTGAGTCTTCTGTTGCTACTCGCCCTGATCGATCTCGATCAACTCTGGATTCCCGAGCCGATCTGCCGCTGGGGGGTGGTGGTGGGATGGCTGGTCACGGCAGCCCTTGCATGGCCGCAACCGATGGCTGTGGGGCGTCAGCTGATGGCCTCTCACCTGCTAGCGGCAGCCTTCGGGCTGATGGGATTCGATCTGCTTAGCCTCCTGGCGGCCCGTTGGATGGGTCGCCCGGCCCTCGGTTCAGGCGACGCCAAGGTGGGGGCCCTGCTCGGGGCCTGGCTGGGCCCATTGGGGTTGGCTGTCGCCGTGCTGGTGTCTGTGCTCCTGGCGGCCCTTGTCGGGGGGGTGGCCCTCGCCGCAGGCGTTGTGAAACGCCACCAGCCGATCCCTTTCGTTCCCTTCTTGGCTGTGGGCGGGGTGCTGATCTGGCTCACGGGGGCTGCTCCCTGGTGGGCATGGTTGACGGGCACTGGATCAGCCTGATCGGCAGGCTCCTGCTGCCAAGCAAAAGAGTCGACGGCTGGGCAGCCGGGCCCTAGAGGTTTTTTAATAGAGCGCAATCTTGCAGATGCAACTCGCAGCCGCGCGACCTCGGTCCCAAGTCTCCTCCTGCCTTTCTCCCTCCGCTCCGCCCTATGTCGCTGTTTGACTGGTTTGCCGACCGCCGCAAAAACCTCCCCGTTGCCCGCAGTGCCCAGGTGCAGGAAATGGACGAGGGCGATGGGCTGTGGAGCAAGTGTCCGCGCTGCGCGCTTGTGATGTATCGCAAGGACTTGTTGGCCAATGCCAGTGTCTGCAAGGGTTGTGGGCATCACCACCGCATTGACAGTGAGGAGCGTCTCCGGCTCCTCGTGGACCCCGGCAGTTTCGAGGCCCTCGATTCCGACCTGGCTCCGATGGATCCCTTGGCCTTCAAGGATCGGCGCAGCTATGCCGATCGCCTGCGCGATGCTCAGCAGGCGACTGGGCTCAAAGACGCCATTGTGACGGGGCTGTGTCGGCTGGACGGTCAGCCGTTGGCTCTTGGGGTGATGGATTTCCGTTTCATGGGCGGCTCCATGGGATCGGTGGTGGGGGAAAAGCTGACCCGCCTCACTGAGGAGGCCACCGCCCGCACCGTGCCCCTGCTGGTGGTGTGCGCCTCTGGGGGGGCCCGCATGCAGGAAGGCATGCTCAGCTTGATGCAGATGGCGAAGGTTTCTGGAGCGCTAGAGAGGCATCGTCGAGCTGGGCTGCTCTATTTGCCTCTGCTCACTCACCCCACCACCGGAGGAGTGACGGCCTCCTTTGCCATGTTGGGGGATTTGATTTTGGCCGAGCCCAGGGCCCTGATTGGTTTCGCGGGGCGGAGGGTGATCGAGCAGACCCTCCGAGAGAAATTGCCTGAGGGGTTTCAGACGGCTGAGTACCTGCAAGACCATGGCTTTGTCGATCTGATTGTGCCCCGCCCCGAATTGCGAGCCACCTTGGCCCAGCTGTTGCGTCTTCACAGCCGCAAGCCCGTTGGCAGCCCAGTCGCGGCATGAACTCACGCCGCCTGCTCTCCCTTGTTTTGGCCTTGTGTTGCTGCTTCGCCGAGGTGGCGGGCCTTCTCGACGCTCCGGTGGCCTGGGCCGGACCGGTGGAGTGGCACGAGGTGCCCGCTACGGCGGAAGGGCGCCAATGGTGGGATTCCGGCAGTCTGCGTCTTTCCCGCCACGGGCAACTCACGGTCCTGAGCCGTTTCCAGCCCTCGGCCCAGGCCTCCGAGGCTGAGGCCCTCCCCAACCGGCCCGCCCCCAGCCAGTTGTATGTCATGGAATTGGATTGCAGCCAGGAGCTCTATCGCGATATTTCTGTCAATGGTCTGCCCCGTTTCCGCGCTGAATGGCAGGCGGCAGCAGGAGATGCCCTGAGCACAGAAACCCTGAGGGCAGCCTGTCAAGCTGCCAGCGACCTCTTGGCAGCCTCTTCGACCAAAACGCGGGAGGCTGCCGATGGCTGATCCCATGTCGGGGCAGCCCCTCAGGGTGGCTGTAGTGGGTTTGGGTTTTGGTGTGCAAGTGCATGTGCCTGCCCTGCGGGCTTGTGCGGGCACTGAGCCCGTGGCCCTGTGGCATCCCAACCCCACGCGTCTACAAGCGGCCTGTGCGGCCGTTGATCTGCCAGGGGCTCCCACTTTTGAGGCCCTCTTGGCCGATCCATCCATTGAAGCCCTGGTGCTCGCCACCCCACCGGAGCCCAGGCTGGAGCTGGCCAGGGCGGCCCTGCTCGCGGGCAAGCATCTACTGCTTGAAAAACCTGTCACCCTCTGCGCTCAAGACGCTGAGGATTTGCAACGGCTGGCCCTGCAGCGGCGACTCACGGTGGCTGTCGACTTCGAGTACCGAGCTGTCCCTTTGTTTCAACAGCTGGGCCACCTGCTGCAGCAAGGAGCGCTCGGAACCCCCTGGCTGGTGAAACTCGACTGGCTGATGAGCAGCCGGGCCGACCCGGCTCGTCCCTGGAGCTGGTACTCCCAAGCAGCCGCAGGCGGTGGCGTGTTGGGTGCCCTGGGCACCCACGCATTCGACATGCTCCACTGGCTCGTGGGACCAAGTCGACGGGTGCAGGCGACGTTGAGCACGGCGATCCCGGAGCGCCCTCTTCCAGGCGATGGGCGCATGGCTGCTGTGGATGCCTCGGATATCGCCCTGGTGCAGCTCGAGCTGGAATCCTCGGCCGGGGTGGCTGTGCCGGCCCAGGTGACCTTGGCCTCCGTTGCCCGGCATGGCCGCGGCTGCTGGCTCGAGTGTTACGGCAGCGAAGCCACCCTGGTGTTGGGCTCCTCTCGCCAGTCTGACTACGTGCACGGCTTCCAACTCTGGTGTGGGGGACCTGGCGAGAGGACCCTGCGGGAGCTGTCTGTGGATCCACTTTTGGCCTTTGCCCGCACCTGGGAAGACGGGCGGATCGCCCCGGTCGCGCGGCTCATGGGCTGGTGGGTTCAAGCGATCCGGGAGGGACGGCCGATGGTGCCTGGTTTGGCGGAGGCGGTGGCGAGCCAGCGGGTGTGTGATGTGGCCCAGCAAAGCCCACTCCCGCCAGCCCGCTTGTAACAGGCCCTTGTATGGGATGAGACGGGGAACCGAACGCCGCAATACCTGGTTGATTCAGTAGCGATTGCTACCATTTACCCATCGTTGACCGATGCGGGTCCCGTGGTCTCCACGGGCCTGGTCGGCGGAAGTAGGAGGGTTCGCCTTCTGAAGCAACGCGCCATCCACCTGTTGATGCGTCAACAGATCCCTAAGGAGGCACTTCCATGTCCATCACCACTGCCCGACAAATGGCCCGCCAGGCTGAAGAAGCCCGTCGCGCCGCTCGGGAGCACGACTATCTCGTCTCGGCTTTGCGCCGCGAGCACCTGGTCGACTGATCCTTCGATCGTGTTTCGCTGTTGGCCTTCAACGGGCCAACGGCTGCGGCTTCAGTGGAGCCCTGATCAAGCTCCCCGGAAGTTGATTTCACAAGCGGGCCTCGCCTGTTGGCGAGGCTTTTTTTTGACCAGCGGTTTTCTTGGGTCCGGTCTCAATGGGGAATCGGTAGGAGCATCACCTAGACTCCCGCCCAGACCCGGCGGTTTAACGTGCCGCCGACGCATTTCCACCACGCGAGGTTTTCCCCATGGCGCTTGTCCCGCTTCGGTTGCTGCTCGATCATGCCGCTGAGAACGGCTATGGCATCCCCGCCTTCAACGTCAACAACCTCGAGCAGGTGCAGTCGATCATGGAGGCGGCCTATGAGACCGACAGCCCCGTCATCCTTCAGGCCTCGCGCGGCGCCCGCCAATACGCCGGTGAAAGCTTCCTCAGGCATCTGATCCTGGCGGCCGTTGAAACCTATCCCGATATCCCCGTGGTGATGCATCAAGACCATGGCAATAGCCCCGCCACCTGCTTTGGGGCCGTGACCAACGGGTTCACCTCCGTGATGATGGATGGCTCGCTCGAGGCCGACGCCAAAACCCCTGCCTCCTACGAGTACAACGTGCGCGTCACCAAGGACGTCGTCGATGTCGCCCATTCCGTGGGTGTGAGCGTGGAGGGTGAACTGGGCTGCTTGGGTTCCCTGGAAACCGGCATGGGCGATGCCGAGGATGGCCACGGTTTTGAAGGCAAGCTCGACCACAGCCAGCTGCTCACCGACCCCAACGAAGCAGCCGACTTTGTGGCCAAGACCAAGGTTGATGCCCTGGCCATCGCCATTGGCACCAGCCACGGCGCCTACAAATTCACCCGCAAGCCCACGGGCGAAGTGTTGGCCATCAGCCGCATCGCCGAGATCCACAAGGCCATCCCCAACACTCACCTGGTGATGCACGGTTCCTCCTCCGTTCCTCAAGAGTGGCTGGACATGATCAATCAGTACGGAGGGGCCATTCCCGAGACCTATGGTGTCCCCGTGGAGGAGATCCAAGAAGGCATCCGCAACGGGGTGCGCAAGGTGAATATCGACACCGACAACCGCCTGGCTTTCACCGCTGCGGTTCGGGAGGCAGCCTTTAAGGATCCTGCTAATTTCGACCCACGCCACTTCAATAAGCCAGCTCGCGCCTATATGAAGAAGGTGTGCCTGGATCGTTATCAGCAGTTCTGGTGCGCTGGTAATGCCAGCAAGATCAAGCAGCGCGACATCAATTACTACGCTGCCCTCTACGCCAAGGGTGCGCTGGATCCCAAAACAGCCGTGGCTGTCTAGGCCTTTAGTCTGGTTGGCAATCGCCTTTAAGGCCTTGGCTCCCCTACGGGGGGCCATTTTTTTGTGCTTAGGGCAAGGGGCTGGATTGGCTTTGTTGCATCTGCATCAGCTTGTCGGTGGCTGCTCGATCATCTGCAGCAGGTCCCACCAGTTTGTCGAGGGCCGTTCGCAGATCTCTCTCCATCACAAACTTGCGGCCGTCGGAGACGACGACACGGACGAGGGTGGGTAAATTATTTGTTTTGGATTGCAAGTAGATGGGTTCAACATAAAGCAACCCCTTGCCGATGGGTAGCACAAGCATGTTGCCTCGAAACAGGCGCGAGCCCATACGGTTCCAGAGTCCAAATTGAAGGCTGATCACAGGATCTTGATCTGTGAGAGCCGAGATCTGCTGAGGACCAAGCAAAAGGCGTTGCTGCGGGAATCGCACCAGCAGAAGCTCCCCATAGTTGGGGGGGTCGTTTCGGGCGGCCAGCCAACCAACAAGGTTTGTGCGTTTGAGAGGGGTGAAGGGAAGCAACATCACAAACTCTGAGCGATCTTCCCCTGGAAGCTCCATCGTGACGTAGTAGGGCTGCACGGGGGTTGTGGTGTTGCCATAGATCTCCAGGGGCACACTCCAAACGTCATCTCCGTTATAAAATGTGCGAACATCTGTGACGTGATAACGTAAAAGTCTTTCTGATTGGATATCAAATTGGCCCTGGGGCACCCTGATGTGTTGCTGGAGGGCTTTGGGCATCGCCTCAATGGGCTGAAACAGCTCTGGAAAAGCCTTGATCCAGGTTTTTAACAGGGGATCTTCCCTGTCACTCACATAAAACCAAAGCCTGCCATCGTGGGCATCCACAACCGCCTTGATCGGGTTTCGAAAATAGCGAAGACCTTGAGGGTTGGGATCGCTGTATGGATAGAAGCGGCTTTTTGTGAAGCCATCCAAAAGCCAGTATTGATGTTGTTCTGGTCGATAGCCGTTGCCTCCTGATACGCGCGCTGTCACTAAATAAGGCTTGCTCTCGAAACTCAAGAAGGGGGCCAGGGCCTCAAGTCTGTTGTTCACCTGCCTGCGCAGCAGCAACAGCGAGCGGGGGGTGATCGCTCCGGTGAAGAGGATTCTTGGTTCCTGCAGATAAATCGCAGCGGCAAGTTTTTGCCAAGTCTTGGCCAGCGAAATCCCTACGCTGCCGTCGTAATGGGTATAAACATTCAAGTCGCCCTCGGGATAGGAAAACTCCTTCACTTGCGTGGGGGCGATGGCATACGGAGCTGGACCGGAAGAGAAATAGAGACTGGGACGGCCGATGGGCAGAGCTTGGCGGGCCTCGGCATCGCTGATGCCGAGTTGCGGGATGCCCTGCACCCTGGCGCTACGGCCCAAATCCTTTACGAAAAACAATGGCAGCCCATCTGGGCCTGCGGCATTGACCGGGGAAACCGTGAAGCCATGGCCATGGGTGAAGACCAAATGCTTGTTCAGCCAGGTGCGAGATCCCTTTGGCAGGGCCTGGCTATCCAGTTCCCTGGCCGCGATGAGCACCTGTTGGCTGGTGTCCCTGGGTGAGAGGCCTTGCAGGGGGTAGCGATCAACGGCCGCTGAAGTGAAGGCGTAGTACAGCCTGAGTTGCTGGAGCTGGCGATTTGCGGCAATCAGGGGTTGGCTGTCCCAAAGCCGGATGTTGTCCAGGGTGCCAGGGGCGGAGGCCAGATCGGCCGCACTGACGGTCTGACGGGGTTCCAGGGTGAGCGTGCGCACCCGTTCCAGGCCGAAAGCTTTGCGGGTGGCCTGGATGCTCCGCGCCAAAAAAGGCGTTTCCAGGGTCAACTCACGGGGTTGAACCAGGAACCGTTGGGCCAGTGGTGCCAACACCCACTCACTGAGGGGCAGGCTGAGGCTGGTGATCGAGAGAGGGATCAACACTCCCCGGCGCAACAAGCCCTCTTGCACAGGCACCAGAAGCCCCGCCGCTGTGAGAAAGAGCAAGAGAGCCAGGATCAGGCGCAGGGGAAGACGCACATGCAGATCCACCCAACCGGCACCTGCGGCGACACCGCTCCCTTCCACCATGAGGTCGAAAGGGGCGAGGGCCGTGCTCGCCGCAGCCGAAAGGGCCAACACGGCCAGCTGGGGTTGCAACACCTGCTGTTGCTGGCGCGAGAGACCGCCAAAGCTGAGATCGGAGAGCGTTGTGCCCTCGCTCAACGTCAAGAGCAGACACGCCGCCAAGCCCACGGCGATCTGGGCAATCGCCACGCTCAGAAACAGATGGATGGCCGGCAGGCGCAGCACAGTGAACGACAGATCCAATCCAGTGATCGGGTCTCCCTCGCCGAAGGGGGTGGCCAGCAGGGCAGGCAGCCAGAGACCCCAACCCCGGGCCATGGCCGTGGCGGAGGCGGCCAGGGCCGCCGTGAGCACGACGCGCAAGCTGTTCAGCGGCCAGATCAGCAGCGGTGGGATCAACACGGCCATCAGCAGGATCAGGGCCGGGTGGGCCAGATCTCGCACCACGGAAAAGCCAGTGATCACGTCTCCGCTAAAGGGTGCAGCGATGAGCCCCCTGGCCTGGATGAGCAGGTATCCCAGCCCGCCGCTCAAGAGAACCATCAGGCCGATCAGAGTGAGCACAAGCTCACGACTCTTCAGGCTGAAGATGGGCTGGGGCGGAAGCACTTTGGAGGCGCTGCTCCGGCGAAGACGCCAACAGCGTTGCAACTGATTGAGCTGCAACACTGAGCCGATGCCGAGCACCCCGACAAACACGAGCAGTTGGCAAACCCAGCGGCGCAGCAGCACCGATTGGAAGCCAAATTGGCCAAACCACTTCCACTCAACCACCAGGCGGCCAAGGATGCCTGCCCCTGCCACCAGGGCCAGGGCGAGGAGCGCCAGGAGCAGGAGGGAACGGCTGGGGAGTTTGGGGAGGAGAGGGTTTGCCACCTCTGGAGCGTAGGCAGCCGGCTGGGCTTTCCACAGGGCAGAGCTTCTCAGCAAAGAATCCCGATCTCTAGGGTCGGGATAAATTGTCTTTGGCGTCGCAGCTGTTAACTTCGTATCAGACCATGGCTTTGACGTGACCATTAGCTTGTCTCCCACCACCCTCGGTGGGCCCACGTTTACGGGCCTTCGCTGCAAAGAGTGTGGTCAGCTTTACGACCTGGGGGCCAGGCATGTCTGTGAGGACGTGTGTTTTGGGCCCTTGGAGGTGGTCTACGACTACGACATCATCCGCTCCCGCGTCAGTCGTGCCACGATTGAAGCTGGACCCACGTCCATCTGGCGCTATCGGGAGTTTTTGCCTGTTGCTGCCGATCCGATCGATGTGGGCACCGGTTTCACCCCTCTGCTGAGGGCCAACCGGCTGGCAAAGTTTTTGGGATTGAAGAGCCTTTACATCAAGAATGATGGCGTCAATATGCCGACGTTGTCCTTCAAAGACCGGGTCGTGTCCGTGGCTTTAAGCCGTGCGAGAGAGCTCGGATTTACAACTGTCAGCTGCGCGAGCACCGGAAATCTTGCCAATTCAACGGCTGCGATCGCTGCCCATGCTGGTCTTGACTGCTGTGTGTTTATTCCTTCTGATTTGGAATCTGGGAAGGTGTTGGGCACCTTGATCTATAACCCCACCTTGATGGCTGTGAAGGGAAACTACGACCAAGTAAATCGCCTCTGCTCTGAAGTGGCCAACACTTATGGTTGGGGATTTGTCAATATTAATCTTCGCCCATATTATTCTGAGGGCTCTAAAACACTCGGTTATGAGGTGATTGAGCAATTGGGTTGGCAGCTTCCAGATCACATCATTGCCCCCCTGGCTTCTGGCTCCCTCTTCACAAAGATCTTCAAGGGATTCAAGGAATTTGTCCAAGTGGGTCTGATTGAAGACAAGCCCGTCCGCTTCAGTGGCGCCCAAGCTGAGGGATGTTCCCCCATTGCCCAGGCTTTTCAGGAAGGCAGAGATTTCATCAAGCCGGTCAAACCCCAGACCATCGCCAAGTCGATTGCCATTGGCAATCCCGCCGATGGCCCCTACGCCATCGACATCGCCCGCCGCACCGGTGGCAGCATTGCCGCGGTGTCAGATGCCGAGATCGTCGAGGGCATCAAGTTGCTGGCTGAAACGGAGGGTGTGTTTACCGAAACGGCTGGTGGCACCACAATTGCAGTGCTCAAAAAGCTGGCGGAGCAAGGCAAGATTCATCCCGAGGAAACCACTGTGGCTTACATCACGGGCAATGGTCTTAAAACCACCGAAGCCGTGGCTGATGTCATCGGTCAGCCCTACACGATCGAAGCCCAGCTGGCGAGTTTCCGCACAGCCTGGGATCAGGCCCAAGCCGATCAGCCACCGTCCTGCGCGGCAGGCTGAGCGACCCATCCCGTGGGCGTTTCACATTTCTGATTTTCTTCTTCCATCCATGCCCGTTCAGGTTCTTATTCCCACCCCACTGCAGAAATACACGGGTGAGCAGCCCAGCGTCAGTGTTGAAGCGACCAGTGTGGCCGCACTGATTGATACTCTCGAAGCCATGTTTCCTGGAATTCGCCCAAGGCTCTGTGATGAAAAGGGGCAAATTCGCCGCTTTCTGAATTTTTATGTGAACAGCGAAGATATTCGTTTCCTCGACAATGAAGCCACCGCGCTTGACCCTGGCGACGAGGTGAGCATCGTGCCAGCCGTGGCAGGTGGTTGAACAAATCTGGTAGCAGGTGAGTGCGGCAGGGGCTGGCCATTGGGTCTAGCCTCCAGCCACTCAGATGGGTTAAGGCATGGCCATCTCCCCTTTCCCCCAGGGCCTCCGTCCTGGGGATGCCGAATCCACGCCTGCTGCCAATTGGCAGGACCAGGCCCTGATCTACGACTATCGCCAGGCTGCCAACCCGATCCGACCGGGCCTGACCGACCCCATTCCTCACCAGAAGTGGATTGCACCGGCGTGGGAGGGGGCCTCCTCTCGGATCGTGCCGCTGGATTTGAGCGCTGCCCTCGGCTGTGACGGCCCCGCAACAAGCCCCGGCTTGGCCGCCCATTTTCTGCAGGTGTGTCCTGGCGATCCCCTGAGCCCGCAGGCGCTCGCCACGAGCTCATTGTTTTACGTGTGCAGCGGCCGGGGAAGGTTGGCCTTCCCCGGCCAAAGCGACCCTTGGGCCGTGCCCCTGGAGTGGGCTGAGGGCGATGTGTTTGTTTTGCCCCATGGGCTCTGCCCTGAGTTGAGTGCTCATCAGCCCAGCCTTCTTTATTGGGTCCATGACGCTCCTTTGCTGCGTTATTTGGGGGTGAGTCCCGTGGGTCGTCGGTTCTCCCCTTGCTATTTCAGTGCCGATCGCCTGGATCAGGACCTCAATCAGCTCCAGGCCGATCCCTCGGCTGCGCGCAGCAATCGCTTGAGCGTGTTGCTGGCCCATGCGGATCTACCCGCCACACGAACCGTGACCCACACGCTCTGGGCCATGCTCGGCGTCGTGCCCCCCGGGGCTGTTCAGGCTCCCCATCGCCACCAATCCGTGGCCATTGATCTCATCGTGGCTTGCTCGCCCGGCTGTTACACGCTGGTGGGTTCCGAGCTTGACGCGGCTGGCGAGATCCGCAACCCCACTCGGATCGATTGGGAGAGCGGGGGGGTGTTCATCACTCCCCCGGGACAGTGGCATGCCCATGTGAACAACTCTGTTGAGGCCGCCCGGCTGTTGCCCATTCAGGATGCGGGCCTGCACACCTACTTGAGAAGCCTGGATATCCGATTTTCCGGGGGGTTAACAAGCCGGGATTGAGGCTTCATTTGGAGTGGCATTCAGGAGGGCGTTTGGTAGAGACGGCACCTCTGGATGCTGCTTCTGCCAGGCTTCCACCTCCTGACGAAAACTGTCCCCATCGATGGTTTCCTCCTGGATGAGCCGCTCCACCAGACGATCCATGAGCTCACGCCTGGGTTCCAAGAGCGAGATGGCTGTTGCCAGAGACTGTTTGGCAAGGCTGCGCACCACCGTGTCGATCCTGTTGCCTGTGTCCTGGGAGTAGTGGGGTTCGGCCCGGATCCAATCCCGACCTAGAAACACCTCTGCCCCATCTCCTTCCAGGGCCACCGGGCCAAGGTTGGAGAAGCCATAGCGGGTGACCATTTCACGGCTGATCCGGCTCACCATTTGCAGATCACTGGAGGCCCCTTGGGTCACCTCGCTGGGGCCAAACACCACCAGTTCCGCTGCCCTGCCCCCCAGTGCCACCACCATTCTGGCCAGCAAATAGGCCCGACTGATCAGCCCTGAATCGAGAATGTCCTCATTGGGCATGGTGCGGGCAAATCCCCCAACCCCGCCTGCCCTTGGCAGCAGGGTCACCTTGTCCAGCTTGTCGGCGTGGGGCACCAGACAGGAGAGGAGCGCGTGGCCGATCTCGTGGTAAGCAATCAGGCGCTTTTTGGCGCTGTCTTGTAGGGGAGCCGCCGTGAGACCCATGGTGATGCGCTCGAGCGCATCGCTGATGGCTCGATCATCAATGCGGCTTTCCTGGCGCCGCGCCGTGAGGATGGCGGCTTCGTTGAGCAGGTTGGAGAGATCGGCTCCGGAGAATCCAGGGGTACGGGCCGCCCAGTCCGCCAGGGAGACTGTTTCGTCGAGAGGTCGTGTTCGCGCGTGCACGGAGAGGATCGCTTCGCGGCCTTTGCGATCGGGAAGGTCGACAACGATCCTGCGGTCGAACCGGCCAGGGCGCATCAGGGCCGCATCCAAAACATCTGGCCGGTTGGTGGCTGCGAGAAGAATCACGCCCGAGTTGTCTTCGAACCCATCCATCTCCGTAAGGAGTTGGTTGAGGGTTTGCTCGCGCTCATCATTCCCCCCGCCAATGCCGGCTCCCCGCTGACGACCAACCGCATCGATTTCATCGATGAAAATGATGCAAGGGGCCTTGGCTTTTGCCTTGCGAAACAGGTCGCGCACGCGACTGGCCCCGACCCCCACGAAGAGTTCAACAAATTCCGAAGCCGCCATCGAGAAGAAAGGCACGCCGGCTTCGCCAGCAATGGCTCGTGCCAAAAGGGTTTTGCCGGTGCCTGGAGGCCCCACAAGCAAGACTCCTTTTGGAATCTTGGCGCCGATGGAGGTGAAGCGCTCTGGAGATTTCAGGAACGTCACGACCTCCTGCAGCTCCTCTTTGGCTTCGGCGATGCCCGCCACATCCTCAAAGCGCACGGACACACCGCCTTCAGGCTGCACACGGGGCTGACTGCGGCCAAACCCGAGGGTTTTGTTCGCCACCTGGCTGGACCGGCGAATCAACAGCGCCAGGGCTCCCAGTAGGAGAAACGCCAGAAGGAGATTGCCAACCAGGCCAGCCATGGCTTCCTCCTGGCGCTCATCCCGCACGGAGAGGGGAACACGGTGTTGCTCCGCCGTGCGCAACAAATACTGATTGTCGTTGAACAGGGCCACCTCGGCCGTGCGGCCGTTTTTGTAGGTGACGGTGGCCACCCGCTGCCGGGGTGAAAGGAGGATCTCCCGCACTGCCCCCCCCCTCATGTCATTGAGAAGCTGGCTGTAGGAGGGAGGGGTGGGGCGCATTCCCCTCAGGCTGAAACCCTCCGCCGGGGCGGGACTGGCGTTGGTGGAGCCTGGCTTGTTGCCTTCCTTGGCTGGCAGGGGAGCTTGCTCTTTGGCGCTGGGAGAGGCCCCAGGCGTGGGCGACCCGGGTCTGTTGGGCGCGTCGAGGCGTTGGGCAAGGGGAGCGCTCGCCATGAGCCAGGGTGCTGGAATCAAGGCTCGAAGGGGAGGCGGCTGACGATCCACTGCGCAAGTCGTGTGAGGCTGATGCTAGCGATTTGACGGAAGGCCGCTTGGCAAAGGAAGATCAGCGTTTGGCAAGGCGGTGGAGCCATGGCTGTTCCTAAGAAGAAAACCTCGAAAGGCAAGCGCAACCAGCGCCACGCTCGCTGGAAGGCCAAGGCTGGCGATGCGGCCCAAAAGGCTCTGTCGATTGGCAAGGCTGTCCTCAGCGGGAAGGCCCGAGGATTCGAATATCCCGTGCCTGCAACGGGGGACGAGGAGACCTGATTCTCCGTCTCTCGGCCCGCTGATTCCCCTCAGGCAGCTTCAGCTCCCCAGCTTGAAGGCCTCCAGCACCAAGGCAAACACCACGCCAATCCGCAGGTTGTCGGCGATCACCCAGCCCAGGGAGGGAAGGTCGGAAACGGCACGCGTGCGGATTCTCACCACAACCTCATGGGTGATCACCATCCCCAGTACCACCATGGGGCGGCCTCCGGTGACCTTCCACAGGAGCACGGAAGAGAGGTTTTCTCCGAAAAAAATTCCGCCGAGCAGGGCCAGAAAGGCAGCGCTGGCCGTCGCCCAGCGCCTCCCAATCTGGGCAACGATCACCTGAGCCCAGCGTTGTTGAACCTGCTCAAGTCGCGTTCGTTGCAAGGGTCCGCTCATGCTTCCTCCAGGAGCCTGGATAGCCAGGAGAACGTCACCTCAGCCTGCTCACAAGGTGGGCCGTGCACCACTCGGGTTGGATCCCCTTCCTCTCCCAAATGCGTGAGTGAGGCTGTTGCTCGCTGCCACCATCGCGGTTCGCTGGAACCGGGAGGTTCGCCAAGGGTGAGCAAACAAGCCAACCCTGCATCCATGGCGGCAGCCAGGCCCTGGGGGGAATCTTCCAAGGCCAGGACCTGGCTGGCGGGCAGTTGCAGCCGTCTCAGCGCTTGCTCATACCCTTCAGGGTTGGGTTTTTTCGCCTCCACATCCTCGCCACAAATCCAAAACTCAAAGCATCGGGCCAGCTCAGGACCATGGCCCTCCAGCAAGGCGGCCACGGCGGATCGGGAACTCGTGGTGACAAGGGCCTGACAGACGCCATGGGCGGCCGCCTCCAGAACCAGGCGTTTCACCCCTGGCTGCAGGGGGAGGCAGCCGGTGCGAGCCAGGTGCGCATAGGCCTTTTGCTTGGCGGCCATCAGGGATTCCACCTGAAACTCGGAGATGGAGGGCTCAGGCAGTTGTTCGACAAAGGCGCGGATGCGCTCCCGGCCTCCGCTCACCGCCAGCAACTGGCGATAGGTGCGCTCATCCCATCGCCAGGGCAGATCGGCATCAGCAAAGGCCTGGTTGAAGGCGAGGCGGTGCCCATGAAATTCGGTTTCAGCGAGGGTTCCATCCACGTCCCACAGCAGTGCGTTCAATTCCACAGGTGATGTGCCAAAGCGATCACTGAGAGCCGTTGTCTCCCAGGTTTGCCACCAATGTTGACCGAAAGCCCTCTCGCCTTGGAGTGGGAGCTCTTTCAGGGGATGCGCACGCGCCATGGCCCCCCCACAATGACGAAATCTTGTCGCACCCCGCGCCGACGTGCCCCTCACTGCCTGGAGGCTTCCCTCGCCTCTGCCAACACGGGACGGCGGCGAGGAGCACTTCCTTGACTTGCCTCCAGAACTCTGGGCCGTCATGGCTCGACGGGGTCTGGCAGACCCAACAGCTCTCGCCAGCCTGCTCGATCCGCCGGAACCCCCAGATCCCTTCAGCCATTTTCCCGATCTGGAGAAAGCGGTGGCCCGTCTCGTGCGGGCCGCTCAGCGGGGAGAGGACGTGGCGATTTGCGGGGACTACGACGCCGATGGCATGACCAGCACCGCCCTGCTGACGGGCCTGTTGGAGAGGCTGGGCGGCCATCCCCAGCCCGCCATTCCCAGCCGGCAGGAGGAGGGCTATGGCTTGAATCGCTCCATGGTGGAGCGCCTCGCCGCTGAAGGCATCAGCCTTCTGATCACCGTCGACAACGGCGTGAGTGCCCATGAAGCCCTCGAGCGGGCTGCCACCCTGGGGCTGGACATGATCCTCACCGATCACCACACCCTTCCTGAAGTCCCTCCCCGCTGCCTGGCGCTTCTCCATCCATCCGTCACACCTTCTGGATCCCCCTACCGGGGTTTGGCAGGGGTGGGCCTGGCCTATGTCTTGGCCATGGCGCTGGCCCAACGGATGGCCAGCCAGGAGGGCCTGGAGGTGGCCCTGGAGCTGTTTTGCATCGGCACGATCGCCGATATGGCTCCGCTGCATGGTGTGAATCGCCGCTGGTTGCGCCAGGGTTTGCCGCGCTTGTCGCGTCCGCGCTTGGCCGGCTTGCGGGCTCTGATCCAGCTGGCTGGGTTGGAGGATGCCCCCGTCGATGCCGAAGCGGTGGGCTTTCAGCTCGCTCCTCGCATCAATGCGGTGGGAAGGCTCGGTGATCCCCTGCTGGTTGTGGAGCTGCTCACCACCCGCGATCGAGATCGGGCCCTGGAGCTGGCCCGCCAGTGTGATGCCTTGAATCGGGAGCGACGCGAGCTTTGTCAAGCTCTGGAGGCTGAGGCTTTGGCCCTGTTGGAGTCTGATGGGCCGCGCTGCCCGGCTTTTGTGGTGTTGGCGCAGTCCCATTGGCACCATGGGGTCATCGGAATCGTTGCCGCCCGCCTGGTGGAGCGCTTGGGCCGTCCTGTGGCGCTGCTCGGGGGGGAGGGGAATGGGCGCCTGCGGGCTTCCGTCAGGGCCCCGCGGGGGTTTGCGGTGGATCAGGCCCTGGCCGCCTGCGCCCCTCTGCTGGAACGCTTCGGCGGCCATGCCGCGGCCGGCGGTTTCACGGTGGCAGCCACCAATCTCGCCGAGCTCCAGGAGCGTTTGGAAGACCTGGCAGAGGTTTGGCTTGCTGGCCATCCGGAGGGCGTGATGGTGGAACCGGAGGCGCTTCTGCGGCTGGAGAGGATCGACGGAGCGTTTTGGAAGGCGCTGCAGAAGCTTGGTCCGTTTGGCGTGGCCCACCCGATGCCCGTGTTTTGGAGCGTCGGTTGTCGGGTGGAGCAGCAAAAAATTTTGCGAGGAGGCCATCTCCAGCTCACCCTCAGCCAGGGAGAGGCCAAGATTCAAGCCATGGCTTGGCGCTGGGAGGGAGCGGAAACCATCCCTGCCATGGTGGATGTGGCCTACCGGCTCCGGCAGGATGCCTGGCAGGGGCGGCAGCGTCTCCTTGTTGATCTGTTGGCTCTAAGGCCAAGCCCTCAGGGAGAGGAGGGAGTGGTTCTCCTGAGGGGAGACCGCCCCTACCGATGCGTCCTGAGGGAGAAGGGTTTGGTGATCAGGAATGCCGCTGGCCAAGAGATCTGCTCCCCGCTGATGTGGGAAGGCTCCCAGGCCCACCCCCAGATCAAAGGTGAGCACCCCTACGTGCGTGCCCTGCTGCTAGAGGCCGTGATGGCCCTGGGCCTTGGGGGGTGAAGCGCTTAGAGGGCGCCGCGGCGGTAGAAGAGGATGAAGATCACGGCGGGCCCTGCCAGGGTGATCAGCGCCAGGGCTGCGAAGTTGGCAATCAGGTGAATGTCGATGCCCATGCTTGTGATCTCGCAGGCGGATGGCGTGAAGCTGAGAGCGTAGGGCCTGCTTGGCCTTCGCTGCCTCAGACTGGACTCCACTGTGATGCCTTGTCACAGCCTCACGGCGAGCCTGCGTAGACCCTGTGGAGAGCCCCTGTGGAGAGAGAGATGAGCGAGTTCCCCCTGCGTTGGCGATGCATCCAGGGGTGTGGCGCCTGTTGTCGGCTTGACCCTGATCTGAGGCCCGAAGCCCTGGAGATGCTCGATGACGCACAACGCCAGACCTACCTGGCGATGGTGGGTGAAGACGGCTGGTGCATCCACTACGACACCGGCGGGCAGCGCTGCCGCATCTACGCAAGCCGACCTGACTTCTGTCGGGTGAGCACCATCTTGACGATGCTCAATGCCCATGGCGAAGCGGCCGATCGGCTGGCGATCTCCTTCTGCCGCCAGCAAATCCGCAGCGAGACCGGTGGCCGTGGCAAGGTGATGCGGCGCTTTCTTCGAGCGCTGCGCCAGCCATGACCACTCCTGACCCCCCACCCCAATCCTCCTCAGCCCCTCCAGCCGGCCCATCCGCCAGCCCTTCGGCGGATGGGGCCTCCGGCTGGCTGAAGGTGTTTTTCAGCACCGCCGGCACGGTGTTTCTCGCCGAGCTTGGTGACAAGACCCAGCTGGCGGCCCTGTTGCTGGCGGCCGAATCGGGTCGCCCCGTGGTGGTGTTTCTCGGGGCGTCCCTCGCTTTGATTTGCTCCAGCCTGGTCGGGGTTCTCCTGGGCCGCTGGTTGTCCTCCGTGATGGCACCGCAGCAACTGGAGCGCGCGGCGGGGTTGTTGATGGTGGGCCTGGGCCTCTGGCTCGGCCGCCAGGCCGTGCTCCACCTGGCGCCCCCACCGGCGCCTCTCCTCTGAAGAGCTCCCTCCATGCTCGCCCTGCTCGCTTCCACCTTCGCCACCGTTTTTCTTGCCGAGCTGGGGGACAAAACCCAGCTCGCCATCGTCAGCATCAGTGGCACCTCCAGCCGTCCTGGTGCGGTATTTGCCGGAAGTGCTCTGGCCCTGGTGTTGGCCAGCCTTTTGGGATCGGCGGCGGGGGGAACGCTCACCAGCGTGATCCCCACAGATTGGCTGCAGCTGGCGGCTGCGGCTGGCTTTTTATTGCTTGGCTTGCGATTGATTTTGCGCTCTCGTCAGCCTGACGAACAGGCTCCTGTTGCGGCGAAAGCGGAGGAGGTTCCTCCGAGTTCCTAAAGTCCCCATCAAGTCCTGGCTGGTTGCGTTTTCTCTCCCCGGGGCTTGCCTCTTCGGCAGCTGAGTCCCGCGCTCTCCACGCCCAGACCCCTCCCGTATCCCTTGATGATGAAGTTCACGGTCGCTGACCTGCTTGACCAGCTCTCCACCGACGAGAGCCTCCCCCCAGCCCACCTCGAGAAGGCCCTCGGGATCAGCGCTGCTGAGGAGCAGGAGAAACTGCGCATCGGTTTGGAGGCTCTCGAGCGCCTGGCATTGGTGGAGACGGCAGAGGAAGGCGTGCGTCGCCTGGAGTCCCCAGATCTGATTGCAGCCCGCTTGCGCTGTTCCAGCAAGGGCTTTTGCTTTGCTTTGCGGGATGACGACGGCGAAGACATTTACATCCGCGACCACCATCTCAACCACGCCTGGAATGGCGACCGCGTGTTGGTCAAGATCACCCGGGACGGTGGCAGGCGTCGCTCTCCGGAGGGGAGCGTTCAGTGCATCCTGCAGCGCCACACCACCCGCATGCTCGGTCACGTGGAGCGCCAGGGTGATCGCTTGGTGGCATTGCCCCTTGATGATCGGCTGCTCACGGCTGTGGCTTTGCCCGAGGCGGACGCCGGCCATCTTGAGCAGCGCGACACCCACGTGGTGGAGGTGCAGGTCGACCGCTTCCCGGTCGCCCAAATTGCGCCGGAAGGCCACGTGGTGCGCAGTTTGCCCGTGAGCGGGGGGGACGACGCCGATCTGGAATTGTTGCTGGTGAAACACCAACTGCAAGACGGTGGGGCCCCACCCAGGGTGACGCTCAAGTCTCCTGTTGAGAAGGGGCGCCAAGACCTCACCAGCCTCCCCACCCTGCTGGTGCAACCTTGGTTGGCCGCCGATGCCCCCACCCTGCCGGCGCTTTCCCTGGAGGTGAGAGAGGGAGGATGGCGCCTCTGGGTCCATGCGCCGTCCGTTGCGGAGCGCCTGGGCCTGGGCACCACGGCGGATGCTTGGATTCGCGACCAAGGGGAGGCCGTGCCGCTGGGCAAGCGTTGGCGCGCCCTGCTGCCATCGGGGTTGGTGAAGGCCTCGACCTTTTCTTCAGGGCTGGAGCAGGATGCCCTTTCCGTGGCACTCGATCTGGGCCCTGAGGGTGAACTGGAGCACTACCGCTTTCAATTGAGTCGGGTGCGTCCTCTGGCCACGGTCGATCAGGCTGCCTTGGAAGCTCTGGCGCAGCGGAAGCCCAAGGCCCGCACCCTGCCGGCTGCGCTCAAAAACCACAAGGGACATCTCGACCTCCTGGATCAGCTGTTGGAGGTGGTGGCTCTGCTGCGGCAGCGGCGCCTCGCGGCGGGGTCCATTGAGCTGGATGTGCCAACCCCGCCTCTGGAGCCCCTGGGGGATGGGGGCCGCCCGGGGCCGGATGCCGGTCGAGCGGGCTGGTGGGTGCGCTTGCCGGATGCTCACCCGGCGGCACTGCTTCGCGAATCGATTTTGGTGGCCCATCGCGCCCTGGGCCATCACCTGGCGGCCTTGGGGTTGCCTGGCATTTTTGCCATCAATCCCCCACCCGACCCCACCGGGATCAATGAGGTGGCCAAAGCGGCGCTCGCCTTGGAGATCCCCCTTGAGCTGAGCAGCGATGGCAATGCCAGCGCGGCGGAGCTGGCCGCTGCTTTTGCCCAGACCGATCGTTGTCGCGTGTGGCAGCAGCAAATCGCCGACTGCCTGGAGACCACCCAGCTCAGCGATCAGGCCGGTGCGAATGCGTTGGCCGGAGATCCCATCGCCGTCGCCCCCTGGACCTGCCCCAGCCTCCACTACGCGGACCTGTTCAACCAGCATGTCCTGGTGACCCTTTTGCTGGAAGGCAAGGATCGCCCGACGGTGCGCCACAAAATAAGCGTGGACCTGGCTTCCGACGTTTCGCATGGCGCCATCGACTGGCCCTTGCTCACCCCAACCCAGCTGGCCCCCTTTGAAGAGAGCCTGCGCCACGGCTTGTTGCTGCGGTTGAATGGGCGCCGCCAGGCACTGGCTGACTTCCAAGCAGACCACCTTGCCATCGCCCAGGCCCGGTGCGCAGAGCCGTTGGTGGACCAGATCCTCCAAGGCGTGATCAGCGGCGTGCAGAGCTATGGCTTCTTTGTGGAAGTTCCCCCCTCCCTGGTGGAGGGCTTGGTGCATGTGAGCTCCCTGAAGGACGACTGGTATGAATACCGCTCCCGCCAGAATCAATTGGTGGGTCGCAAGGGTCGCCGCACCTTCATGGTGGGTGACCCGGTGCAAGTGTTGATTGAGAAGGTGGATGTGTTGCGCCACCAGATTGACCTCTCGGTGGTGTTGCCAGACGAGGGGCCCGCGGTGGACGCCAGCCCAATCGAGGACGAGGGTGGGCAACCCCCCATCTGAGCGGCATGACATCCCCCTTGCCATCGCTTCCCATCGTGCTGGCGATGTCAGGAGCATCCGCCCAACCTCTCGCCCAACGGGCTCTGGCCCTGCTCCTCCAGGCGGGCAAGCGGGTCGATGTGGTCACCAGTCGCGGTGCGATTGGGGTCTGGCGAGCGGAGTTGGGGGTGCAAGTGCCCTCTGAGCCGAGGGCCCAGGAGGAGTTCTGGCGGGCACGAACCGGCTGCACAGGGGGGGATTTGCAATGCCACCGCTGGAATGATCAGGCCGCCCCCATTGCGAGTGGCAGCTATCGCACGGCTGGCATGGTGATCCTTCCCGCCAGTATGGGAACTGTGGGACGCATCGCCTCGGGCGTGGCTCTGGATTTGATTGAGCGGGCTGCTGATGTGCACCTGAAGGAGGGCTGGCCCCTTGTGATCGCTCCCCGGGAATTGCCTTGGAATCTCATCCATCTGCGCAACCTCACCACCTTGGCCGAGGCAGGAGCTCGCATAGCTCCGCCGGTGCCCGCCTGGTATCACCAACCCTCCTCACTGGAGGAGATGGTGGATTTTCTGGTGATTCGCATCTTTGACAGCCTGGGCCTGGAGCTGGGGTCCTTGCGCCGCTGGCAAGGTCCAGTGCCTCTGCAATCATGAGTGCCCGCCGTCTCTTGATTTTGCCCCTGCTGTCACCCCTGTTGGCGGTGCTTCTGGTGGCCGCCCTCAATCCCGGTCCAACGCTGTCGTTTCGCCTGCTTACCTGGGTGACGCCAAGGGCCCCCCTGGGGCTCTGGTTGGGAGGTGCCGCCGTGGGGGGAGCGGCCCTCAGCGGGGCGGGCACCGCCCTCGCCTTGCGCCAAGGCCAAGCGGTTGGATCCAGAACCCGCAGACGCTTCACCCGCCAAACCTCCAGACCATGGACTCAGGCAGGATTCGAGGTGGATGGAGGCTGGGAGACCTCTGCTTCCTCATCCACACCCCCCCGACGGGAGGCCGCCCATTCCCGTGAGATGCCCCCTGGCCCCATTCCCTGGCAGCCCGCTGCGGTGGCTGTGGCCCCGCCGCGCTCCCCTGGAGAACCCCCCCCCACTGTGGATGTGCCTTTCCGCATCCTGCACCGCCGCTCCCAGGCAGGCCCAACAAGGGAGTCGCAACCTGTGCCGGTGGGTGTGGATGAGGATTGGGGGGCCGAGGCTGGCGCCGACGACTGGTGAGCCAGCAGGTGGAGAAGCTCCTGCAAGGCCAGGCAACCTGCTTAAAGTTTGCGTCACCACGCCGGGAGCCCCAAAGCGGTGACGGACAGCCAACGCCCTGAAAGCCCCAAATCCAAAGCCTCGCCTGAAAAAAGCCCCGCGCCAGCAGGGGCGAAGCCCAGTCCATCAGGCCCGCAAACCTCGGCTGAGGGGGCACCAGCGCCCGGCGCCAAGCCCAAGCCTCCGGCTGTGGAAGACAAACCCTTCGCCGAGTTCATCCCCCAGCAGTTGCTGCCCGCCTTGGTGAAGGAATGCCAGGTCTACGGGGGCTCGGCCCCGGAGCTCAGCTTTCTCGAAGGCCCCATGCCCGTGGTTGGGGTGAACTGTTGGATGGTGCAGGGGCTGTTCCCGGGCGGCCGCAGGTTTTGGCTGTGTTTCACAGCGGCCAACCTCGATGCCGCCAAAATGGTTGCCCTGGCTGAGGCGGGAGCACAACCCAGTCTGCTGGAGTCGTTTCTGATTGATGAGAAGAAAATGAGCTTGCCCCTGCTGGTGTCTCGCCTGGTGCAGCGGCTCAATGGTCAGAAGTGGCTCGGTCCGAATTGAAAGGGGCCTTTACAGAGGGGGCCGCTTGGGCAGGAAGCCCCCTACGATGCCCACACAGATCGCTCCGATGGGATGGTTCCCCCTGTGTCAGCTCCTTCGGCGACGGCCACCCCCCAGGCCATCGGCACCCCTGAAGCACCAGCCTTCAAGGAGCCGGTGAAAGATACGATTCTCACCCCTCGCTTCTACACCACCGATTTTGAAGCGATGGCGGCCATGGACCTCCGACCCAACGAGGAGGAACTCCAAGCGATTTGCGAAGAATTCCGCAAGGACTACAATCGTCATCATTTCGTTAGAGATGAAGCATTTGAAGGGGCTGCCGATAAGCTAGATCCACAAACCCGCAAAGTATTTGTTGAATTTCTGGAGCAAAGTTGCACCTCAGAGTTTTCTGGATTTTTGCTCTACAAGGAGCTCAGCAGAAGAATTAAAGATAAAAATCCCCTCCTGGCGGAATGCTTTGCCCATATGGCCCGCGATGAAGCCCGCCACGCTGGCTTCCTCAACAAATCGATGGCTGATTTCGGCCTGCAGCTCGATCTTGGATTCTTGACTGCTCATAAGGCCTACACAAAATTTAGTCCTGCGCATATCTTTTACGCGACGTATCTCTCTGAAAAAATTGGTTACTGGCGATACATCATGATCTATCGCCATTTGCAGAAGCATCCTGAAAGCAAGATTTTCCCTATTTTCAATTTCTTTGAGAATTGGTGTCAAGACGAAAATCGCCATGGGGATTTCTTTGATGCCTTGATGAAAGCCGTGCCCAGCACGGTCACTGGTTGGACATCCCGCCTTTGGTGCCGCTTCTTCCTCTTGGCGGTGTTTGCCACCATGTATGTGCGTGATGTGGCCCGCAAAGAGTTTTATGAAGCTCTCGGTCTTGATGCTCGCAGCTACGACCGGGCGGTGATCACCAAAACCAACGAAACCTCCGCGCGGGTGTTTCCGGTCGTGCTGAATGTGCAACACCCTGCGTTCTGGGAGGGTTTGGAGTCCATGGTGAGCAATAACGAGGCCCTCTCAGCTGTGGAGGCCGGTGCTGGCCCAGCCCCGGTGCGGCTGCTTCGCAAACTCCCCTACTGGCTTGGCAACGCTTATCAAATGTCTCGCCTCTTTTTGATGTCTCCCCTGCGGAGTGAGCAGTTCCAACCGGCGGTGCGCTGAGCCAAGCCCCCTCTCTTTCCTCGCCCTGCCCATGGGGGCTTCCCGTCCTTTCGATTTGCTGCCCATTGGTCGCTTCCACCTCTCTTCCCCCGGGGCCCCAGGGCTCACCCATTCCCATTCGCTGGCCTGTGGAGTTTCAAGATCCCGCCTGGCGTGGCCTGCTTGAGCCCCTTCTCGCCGCTGGTCGGGCTGCCGGGGCAGATCTGGTGGAGGTGTTTCTTGAGCGCAGTGATCATCTCGGGGCTCTGGCCGAGCAGGATCTGATCACCAATGTGTCCCCCTCCTTCGGCATGGGTGCGGGAGTGCGGGTGTTTTCTGGCCGCCACGATGGCTTTGTCTCCACGAACGACCTGAGTTCCTCTGGGCTGATGGCCGCCCTCGACCAGGCTTTGGCCATGCTGGGCCTGTTGCGAAGCCCCCACTCCCCAGATGGTTTTGAGGGGCTCCCCCCGCTCAAGGACTATGCCGTGGCCAAGGCCACTTGGCTTGGTGGCTCCCCTTCTCTCCAAGAGGTCGCATCACGCCTGTTGGAGGGCACAGCAGCCCTCGCGCGCCATGGCAGCCACCTGCAATCCAGGCGCGGAAGTTACGCAAGGGATTGGCAGGACGTGTTGGTTTGTGCCAGCGATGGCACATTTTCCCGCGACATTCGCCTCCATCAATCCCTGGGGCTCAATGTGCTCGCTGCGGACGGCGACCATCGGGCCAGTGTGGGTCGTCGTTATGGCACCCAGGGTCGGCCTGAGGATTTGCGCGATTGGGATCCTGACGCCTCAGCCCAAGACCTCTGCAGCAGCGCGGCCACCATGCTTGATGCCGACTACGTGGAGGCTGGCCAATATCCCGTGGTGTTGGCCAATCGTTTTGGTGGGGTGATTTTCCATGAGGCCTGCGGCCACCTTCTCGAAACCACCCAGGTAGAGAGGGGCACCACACCCTTTGCTGATTGCATCGGTCAGTCCATTGCGCATCAAGCCGTGACGGCGATTGATGAGGGACTCAGCGAGGGATCCTTCGGCAGCCTCTCGATGGACGATGAGGGGATGGAGCCCCAGCGCACTGTTCTCATTGAGCAGGGCATCCTCAGGCGATTTCTCAGTGATCGAGCCGGTGAGATGCGCACTTCCCACCCACGCACCGGCAGCGGCAGGCGCCAAGGCTATTCTTTCGCTGCTGCTAGCCGCATGCGCAATACCTACATCGCACCTGGCCCCCACACCCCAGACGACCTGATTGCCTCTGTGGATCGGGGGCTGTACTGCAAAGCCATGGGGGGGGGCAGCGTGGGGCCCACGGGCCAATTCAATTTCGCTGTAGAAGAGGCTTATCTCATTGAGCAGGGCCAGCTCACACGGCCCGTCAAGGGAGCCACGCTCATCGGCGAAGCCAAGGAGGTTTTGCCGCGCATCTCCATGTGTGCCAACGATCTCGAGCTCGCGGCTGGCTTCTGCGGATCCGTGAGTGGCAGCATTTTCGTCACTGTCGGCCAGCCCCACATCCGGGTCGACACCATCACGGTGGGTGGACGATGAATCCGTCCGTCACCGCCGTGTTGGATGGGGGCGAGCTGAAGGGCCAGCTAGATCGGCTGGCTGCTCAGGCAGGTCTTCAGCAGTGGGATCTGGGAGCGTCCTGCAGCACAGACACCTCCGTGCAGGTGGATCGGGGCGAGCCCAAACAGATGAAGGGGGCAGAGCGGCGGGCTGTCACTGTGCGGGTCTGGAACGATCAGGGACTGGTGGGCATCACCAGCACCTCCGATCTCTCCGAAGCGGGTTTGGCGCGGGCACTGGAAGGTGCCAAAGAGGCCAGCGCCTTCGGCAACCCTGATGAGGTTCCTGCTTTCTCTCCGCTGGCGAAAGCCCCGCTGCAGCCGCTGCAGCAACCCCTGAAAGAAAGTTGCTCCATCTTGGATCTGCTGGCCCGCTTGAAGGAGGCGGAACGGGATCTCCTGGCCAGCCATCCCGCCATCACGACTGTTCCTTACAACGGCTTGGCCCAACGCAGCAGTGAACGGGTCTACATCAACAGCGAGGGAGCGCTTCGCCACCAACAGCTTTCCACCGCCTCGCTCTATCTCTATGCCAGAGCTGAAGAGACGGGGCGCAAGCCCCGCAGCAGTGGAGCCGTGCGTCTGGCGTACGGCCTGGAGGATCTGGACGTGCACGGTTGTGTGGAAGAAGCTGCCCAGCGCACGATCTCCCACCTTGACTATGCCCCCATTGCGACGGGGCGCTACACGTGTGTGTTTTCTCCTGAGGCGTTCTTGGATCTGATCGGGGCGTTCAGCAGCTTGTTCAACGCCCGCGCCGTGCTTGACGGTGTCAGCCTGAGTCAAAAAGAAAGCCTCGGTCAGCCCTTGGCCGTGCCCTTTCTTTCGATCAGCGATAACGCTCTTCACCCTGGCAACATCGGATCGCCTCTCTTTGACGGCGAAGGCACCCCAACGGCCCCCCTGCGGCTGATTGAAGGCGGCGTGTTGCGCCATTTCCTCCACTCTGAAGCGACGGCCCGAGCCTTCGGGGTGCTCCCGACAGGCCATGCCGGGATGGGAGCCAAGGTGTCTGTGTCCCCCGATTGGTTTGAGATTGGCCCGACGCCTGGTGTGGCGGCAGGAGAAGAGGGCCTCGACCGTTTTGCCCCCACGGGCCGCAGGGCGGGCACGGGCGATCTGGTGGTGATCGATTCCTTGTCTGCCCTTCACGCGGGCGTCAAGGCCAGTCAGGGGGCCTTCTCTTTGCCGTTTGACGGTTGGTTGATCAGGGATGGGGAGGCCGTTTCGATTGAGGCCGCCACAGTGGCGGGTGACATACGCGCGGTGCTCACGAGTTTGATGGGCTTTGAGGGTCCCAGCAAGGTCACCCCCTCTGGCTTGTGCCCCTGGGTGTGGGTGGAGGGGCTGACGATCACGGGCGACGGCTGACCCCTCCCCTTGCGCCCTTCTCCCTGATGCGGATCCTCTTCTGGGGCACCCCTGCCTACGCCGTGCCAAGTTTGCAGGCTTTGGTGGACCACGGCCACACCCTGGTGGGGGTGGTGAGCCAGCCGGACAGACGACGCGGTCGGGGCGGTGGTTTGAGCCCCTCACCGGTGAAGCAACGGGCCCTGGAGTTGGGCGTGCCGGTGTTCACGCCAGAACGGTTGCGTCGAGAACCTGAGCTGCAGGCCCACTTGGCCACCTTGGGGAGCGAGGCTTCGATCGTGGTGGCCTACGGCCAGATCCTTCCCAAAGCTGTGTTGGATCAACCGCCGCTCGGCTGCTGGAACGGCCATGGCTCTCTGTTGCCCCGTTGGCGGGGTGCTGCTCCCATTCAATGGGCCTTGTTGGAGGGAGATGCTTGCACCGGCGTAGGCATCATGGCGATGGAGGAGGGATTGGATACGGGCCCTGTCTTGCTTGAGGGTCGTTTGGCGATCGGTTTGCTGGAAAATGCGCATCACCTGGCCGCCCGGATGGCGGCGCTAACGGCCGATCTGCTTGTGCAGGCGTTGCCGAGCATCGCCGCTGCAGGTGAGGGCCCCCAGGTCGAACGTTGGGCCCGGCTCGGCCTTCAGCCGCAAAGCGAGGAAGGTGTCACCCACGCACGCTTGCTCACCCGGGAGGATGGGCTTCTCGATTGGCACGCTTCGGCGATGCAGCTGCATCGCAAGGTGATGGGGCTCTATCCGGGAGCCCACACCCATCACCAGGGGCTCCGGCTCAAGGTTTTGGCAACAGAGCCCCTGCTGGACCATCCCCCCGAGGGACTCAGCCTGCAAGGGATAGAGCTTGCCCACCGGGCCAGGCACTGGGCGTCAGCAAACCCGGGGGTGGTGCTGAGCTTGGAGGAGGGGGTTGGTGTGGTCGTCGCCACAGGGGAGGGGGCCTTGCTGGTGCGTGAGGCTCAGTTGGAGGGCCGCAGGCCTTCCGCCGGTTCAGCGCTGCTGCAGCAACTCAAGCTGCGACCGGGAGATTGCCTTGGGGAAACACCCATGGACAGGTGAAGTACAACAAAATGTGTTGTCAGGGGGAGCAAACAGTTCTCAGCCGCAGAATTTGGGCTCACCATGAATCCAGATCGAGACGGACCATGGGAAGCTACCCTTGCTTTGTTCAAGCCACTGTCAGCGGCTGTGTGATCACCCGTGAAACCAGTGGGTGCTACGTGGTGAGCAAAGCAGATCGGCCGATGAAGAAAGTTCGGGTCGCCACGTTGGCAGGTGCCTATGCCGCCTGTCAGGGGTGGGAGAAGCTCTCTCGCCTGGATTGATGAGGCCCAGGCCAGCCAACAGGGGCCTGGAGGCTGGCCAGCGAGGGTCAGGAGCCCCCGCTGACGGCGGAAACGCCTAGGGGATGGCGCCTGTGCAGTTCGTGGAGGCCTTCCAATTGGTTGTGAACGGACACCAATTGGTCACGGATGTGACTTGTGTTTTCAATCCGGGCAAGATTATTCAGCATCGATTCGATCTGAGCCTTGCAGGAGATCAGGATGCGGCACTCAGGAGATCCTGGTTCGTAGGGCATCGGGATTTGGCTTAGTAAAATCGGAAGGTAGTGGACATCAGATCAGAAAAGGAATCTGTCGCAACCGTGGCTGTTTTTGATGGCGGAGTGCGGGTCAGGCCGTCACGGGCACCTGGTAGCTGGCAATTCTGGCGAAACCCACTGGATCAAGGGACGCACCTCCCACCAACACCCCGTCGATGTCCGGCTGGACCATCAGTTCGTCAATGGTGGATGCATTCACCGATCCTCCGTATTGCACGATCACGTCGGGGTGGCCCACCCACCCCCGGATCAAGGCACAGATTCGATCGGCTTCCACGGCGGCGCAAGTCTTTCCGGTCCCGATGGCCCAAATCGGTTCATAGGCCACGATCAAACGCAGGGGGTCGATGCCTTCGAGGCCCTGCTCCACTTGCCGATGGATCACCCGTTCGGTTTCGCGAGCTTCCCGTTGATCCAGGCTCTCCCCAACGCAGAGGATCGGAATCAGACCATGGGCTTGGGCAGAGCGGGCCCTGAGGTTGATCTGTTCGTCGGTTTCGCTGTAGTACTTGCGCGGTTCACTGTGTCCCACGATCGCATGCGACACCCCGTGCTCCAGGAGCATCGGAGCGGAGATCATGCCGGTGTAGGCACCTTTCTCCTCCCAGTGCACATTTTGTGCTGCCAGAGCCACCTTCGAACCCTGGAGCTCCTGATGCAGGGTCGAGATGGCGGTGAAGGGTGGGGCGAGCACCACCTCCCGATCCTGAGGCAACTGTTCGATCAGGGGCAGGAAGGCACGGGCAAAGGCTCGGCTCTCTGCACAGGTCATGTGCATCTTCCAGTTACCAGCAATCACAGCCTTACGCACCGGCGGCATCTCCCGTCGAAACGCATGCCACGCTAAGCCGCCACGGGGCCATTCCCTCAGCTCAGCTCCTCTATGGGGGGCACCACCCGCAGGCAGCCCCCCAGTTTCACTTGGTCCCCTGCTTGCAATTGGCGTGCGCGGCGGGTCTCGATGGCCCCGTTGACGCGCACATCCCCCCTTTGAATGAGGATTTTGGCTTCTCCGCCTGTGCTCACCAAGCCCTGAACCTTCAAAAATTGGGCCAGCTGGATGGTGGATCGCTCTGCTCTGGGGTCCTGCATTCGGTTCCTGCCTCCACGTAGTGTGCCCCCATGCGCCCCTCTTCGCTGGCTGGCTTTCGCAGACTCTGGCCCCTGCTGAAGCCCCATCGCAGGCGTCTGCTTGCCGGTGCCTTCTGTGCCCTTGTGGCCGTGGCCTCCTTCCCCTTGTTGGCACTCCTGGCTGGCCGCCTGATCCCGGCCATCGGTGCGGGAGACTTTCCCACGGTGTTGCGCAGCGTGGGTCTGGCGATGCTGCTGTTTCTTGTTCAGAAATTGGCTCAGTTCGGCCAGGACGTGTTGCTGGCTGGTCCAGCGCTTCAGGTTAGCCAAGACCTTCGTCGCCAACTCTTCAGCCGTCTGCAACGGCTGGATTTTTCCGCCCTGGAGAGCCTCTCCACAGGCGACCTTACCTACCGCCTCACCGGGGATGCGGATCGGGTCGGGGAGGTGATCTACAAAACCCTCCACGACAGCCTCCCCTGTCTGCTCCAGCTGGTCGCCGTGCTGGGCTTGATGGTGTGGATCGATTGGCCTTTGGCTCTGGCGACGATCCTGCTGGCGCCTTTGGTGGCTCTTCTGGTCAGCGCCTTTGGAGCCCGCGTGATGGCAGCCGCAGAGCGCAGCCAGAGCAAGGTGAGCCAGGTGGCTGCCCTGCTGGGAGAAGCCATTGCTGGACTGCCCCTGGTGCGAGCCTTCGCGGCGGAACCCTGGCTGCAGCAACGCTTTGATGCGGAGGTGGATCTGCACCGCCGGGCCCGCTACGACACGTTGCGACTTCAGGCCCTCCAGCATCCTGTGGTGGGCTTCATCGAGGCTGCGGGCATTTTGGCCGTGTTGTTGATCGGCGCCGCTCGGATCCAGGCTGGTGGCCTCAGCGGTCAGGGCTTCGCCAGCTTCATCGCCGCCCTGCTGATGCTGATTGATCCGATTTCCCATCTCACCACCAACTACAACGAGCTTCAACAGGGCCAGGCCTCCCTCAACCGTCTCAGGGCCATTGAGCGTGAACCGGTGGAACCTCCAGACCAACCTGGTGCCAAGCCCCTGACACAGGTGCGTGGGGAGCTCAGGCTGGAGGGTGTGCGGTTCGGTTACGACCCGGATCAGCCCGTGTTGAAGGGCATCGATTTGCAGGTGCGACCCGGCGAGGTGGTGGCCTTGGTGGGTCCCTCAGGAGCAGGCAAGAGCACGCTGTTCTCGTTGTTGTTGCGCTTCAACACCGCCCAGCAGGGGCGGGTTCTCCTTGATGGACAAGATTTGGCAGAGTTGCGAGCTCGAGACCTGCGCCAAGCGGTGGCCCTGGTGCCCCAGCAAAGCAGTGTGTTTTCAGGCACGGTGGCTGAGGCCATCGCTTTTGGTCGATCGACCAGCAGGGAGGCCATCCGTGCCGCTGCTCGCTTGGCGAACGCTTCTGGATTCATTGAAGCCCTGCCCCATGGCTACGAGAGCAGGCTGGAGGAGCGGGGCGCCAATTTTTCCGGCGGCCAGCTGCAGCGCTTGGCCATCGCCCGAGCCGTGCTCGGCAATCCAGCCGTGCTCCTGCTGGATGAGGCCACCAGCGCCCTCGATGCAGAGGCAGAGGAGGCAGTGCAACAGGGCCTTGAGCAGGCGATGCGTGGCCGCACCGTGGTGGTGATCGCCCACCGGCTCTCCACGGTTCAGGGGGCTGATCGGATCCTGGTGCTCGAGGCTGGTCGCATCGTGGAGCAAGGCAGCCACGCCAGGTTGATGGCCCAAGGGGGGCGCTACCGAGATCTGTGCCAGCGCCAGTTGATTCACATGGAGCCCTGAAGCTGCGCGGCTAGGGTTGAGGCGTGCTTGCTTCGCGCTCCGTGCAGACTCCTACCTCCCAGTCTCAACAAGCCCCCGTGCTCACCTTTGAGGGGAAGCGGTATGACCTCAACTCCCTACCCGATGACATCAAAGAACTGGTCAGGGGAATGCAGGTGGCTGATGCTCAATTGCGCTTCCATCAAGACACAGTGAATGTATTGATGGTCGGTCGTCAGTCGATGGCCATGCAGCTCAACGAAAGACTCAAAATTGTGGAATCATTGCCAGATTAACATTTATTGAATAAATCGGCTCAGCGAGCGGGGCTGAGTTTTGGGTATCTCTGAACCAGTTTGCTGAAGAGATAATTGGCATAATAATCCCTGAAATGAGCTTCGTCTTTGTAATGGGTTGCCTGGCAATTCTCCATTCCACAGGTTGAAGAATCGACCCCGTCCCACACTAATCGTTGCGATCCATCCGCCCAGTCCATGAGTTTTCTGTATTCAATGAGACGGGTTTGCAAATAGGGTTGGGTGGGAAATCTGCAATTGGGGTCGGGCTTCGTCTTGAACCATTGTGGAAAACAGTAGCCCTCGATCGCCCCTTGCAAACCGTCAAAGCGGGGCCCATTCAGATAGAGCACAACCGTTGCGCCTCTGCTGACCAGGCTTTCCGCAACATCGATGAGGCGTTGAAGATAGGCCGCGCGGGCGCTCTCTAGTGTTCCTGAAACGGCTTTAGTCTCTTTGCTGAAATAGGTGGTCAGATAGCTGCCAATAAAGACAATATCGCCCGGTTTCACTGCCGTTTGGAGTGTTTTTGCAGCGTTCTGCTGAGCTTTCTGGCACTCTTTTGAAATAGCCCTGTCATAGCCTTTCACTCCGCTGAGAGCGGGAAATGCACAGGCGTTGCCCCAAAGCCCATGAAATCCTAAGTTGTGTTGGCTTGCAAAAGCTGAGATTGGTTTGGCAAATTGTTCGATCTGACTATCTCCTAAGACGTATATTGTTGGACGACCTGGCGGGGCTTTTCTCCCACATTTCTCAGGAAAGTAGGTGCTGGCATTGCTGTCATCAAATAGATTGCAAATCGGATATGTCGGATTAGAAAGGGTGGAAAATTTGTTTTCCAGTTCGTTTTTTTGTCCGAGAAAGAGATTTTCTTTCCAGGCCTTAGCCATCGCAATCAAGAACAAGGAGCTGGCTAAAGACACCAGCAGGGAAAAAAGAATTGTGCCTGCACGGGTTGGGGGCCAGCTCGCGTGCCTAAGGGGACTTTCCACATAACGATAGGAGAGCCAGGCGAGGAGAAACACCACGAGGAGTTGGAAGGGAATGGTCTCAGGATGGATTCCCACCGTCCATCTGCTCAACGCAAGGACGGGCCAGTGCCACAGATAAAGAGAGTAGGAAAGAAGACCGATAAAAACGAGTTTGCGCCAGCTCAATAGCCGATAGGCAGCGCTGCCTGGATGAAGGCTTAAGATTAAGCAGGATGTAATGGCGATGCAGAGAATCGTGGCAGATACAGCCTGCTCAAGGGGGAAGAAGAGTGTGCCGATTAGAGCGCCCAGCAGAGGGAGGGGCGGGAGGCGGAAGGGAAGGGATGCCTGCTTTTGAGCCATCAAACTGATCAAACAGCCACTGGCGAGTTCCCAGAAGCGACTGGTAATCAGAAAATAAGCATGAGGTTGGCTTCGCGGATAGAGGATCACAAAGCTGATCAGTGAGATCAGCAACAGAGGGATGAGCAGCAGGGCAAGTCGGCGAGACCCTCCCGGCGAGCCACGGCCAAGCCCGCTCCACCAGGCCAGAAGAGGGAAAAGGAAGTAAAACTGCTCCTCAATCCCGAGCGACCAAGTGTGCAAGAAAATATTTAGCTCCGCAGAGGCGGCAAAATAATCGGTCAAGCGTGTGACCAAGTATACGTTTGAGAATCCAAAAATAGCCGTAATTCCAGTGATCAATGATGTGCCTGGATTGGGATCAAACAGGCTGATCAGCACACTGCTTACCAAGACCATCACAAGCAGCGCCGGCAGAATCCGCCGCAGTCTCCTGGCATAAAAGCCAAGAATGAAATCGCTGAATCCCTTGGCAGAGTGCCTACTCAGGGAAGTGGTGATGACGAACCCTGAGATGACAAAGAAGATATCAACTCCTAAATACCCGCTGGGAAGTAGATTCTTGTTGAAATGATTGATAATCACCGCGATGACAGCGACGGCTCTTAATCCGTCAACATCGGGTCGATACTTCGAAGACGTCTTGGCAGCCGTAACGCGTTCAGGCGTGGCAAGTTGAGTCATATCGTTGTTCATTAAGAGGGTGTATTGATATCGATTATGATGGATTCTTGTTTGGATTGGCTTTAGCCAGGCAGCTGTTCGAGCGGTTCAAGATGTTCAAAGCGGAACACCTGTTCGGATAAAATGCCTTCGGAATCTTTGCTGTGAACCACCCGCTTGCAGAGAACCCAGGGGCCTTCGCCGCCGAGGGGAGTAAAGGTGTCTTCAAAGCTGGTTTCCTGGCCCTGGGATGCGCCAGTGGCGGGATCGCTGTAGGAGCTGGTGTAGGTGTGGCTAAGGTAGCCCTGGCCGGTTTCCGTGATGCTTTTGGTGAAGATCGTCACGACAGTTCCATGGATGTGCCGGTGCACCATGGTGACGACGTTGTCTTTGATGCGGTAGCGATCTCCGGCGCCTTTGCCGCCCACAATCACCTCTGTCCCTACGGTATTGGTGTCGCCAGCGCTGAAGGTGTTCTGCCCATGGGTCTGCTCAAAACTGCGTCGCACTCTGTGGATCGCCACCTCCCAGAGTTGGGAAGCGATGGCCTTGTGCACCTCTGGATCATCGATCCCCTCAACGCTGGCCTTTAGATCCGCTCCGACGGTGAAGCTGCCTTCCTCACGGCGTCCATCTTGTTCCCAAAGGCAGTGACCCCGATAGCCAGGGAAGCCAGGATCCCAGGTGTAGCGGTTTTCATAGGCTGCCCGGAAGGCGCTGGTGAGATCAGTGCCAGCCGGAGGTGCCTCAAGGGTCTGCGACATGGGAAGGGGGACGAAGCGAGGCCAACACACTAAGAGTTGCGAGGCACATCCGACCAACGATCAGACAGCGGATGGATTTGTGTGTGCTGCCCCGGATTCAGGCTGTTAAAGCAGGCCGCGTCGCTCCAGCGGTTGCAAGCTCGTCAACTGGAGCCCGCCATCGGCGGTCTCGGCAACCTCTCCTCTCCGGCGAAGATTGCTGAGGATGCGGGAAGCGGTTTCCCTGGCCAGGCCGGAGAGATTCGCCAGTTCCCGGTGGGGGATGGGAGGGATGGCCGCCGTGGGAGGAGCATCCGGAAATGTTTTGCAGGCAATCTCTGCCAGCGTGGCCAGCATCCTGCTGCTCGCATCGGCGCTGCGCAGGCTGAAGCGCTTGTTGAGATCCCGCAACCGTTGGGATTGGAGCTGGGCCAGAGAGATGGCCAGACCAGGATTGCTGTGCAGCAGATTTGTAAACGGCCCCCCCCTCATGATGACAAGAGAGCAGGCTGTCAAGGTGATCACATCAGCCGAGCGCAATCCCTTGGGGTTGAGGCTGGCCATTTCCCCACACACTTCACCGGGACCCAGCAGAGCCAGAACGGTTTCCTCACCATCCATCCCCATGCAGCGCACTTTCATCAGCCCAGAGCGCAACAGGAAGAGTCCTTGCGATTCTTCCTGTTCGAGAATGAGCTGTTGGTCTTTTTCAAGAGTGAGCAGCCGGTGATTTTCGAGCAGTCGCCGATGCTGTTCTCCGTCCAGGTTGGCGAAGAGAGGCACCAGAGCTAGCTCGCCGGGCTGGATCGGTAGATTCGGGGGCATGAAGCCAGTGACCGGGGCGACTTTGGGGGGCTTCTTCGAATGGGACTGACAAAGCTTCACCGTACTCACAAGTCAACCCTCCCCAGCAAAAACGGCAAGGAAGTCTGAGCGGGGGACCCCGGCAGGCGGCTGCCGCCAGAGATGGCACTGCTGCGGTTCACCGAAGCCATGGGCTTGGCGAGCTTCGAACGGAGCACCATCGGAAGCATCGGGAACCTCACCGCGAGGGATTGAGCCATTGCCTGCTGGGTGGTTGAGAGGCCCCTAGCAACTTAATCACAATGTGAACCAACCCGAATCAGCGTTTAGTGACCTAGATCACATTTTGACTGGTCCCGGGCGGAAGACGAGCCCCCAGCCTGATGCCTCCCTTCAGCGGTGCTGTCTCCAAGGGGTATGGATGTCCTGGAGGGCGGTGACTTCCACGGTGCGGTGTTCCTGCAGCGCAGCGATTCCCTCCACGGCAGCGCGGGCCCCAGCCAGGGTGGTGACGGTAGGCACGTCGTAGTCGAGGGCGGCCCGCCGCAGATCCCGATCATCGTGGGCGGCTTGGCGGCCGACAGGGGTGTTGATCACCAGCTGGATGGCTCCTGAGCGGATCGCATCCTCAATGTTGGGCCTTCCTTCATGCACCTTCAGGATCGACTCCACCTCGAGGCCTGAGGCCCGAAGCACCTCGGCGGTGCCGGAGGTGGCCACTAGTGCGAATCCCTTGCGTGCCAGCTCATGGGCCACGGGCACCAACGCCGGTTTGTCGCGGTCATGGGTGGAGAGGAAGACCGTGCCGGAGGTGGGAAGGGCTTCTCCCGCCCCCTGCTCTGCCTTGGCATAGGCCAATCCGAAGCTGGAGGCGATGCCCATCACCTCGCCTGTGGAGCGCATCTCCGGCCCAAGCAGGGTGTCTGAGCCAGGAAAACGCTGGAAGGGGAGCACGGCCTCCTTCACCGTTTGCCTTGGCGGTTGGGGTTCGCTATGCAAGCCAAGTTCTGCCAAAGTGGCTCCCGCCATGACCTGGCTGGCGATTTTTGCCAAGGGCACGCCTGTGGCCTTGGCCACAAAAGGAACGGTGCGAGAGGCGCGCGGGTTGGCCTCGAGAATGTAAACAAGGCCATTCTGGATGGCGAATTGCAGATTCATCAGGCCACGCACCTCCAGGGCGTGGGCCAGGTCTGCGCTCCAGCCCCGGATGGTGGCCAAGCACTCGGGCGGCAAACTCACCGCGGGCAGGCTGCAGGCTGAATCACCGGAATGCACCCCCGCCGGCTCAATGTGCTCAAGGAGCCCGCCAATCACCACCGTATTGGTGTGATCGCAGAGGGCATCCACATCCACCTCGATGGCGTTCTCCAGGAATTGGTCGATCAGCACAGGATGATCCGGCTCCACATTCACCGCTTCCGCCATGTATCGGTTCAGCTCCGCCTCGTCGTAGACCACCTCCATGGCCCTCCCCCCGAGCACGTAGCTGGGCCGAACCACGACGGGATAGCCCACCCGCTCCGCCACCTGGCGGGCTTCGCTCTCGCTGCGCGCCAGGCCATTGCTGGGCTGGCGAATCTCCAGCCTCTCCAAAATCTCTTGAAACTGCTCCCTGTCTTCCGCCCGATCAATGGAGATCGGCGACGTGCCCCAAAGGCGGGTGCCGCTGGCCAGACCCTCGGGGCTCTGCAGCCAGCGCATCAGGGGGATGGCCAATTTCAGCGGTGTTTGGCCTCCGAATTGCACGATCAGCCCTTCGGGCTGTTCGGCCTCGATCACATTGAGCACATCCTCCAAGGTGAGAGGCTCGAAGTAGAGCCTGTCGCTGGTGTCGTAGTCGGTGGAGACCGTTTCGGGATTGCTATTCACCATCACCGTGGCGAAGCCCGCATCCCGCAGGGCGAAGGAGGCATGGCAGCAGCAGTAGTCAAATTCAATGCCTTGGCCGATGCGATTGGGCCCGCCGCCAAGGATCATCACTTTGTGCCGCTGCTCGGGTTGCACCTCGTCGGCCGGTGCTTGGCGCACTATGGTGCCGTCATCCTGGAGGACCCACAGGGGTCTTTCGTAGGTGGAGTAGTGGTAAGGGGTGGTGGAGGCGAATTCCGCCGCACAGGTATCCACGGTCTTGAACACCACCTGCACCCCCAAAGCCTGGCGGTGGCGCCGCACCGTGAGCTCATCGCTGCCGAGGGACCAGGCCAGTTGCCGATCAGAGAACCCCAACTGCTTGAGTCTCAAAAGGTCAGGGGCCTCCAAATCAGCCAGGTCGCGCCCGACCAGAAGCCGCTGCTCGGCCTCCAGCAGGCCCCGAAGCTTGGCCAGGAACCATGGATCAATGCCGCTCAGCTGGTGGATCTCAGCGTCGCTGCGGCCGGCACGCATGGCCCAGCGCACGGCCAAGATCCGATCCGGTGAGGGAATACGCAGCAGCCGATCGAGATCTCCTGGCGTTGGCAGGGGATCCTCCCTGTCTCCCCCCCAACCAGCCAGCCCCGTTTCCAGTGACCGCAGCGCCTTTTGAAAAGATTCCTCAAAACAACGGCCGATGGCCATGGCTTCGCCCACTGATTTCATCGAGGTGGTGAGCACGGGGGGCGAGCCGCGGAACTTCTCGAAGGCAAAGCGAGGAATCTTGGTCACCACATAGTCAATGGTGGGCTCAAAACAGGCGGGTGTGGCCCCGGTGATGTCATTGATGATTTCATCAAGGCTGTAACCAACGGCTAGACGGGCGGCGATCTTGGCGATGGGAAACCCTGTGGCCTTGCTGGCCAGGGCGGAGGAGCGGGAGACGCGGGGGTTCATCTCAATCACCACCACTTCACCGTCTGCCGGGTTGATGGCAAATTGAATGTTGCTGCCGCCGGTATCCACCCCGATCTCCCGGATGATGGCAATGGCCTGATCTCGGAGGCGCTGGTATTCGCGGTCAGTGAGGGTCTGGGCGGGAGCCACCGTGATCGAATCCCCGGTGTGCACACCCATCGGATCGAGATTTTCGATCGAGCAAACAATCACAACGTTGTCTGCGTTGTCACGCATCACCTCGAGTTCAAATTCCTTCCAGCCGAGCAGCGATTGCTCGATGAGGATCTGCGACATCGGCGAGGCCTCCAGACCGCTCTTGCAAATCGCTCGAAACTCCTCCGGGTTGTAAGCAATTCCCCCCCCAGATCCGCCCAGGGTGAAGGCGGGCCGGATCACCCGGGGGTAGGTGCCGATGGCCTCCCCTACGGCCTCCGCCTCTTCCAGGCTGTTGGCGATGCCTGAAGGACACACCGAGACGCCGATGCGCTCCATGGCCTCCTTGAACAGCAAGCGATCTTCCGCCTTGCGGATGGCCTCGAGATTGGCGCCGATCAGCTCCACCCCGAACCTGGCCAAGGTGCCGTTTTCCGCCAGGGCCACCGCCAGGTTGAGGGCTGTCTGCCCTCCCATGGTGGGCAGGAGGGCGTCGGGCCGCTCCCGTTCGATCACCCGGGCCACCACCTCGGGGGTGAGGGGTTCGATGTACGTGCGGTCCGCCAGTTCCGGATCCGTCATGATCGAGGCGGGGTTGGAGTTCACCAGTACCACCTCGAAGCCCTCCGCGCGCAGGGCCTTGCACGCCTGGGTGCCGGAATAGTCGAATTCGCAGGCTTGGCCAATCACGATCGGCCCTGAGCCCAGCAGCAGGATGCGACGCAAATCCGTGCGGCGGGGCATGGGGTGCGAGAGGCCAAAACTGTCCCAGCCTCTCATGATGCGTGCGGCTATCCCCTCACCGGGCCATCCCCTCTGCCCGAAGAGATCGCTAATCTGATCTGTGTTCCTAGACCAACACCCAGCCGCCGATGAGCGAACTCCAGCGCCTGAAGGGGCTGCTTCCCCCGGAAATGCAAAGCTGGGTGTTCGTGGAAGCAGCCGCTTCGGTCGACCCCCCGCTGATCACCCTCGAAGAGATTGGCCGGGATGAGGTGGAAATCCAGGTCGACCTGGAGAAATGGGACAAGCTGGCCCTCGACCACCGCAATCTCTTGTTTTGGCATGAGGTGGGTCGGATCCAAAACGATGCGATACCGCGGGATGGTTGGGAAATGGCCGCTCTCGCCATCGGCCTTGGCGGGGCGATCGGGGAGCTTTGGGTGCAAGACGGCTTGCTGCTGCTTGTGGCCACGGGGCTCTCAGGTTTCGCGGGGTATCGGCTTTACCTCAAAAACAACTCCGAAAAGCGCTTGCAGGACGCCATTCAGGCCGACGAGCGAGCGATCGAATTGGCTTGCCGCTTCGGCTACACCGTTCCCAATGCCTACAAGAGCCTTGGCGGGGCCCTCAAGGAGCTGGTGGAGCAGAGCAGGAAGAAACGCAAACGGGCCTTCTACGAAGATCGTCTTGAGTCCCTGCGCAAAAGTGCCGGCAAGGCACGGGCAGAAATGGCCCAGCAGCAGGGCTCCAGGCAATCCCTCAGCAGCGAGAACGTCTATGGATGAGCTGACGAGTGAGGCGCTCGCCAGGCTGGCGGCAGAAGCCTGCGACGATCGCAAAGCGGTTGACATTCGTTTGATTCGGGTGGAAGACATCTCCTCCCTGGCCGATTGGTTTGTGATTTGCAGTGGCCTCTCCGATGTGCAGGTCAGAGCCATTGCTCGCTCGGTGGAAGAGCGGCTTGAGCTGGAGGCCCACCGCCTGCCCCTGCGGCGCGAAGGGCAGACGGAAGGCCGTTGGGTCTTGCTGGATTACGGGGAGCTGATCGTTCATGTGCTCACACCCCAAGAACGCCACTTTTACGATTTGGAATCGTTCTGGGGTCATGGTGAGCAACACCGCTACATTCCCGCGGTCCCACCGGCCACTATGGCGTCTCCTCTTCTGCCCTCTTAACCACCAGGCGTGAACCAGCCTCCTTCCCTGCCTTCTGGCCCCGGGGCTGATGCACCCGAGCCCACGATCGCCTGCCCAGTGGCAAAGGAGCAACGTCCACTGGAGGAATACAAGCAGCTCGAACGGTCCTGGTTTTTTTCCTGGCCCGCTCGCGGAACGGCGGTGTTGAGCCGCTCCCTGCTGCTGGCCTGGCTTGGCATGTTGCCACTTGCTCTTGTTGTCTCCAGTGGCAGCTGGAGCTTGAAGGATCATCACCTGGGGATTGCGGCAGCGGCATTCACCTTCAGCCTTGGCTTGCCCCTGATTTTGTTGCTGCGCCAGTGGCTGGGTTGGTCCTATGTCAAGCGTCGTCTGATCTCCGAGAAGGTGGAGTACGAGGAATCCGGGTGGTACGACGGCCAGGTGTGGGAAAAGCCCTTGGCCTGGCGACAGCAGGATCTCTTGGTGGCCCGCCATCAGGTGGGTCCGGTGCTCCAGAAGCTGCGGCAAGGCATTCTTTGGATCTTGCTGTTGATGGGGGTCGGCACGGGCCTCTGTCAGGCTCTCTGAGAGTCTTCATGCGGCCGTCCGCCAGAACCGCTTAGCGCCACCATGTCCCTGTCGACCAGCTTTTCTGGGGCCAACCGCTCCCTGGTTTCACCCCTCAGGGTTCGCCTGCTCCGGGATGGCATTCCGGAATCCACCCACCGGGTGCACGCTGTGGTTTGCGATCAGCGGGGTCGGGTGCTGATGCGGGCCGGCGATCCCCAGCTCCTGGCCTTTGTGCGCTCGGCCCTGAAGCCCTTTCAGGCCACGGTCTACGTGAGCAGTGGAGCGGCCGAGCGCTACGGGGCCGGTGAGCGGGGGTTGGCGATTGCCTGTGCCTCCCACGCCGGCACGACGGCCCACGCCAGGGAGGCCTTTCGCCTGCTGTGGGGAGCTCAGCTGGATGTGGAACACCTGCAATGTCCACCGCCAGAGGAAGGGCTGAGCCCCCTGCTCCACAATTGTTCGGGAAAGCACGCGGCGTTTCTCGCGGCGTGTCGCATGCTCCATTGGCCTTTGGAGAGCTATCTGCAGGTGGAACATCCCCTGCAGCAGGAGGTGTTGAAGCGCGTGGGGGAACTGCTGGCCCTTCCCTCGGCAGAGTTGGTGGCGGCCAGGGATGACTGTGGAGCTCCCACCTTGCAGCTGCAATTGGCCCAGATGGCCCTCCTCTTCGCCCATCTCGGCGCAGGAACCCAACCGGATCTGGAGCGGCTGAGCCGAGCCATGTTGGCCCATCCCGAGCTGGTGGCTGGAGAGGGGCGCTTTGACACGGAGCTGATGCGATTGGCCCACGGACAGGTGGTGAGCAAAGGCGGTGCCGAAGGAATTCAGTGCCTCAGTCGCGTCGGGGAAGGCCTAGGTGTGGCCATCAAAGTGGAGGATGGCCACACCCGCGCCAAGCATGCGGTGGCTCTGCACCTGTTGCGGCAGCTGGACTGGCTCACCCCGATGACTCTCGAAGAGCTCAGCGAGCGTTTTTTGCTTCCCGCCCCCCACTTGCAGTTGGAGGTGCAAGGGGAGCTGCGCGCCTGATCCCGCCACCCTGGTACACTGATCTCATACCGCGGGGTAGAGCAGTCTGGTAGCTCGTCGGGCTCATAACCCGAAGGTCGCGAGTTCAAATCTCGCCCCCGCCACCAACTCCAAAGCCAGGGAAGCCTGGTTGTCACGTTCATTCCCACCCTGCCAAGGGTGGGTTTTTTGTTGTTTTGACAAGGTTTCCTGCGCCGCCTTTTTTCGGCGTCCTCCGCCTGGCTGACTAGCTTTGCAAAGCTCTCTGATAAAACTGATAAAGGCGGTTCATGTCCCAATAGGGAGTCGGTACGTTGTTCGTGAAACAGGCAGCGTGTTGATAGGCGCGAAAGAGGTCATCGTTTGCATCGATCTGGGCAATCGCCTCAATGAGCTCCTCATTGGAGCTGTAGTCCATCGCATTAATGAAAGAGTGGGGTGAAAAATCAGCGGCCACCTCTGGATTGCCCCAATAGATGGGGATGGCGCCAGCCAAAAGGGGGTCGAGAATTTTCTCGGTGGTGTAGCCGACGGAACTTTCGTTTTCAAAGGCTATGTTGAATTTGTAGTGTCGCAAGAATTTGATCTTGTTATCGACGGTGTACCCAGTATTGTTGAGCCAGCGCCCGGCTGAATCGACGTTCTTGAAGGCGTTGAGGGCATGGAAAAATTCATTGCGTTTCTGAGGCTTGCCATTGCCAAAGATGAAGCTGCAAAAGCGATCTCTGGGCTCTGAGAAGGACTCCTCCTTGATGCGGTCAAGCAGAATTTGAAGCATCGACTCCGTGCCCTCAGGCAGGCCTAGGCCGCGGGATTGATACCAGGCATGGTAGATATAAACAGGTAGCCTGAAGTTGCGGGGATCTTTGGTGAGGTCAAAGCTGATGGAGAAGTCGCATGCATTATAATCGGGTTGTACGTTTTCCCCAGCATAAAATATCTTTCGACAGTTAAATCTTTTGTGGCGATCGCCGAAAACTGAATAGATGATTGCGTCCGGCCAAAGCTTAGTCAGTTTATATCTGATCCCCGAGGCGTTGAGTGTATGAACGAAAAAGTTATTTTTTGGATTGAAATCGGCCCAGAAATCTTCAAACCACAAACGTATCATGTCAATTGCTTGTCCAATTCGTCATTTAACTCTTGAGATCGTAAGTTGAGTTCGTCGGATCTGGCAAGATCTGGCTCGTTCCGGTGCATGGATGGCTTCACACGCTCGCATGACGGCCACTCTGGATCCTGTGGATGCGGTTGTGGTGGGCGCTGGGGCCTGCGGCGGGGTGGCGGCGATGGTGCTTGCGGAGGCGGGATTGCGGGTGCTGGGGCTCGATGCCGGGCCGGAGCTTGCCCCGGCTGGTGCCCTGGGCGGCGAGCCTCTCAACAGCCTGCGGCGCGTCGCCTTCCTGGCCAGTGGCCGCAACCGCTTGCAGGCAAACCACCCTGGCTACTGGAAGCACAATCCGGCGCTCTACATCGATGAACGCCGCCACCCCTACCTCACCCCAGAGGATGCGCCCTACCTCTGGACCCGCGGCCGACAGGTGGGTGGAAAGTCTCTGACTTGGGGAGGCATCACGCTCCGGTTGTCGGATTACGAGTTCAAGGCTGGCCAATGGGATGGGCTGAGCCGCTGCTGGCCCATCGACCACGCCGATCTCGATCCCTATTACTCTCGTCTCGAGCGGCTGCTGGGAGTGCATGGCCAGCGGGATGGCTTGGCTCAGTTGCCCGATGGCGACACCTTGGCCCCCCTGCCACTCACTCCGGGTGAGCGCCTCCTGCAGCGTGCCGTGGCCAAAGAGTTGGGTCTTCCACTGATCCCCTCGCGGGGATTCGCCGCCCACGTGCGGTCAACGGATGGGCCCTGGCCTCGCTCCAGTGCTCAGGGATCCACTCTGGCCCGGGCTCTGGCGACGGGGCGGGTGCAGGTGCGTCCTTTGGCTGTGGTGAGCCATCTGTGGATGGATCCCGCTGGGGAGCGCGCCAAGGGTGTGGTGCTGGTGGAGGGCAGCGGAGGCAGGAGGGAGCGGCTGGGAGCTGATTTGGTGGTGCTTTGCGCCTCCACCATCGAAACCTTGCGCATTCTTCTGCTCTCCCAGGCGGGTCTCGATGGCCCACCCCTGCTCGATCCCTCTGGCGCGTTGGGCTGCCAGTTGATGGATCACATCTCCACCAGCTGTTTTTTCAGCTTGCCGCTGGCGCACGTCCCTTCCGCAGTCGCAGAACTATCTGGGGCTGGCAGTTGTTTTCTGCCCAACACGTTGTTCGGAGAGCATGCCGCCCCCGAGTTCGCGCGTGGATATGGCCTCTGGGCGGCCGTTCAACGCTTCGACCCGCCCTCTTTCCTCAAGCGACGCCCTGGCGAGGCCCTGGGCTTTTTGATCGGCCACGGGGAGGTGCTTCCCTCGCCTGAGAATCTCGTCAGCTTGTGTTGGGATCGGCAGGATGCCCTGGGGTTGCCTGTGCCCTCGATCGCCTGCCGTTGGGGAGACAATGAGCGACGGATGGTGGCCCATATGGAGGGCCGGATGCGGGCCGTGGTGGCGGCCGCGGGGGGGGACATCCAACCGCTGGAGGATTTGGTGAAGCTCCCTCTTCTGGAACCTTGGGTGAAGGGCAGTCCAGCCCTGGGGAGCAGCGCTGCCCCGCCCGGGTACTACATCCACGAGGTCGGGGGTGCCCCCATGGCGAGCCATGAGGAGGCTGGGATGGTGAATCCGTGGAATGCCTGCTGGCGTGCCCCGAACGTGTTGGTGACCGATGGCGCTTGCTGGCCGAGCGCGGGATGGCAAAGCCCCACCCTCACTCTGATGGCCCTCACCTGGCGGGCTTGTGAAGGGGCCCTCCGCAGGGGCCGCGGCGGTGAGTAGGGGAGTGGTGTGAGGGTGGTGAGGATGTGCTCACCTCTGGCTGGATGTGGTGTCAATCACCACAGAACCCGAGCCTCACTTTCCAGATAATGATTCAGCGACCTTAATCGGGTCGGGCAAGGGAGAAATCACAGGCGGAGGTTGGCCCCTCCGCTTTTTTATGCTTTCGTCGCACTGCTTGTTCTGCAGCCGAAGGATTGGTGGCTGGCGATCGTTCAAGGCTCAGAGAAGAGCCCCGACAGGTAGTGGTCCCTCACGGTGCTGTCGCTGGAGCCGTTTTGGAACAAAAAACCCGCCAGGGCGGAGGTGATCACGCTGTATTGATCCCAATGGGGGTGATTGCGGATGAACTCCCGCATCCCTTCAAACAGGGCCTCTGGCACCTCGGCTTCCAGGCTCACGCTGATGTTGGCGGGTGGCAAGGGGAATGTGGAATGGTCCTCCAGGCCCTGGCGATCGAGGGTTGAGGCCTCTGCAAGACCTGCCGTCCTCTCATCGTCTGGATCTTTCACAGGGCGCGGGCGTCTTGCAGCCCAGTACGCCACAGCCCAGCCCCTTCGTCAAAGCCCCCCACTCAGGCGGCCAAGCGTTGACTCACGAGCTGAGATCGCCTCTGGCCATTGGGATTCTTGAGGGAGCATCGGGTGTGGGTCACCCTGCTGGGCTGCCTGCAAAGGGTTTGTCAAGGACCTGGCGGGATCTTCCCCACTTTCCACAGGGCGGGTTCTCTGCCGGACGTTTGATGGAGCGGATGGGGAAAACCCCGCCCAAGGCTGGGGGAAACGGGGCCGCAATGGGGAAAAACCCGATCCATAGAAATGTCTTAACGATTTCCCAATGATTGGCCGGCCTCAGCCTGAGACCGAGCTTCCCTCAGGCTTTGTGGAGGGTTTGGGGGCCCAGGGGGTGATGGGCATGGGGGTAGAGAGGGTGGTGGTGGTGCGCCGTCTCGGAGTGATCCTTTGGCTGAGCCCCGTCTTCGCTTTGACAGGCGCCAGTGCATTCCCGCTCGCACAGGTGGCAACTTTCCATGGAGCCCTCCACATGGTGGTGGTGGCTGTGCTGTGGGTAGCCCACTTCCCTCTCAAAACCAAGCACTTGGGCCCGGTATTTGCAGAGGGAGCAATTCATGGCGTTGCTGCCTTCCATCACCTCCTGCAGGCGCTCCTGAAAGGTTTGCAACACCTGCGGGTGGTCTCCCAGGTAGGAGGCATGAAGAAGTTCCACCTCCGGGTGCTCGGCAGCAACCGCATGGCTGTGTTGCACGATGCGGCTGACCAAGACACCGGAAAAGAGAAAATACGGAAAAACCACGATGCGCCGAAAGCCCAGCCGCATGACGTGCCGCAGCCCAGGCTCCACCAGAGGAAAGGTGACGCCCGAATAGAGGGTTTCTCCCCAGCCAAAGCCGAATCCCTCGACCAACATGCGAGTGACTTTGGCCACATTGGAATTGGCATCGGGATCGGAGGATCCGCGGCCCACCACCACCAGCAAGGTGTCGTGAAGGGGCACCAACTCTCTTCCCTCCTGGATGGCCTGGCTTTCAGCTGAATCCAGGCAGCTGCGGATCCGTGCTCCAGCGGCCTGAATCATGCCCAGGTCCACCCCCAGCTCGCGCCCGTAGTCCACCCGCAAGCCTGTTTCGGCGGCAAAGGTGTTCAGCACAGAAGGAATGTCGTTTTTCGCATGGCCTGCGGCAAACAACATCGCAGGCAGGGCCAGGATTTGTTGCACGCCCTGCCTCTGGAGGCTTTCCAGCCCGTCGCGCAGGATCGGCCGGGCAAATTCCAGATAGCCATGGGCGACAGGCACAGGATGGAGCCGCTCCTGCAGCTGCCGGGCCAAATCGGCAAATTCAGCCACGGCCGATCGATTGCGGCTGCCATGGCCGCAAATCATCACGCCGATCGGGCCGTTAGGGCCAAGGAGGGCGGTCTGCGGGCTGTCGGGAGAGGAGGAGGTCATGGAGCCAACCACATAGGGAGACCCTATTCCGCCTATCGCAGCGGGGCGAGGTGAGCCATGGCGGAGGAGCTTAGATTTCTCTCAGCCTTGCCCGCCGTGACCCTTCGTCTCCCCCCCCACCAACCCCTTCCCCCTCCCGATCCCCACCTTCCGTTCATCGAGGTGCGGGTGGCTGATTTGCAACCCACTCAGATGTGTGTGGGCTTGGCTGAGGTGAGGAGCCGTCAACAGGATTTCTCTGCGGAGAGTCCAAAGGAGCGGCGTGACTATCTCACCGGCAAACCTGTTCCGCTGGTGCGGGTGGGCGAGGGCAGCTTTTGGATGGTGGACCGCCATCACAGGCTGCGGGCGCTGGTGGAGTTGGATCCTGAGGCCACAGCCTTTGGCTATGTGGTCTTGCAGCTGGCTGAGGCCTCCCGCTCTCAGGTGCTGGAGGATTTGCATCGCCGTGGTTGGCTCTACCTCTATGACGGTAGGGGTGTCGGTCCTCTTCCCTCCGTTGCTCTGCCGCAGAGGCTGTTGGATTTGCAGGATGATCCCTATCGGAGCCTCGTGTGGAAACTGAAGCGCGAAAAGCGCATTGCTCCCAAGCCGCTCATCCCATTTCATGAATTCCGCTGGGGGGCTTGGCTGCGCAGGCGTCCTCTGCCGCCGTTCACTTCTGATCAACTGGAGCCGGCGCTGCCAACGGCGCGAGCCTTGGTGGTGTCACCGGCAGCGTCCCACCTGGCTGGTTGGCTGGGTTCTGGGGGCAGCGGATAGCTCTCAGCGGAGGATTGGGGGAGGTCATGGTGGTGGCCTCCAGTTTTGGAAGGCATGATGACAGGGCCCTTGAAGTGAGTTTGCCCATGGTTGACAACAGCCAGAGTGAATCCGCCTTTGATCAGGCAAGCTTTGAAGAGCAAACCTCTAGACGCTCCCGCCGCAGGTTTTGCCTGCTGCTCGATGGTGGCTCGTTTGCTCTTTTTTCCATCTTTCTAGTGCGTTTGCTCTCCGTGTTGCTGGGGAGCGACCCAAGCAATACAAGGTGGCAGGCTGAATTTGTTGATGTTTTGGTCAATCAGGCACAGATTGCTTTCCTTGGGTTTGTTTTGCTTCATTTGGCCTCATTGCTTCAGCCACACAATGACAATCTGCGCCGCCGCCTCCGATTGGTGCGCACCCTGGCAGTGGTTCCAGTGGTTGGTTTTTTGCTGTTGATCCCCCTGCAAATCACTAGTTCCTACGGAGATTTCTCGGCAGCTCAGACCAGGCGAACAACCTATCTTTCCCAATCGGTTCGCCTCACTGAACTTCGCGAGGCAATTCGACAAGCCCAGAATGTGCAAGATCTGAATGTGCGCTTGCAATCACTCCTGGAGCCTGCTCTGACAGGGGATGAATTGAATAAACCGCTCCCCCTGTTGCGGCAAAACTTGCTCAAGGACAATCAGGCTCGCCAAAATGAGATCACACAACGTTTAAAAACAAATCTGGAGAACATTGATCCCGTGAGCGTTGTGATTGGTCGGGTGGGCTCAGCCCTGGGTTGGGCTCTGGCCTTCGCTGCGGGGGCAGTGCCTTGGGGCTCTCGCTCCACCTTGATGGAGAGGGTGCGGCGCCGCTGATCGGTTCAACGGCGGTTGCGGGGCGGCTGACCATCTCCCTGGTGGAGCAGCCGTTCCCATCGGCGGAGTTGCCGCTCGGCCAGCCAGGTCGCCACAACAACGGCCAAGGCGGCCCCAAGAGCCCAGTAGGTGTGCCACCAAGCCACCGCGACGACGGCGAGCCATGGCAGCAACATGAGCCATTGACGCCAGCGGCCCAGATGGATGAGGGCCCCGGTGCACGCACGGCAGTGCTCCGTGTGGCTGTGATAGCGCTCCATAAGGCTGTCGCGCTCGAGTCTGGGGGGCAGATCTTGGCCCGGGAAAGGCACGCCGCCGTGCTCCACCACCCACTGATGCAGGGCCATCACGTAGCGATCGGCGCGGCTGGCCAGGTAGCAACTGCGGCTCAGGCTTTCGCTGCCTCCCCGCTGGGCGAGCACCCTCTCCTGCCAATGCAGAAAGAGTTGGTCGTCTTCAAGCACCACGTGGTTGCCCAGGTGTTGGAGCCAGGTGGGGCGAAGGCGGAGCAGCCAGGGGGCCAATGGCGAGCGGAACTGGAAGGGGAAGCGAGCAAACACCCGGCAGAATCCCGGGCGGATCGGGGTGGCATACACCACGGTGAGAATGCGGGCAAAGCTTGGGGCTGTGAGGTCGTGCCACATCAGGCAGGGCGCCGTGAAGGTGGTGGCCTGGCTGCCGAGCTTTCCCTTGCGCGGCCCTTCTGGCCAGAGGCCCGAAAAGCCAGAGGCGTCCGCATGCACCAGCTCAAGCTCAACGGGGCCGGCGTTTTCCCGACGGCCCACCGTGGCGTGGTGGGTGAAGGGCACATGGCTCACATCCAACACGTTCTCCAGCAGGGTGAGGGCGTCGTAGGGGAGATCGCGGAAGGTGTCCTGCACGAACCAGGGCCGCTCGCCAGGGCCGGGGGTCTCCTCGAGCTGGGGCACCAGGGGCAGGGGTGTCTTCGGGCTGTCGTTGGGATCGCCTGCAAAGACAAAGAGCAGGCCCTGCCCGGTGGCCGTGGCGTAAGTGCGGCAATGGCTGCGGAAGCTCTTGAGGCGTGCGGCCTTGCTCTCCGATCCCGCCTCCTCAGGGGACCCTTCTGCGGAGGCCTGGGGGATGGCGGTGCAATGGCCATCGCCGCGAAAGGTCCAGCCGTGGTAAGGGCATTCCAGCTCGCCATTGTCGTTCAGCCGTCCTTCCGAGAGGGGCACCAGCCGATGGGGGCAGACATCGGCAAAGGCGCGCCACTGCTCGCTGGCCTGATCCCACCACAGCACGAGGTCATCGCCGAGCAGGGTGAAGGCGGTGGGGCGGCCGCGATCGAGATCGGCCAGATAGGCCACGGGGTACCAGCTGCGCCGCCAAGGGGAGTGCGGCGCTGCGCTGGCCGTGGCCGCAACCCGGGGGGCGGGGATGGTGGACGTCATGGGCGGCTTGGGAAGCCCCGACCAGCAGGGCGCTTTGGCGGGCCACCATCATGGCGAGGGGTGTTGTGGAGCGCCGATCTGGCAGTCGCCCTTGTGCCGATGGCGCTCCTGCCAACTCCAGTGCTCAGCCCTCCCCGCCTTCACCGCCCTCGCCCCCTTCGCCCTCCTCCCTTTCCTTGTCGTCGTTGTCCTTGGAGGGTTGAACGTTTTGACCGGCGGGTGCGGATTTCATCGCATCCCCCCCTTGCTCACCCTCCTCCCGGCCGGGATTGCAACCCGCCAGGGAGGTCAGCAGGCCTGTGGTGGCCAGGAAGAGGGCAATGCTCTTGCGCGGCAGCATGGCAGCTAGGGCAGGGGAAAAAAGCCAGGAGAATGGCTGCATCCATTGAAGGCCGGGCGGCTCGTCCAGCCCAGCCCCGGGGCGTTGACCGATGCAATTCTTTCTTGAGCCCTTGCTGCCTGCCCGCGAGGTGGAGCGGTTTTCCCAGCTGCTGGAGGCGGCCCCCCCTGAAGCTTGGCGGCCAGGGCAGGAGACGGCGGGTTGGCATGCGCGCGCGGTGAAACGCAACCGACAGCTGGATCGTCAGTCGCCCCTGCACGGGCAGCTGGAGGCGGAACTGTGTGCTGCCCTCAATGCCCATCCGCTGGTGCAAGCGGCCGCCTTTCCTCGCCGGATCCATGGCCTGCTCTTCAGCCGCATGGGCCCTGGCGAAGGCTACGGGCGCCATGTGGACAACGCCTGGATGGCCGGCGGCCGCGCCGACCTCTCCTTCACTCTTGCCCTGGGCGCGCCAGAGCGCTATCGGGGTGGAGAGCTGGTGTTGGAAAGCCCCCACGGCGAAGAGCCGATCCGCCTGCCGATGGGCCACGCGATTGTGTATCCGAGCACCAGCCTGCATCGGGTCGAGCCGGTGCGTTGGGGGGAGCGGCTGGTGGCGGTGGGTTGGATCGAGAGCCGCATCCGCCACAGCGCCCAGCGGGAGCTGCTGTTTGAGCTGGATACGGCGCGGCGGGCCGTGCATGGCCAAGAGGGAAAGGGCGAAATCTTCGATCTGATCAGCCGCAGCTACAGCAATTTGCTGCGTTGGTGGGAACGATGAGCGGCTTGGGCCTCCTGGGCGCGGCCCTGGCGGGCGTGGCCGCGGGAGTGGTGAACGCCCTGGCGGGCGGGGGCACCCTGATCAGCTTTCCGGCCCTCACAGCCCTCGGCCTCCCCCCCTTGATAGCCAACCTCACCAACACCGTGGCCCTCACCCCTGGTTATTTGGGCGCGGCCTGGGCCCAGCGGCGGGATTTGAGCGGGCAGGGCGGGCGGGCCCGTTGGCTGGTGCCCGCTGCGCTGTTGGGGGGCCTGGCGGGGGCCTGGCTGCTGCTGGTGAGCGAGGAGCGGTTGTTCACGGCCCTGGTGCCCTGGCTGATCCTGCTGGGCTCGCTCTTGTTGGCGCTCAAGGATCGCCTCGGAGCGGTGGTGCGGGGACGATCTCCCTCCGCTGGCCGCAGGGGCCTGCCCCTGCTGGCGACGGTGGCGGTGGCCCTGGCTGCGGTGTATGGGGGCTATTTCGGGGCTGGCCTGAGTGTGATCGTGTTGGCGGCGCTGGCCCTCACCCTGGAGGACAGCTTCGTTCGCTTGAGCGGGTTGAAGCAACTCCTGGCGCTTGCCTCCAATGTCAGCGCCGCCGTGGTGTTCATGGGCAGCGGACGAGTGGCCTGGGACATGGGGCTGGCCCTGGCCGGCGGAGCGGTGCTGGGCGGGGCATTGGGGGGAGGGCTGGCCCGCAGGGTGAACGGCGAGGCGCTGCGCTGGGTTGTGGTGGTTCTGGGCCTGGCGATTGGGCTGGGGTTGTTGCTGCGCTGAGGATTTGGTAGCAATCCCAACAGGGCTGCCCCTCGGGGCTCCATAGGGTCCGCCAGCTGTCGCCTGCTTGCCAGTGGCTCTCTCCCCCCTCACCCCCACCCTGTTGGCCGCGAAACAGCGCCTCGGCGTGAGCTTTGCCGAGCTTGGGGCTCGCCTCGGGGCAGATGAAGTGTGGGTGGCGGCCTTGCTTTACGGGCAGGCCACGGCCAGCGCCGAGCAGGCGACCACCCTGCTGCATGCCCTGGAATTGGACGCCTCCCTGGCGCCCCAGCTCACCAGTTATCCGGTGAAGGGAGCCTTGGATCCCGTGCTGCCCACCGATCCGCTGTTGTATCGCTTCTACGAGATTCTGCAGGTGTATGGCCTGCCCTTGAAGGATGTGATCCAGGAGAAATTTGGTGACGGCATCATGTCGGCGATTGATTTCACCCTCCGCGTCGAGAAGGTGGAAGATCCAAAGGGCGATCGGGTGAAGGTGACGATGAACGGCAAGTTTTTGCCCTACAAAACCTGGTGAGTCGCTCCGCGGTTCGGTTGCATCTGCCTCAGATGAGGAGGCGATTGCTTTAATGCCATTGATGAGGCAAGCTGGATCCAGTGGAGGTTGGCCCATGCCCGTTGCAAGTCGCTTGCCGGAGGCGGCCCGCGCTCTCGATGAAAGCGTGGTGTTGCGCAAGGCGCTTCAGCGGGCGGGGGAGGAGCTGGGCCTCAGCGCCCAGGAGGTGGCTCAGGCCGTGGGCAAGAGCCGCACCTTCTTTGAAACCGCGCGGGCCCAAACCCGCATCGACCCCCACACCCGCCAGATGATCGCTCTGGTGTTGCGCCTGCACCGCAGCCTCTCGGCCCTTGTGGGGGATGACATCAGCCTGATGCGGCACTGGATCGCCACCGCCAATCGCCACACGGGCGGATGCCCCCGCGACCAGCTTCAGGATCCTCAGCAGCTCGTGGAGCTGGTGCAATATCTCGACGCCATGCGCAGCCGCCCGTGAGCCGGCGGGGCACGGTGGATCTTCAGGCGCTCACGCCGCTGGAGGGTGTGGTGTTGCGCCTGGTGGAGCAGCAGGGGGTTCAGGCCACCCGCCGCCTCACCGACAGCCTGGATGAGCAAGCCTGGCTGGAGGACTTTCTGGAGGAGAGCAAGCCAGAGTTGCCCGATCCCCGGGAATGCCCGCTGCGGCATCGCTTGCTGCTCACCCCGTTTCGCTACCGCAAGCGGTGGGGCTCCAGGTTTGGCCTTCGCTGGGAGCCGGGGTTGTTTTATGGCTCTCGCAGCCGGCTGGGTTGCCTGCAGGAGGGGGCCTATTACGAATTGGTGTTTCAAAACGGCCCGGAGTTGCCGTTCCCGCGCCCGGCCTCGATGCGCAAGACGCTCTTTCATGTGCAGGTGAGCACGGCAAGGGGACTCCAGCTGCAGTGCCAGAAGGGGCAGGCGCTGCAGCGGCGGCTGCGGGATCCTGAGGATTACAGCTTTTGCCAACACCTGGGCCAGCAGATGCGGGGGGCGGGCATTGCGGCGTTTGAGTATCACTCCGCCCGCAGCCGGGAGCCTGTGGTGCAATTCGGGGCCCTCAGCTGTGGGGTGTTCGTCACCACCCCGTTCGATCAGGTGGAGGTGCAGCTGGAGGCCAGCCGGAAGGAGGTGGCCTTTCGCTGCCTGGATGACAACCGCGTGCACCACTTCGTGATCGATCCATTCCTGGTGAATGGCGTGTTGCCCGCGCCAGCCATCTGAGGCCGCCGCGGATCCTGCCTCAGCCCACAAACCTGCCGTAAAGCCAGCGCACAAAGCCCCCGAGCACGGGCACCGGGCCGAAGGTGGGGCCCACGAAATCGAAGTAATCGCGGTGGTCGCAGATCTTGCCCTCCCCATCCAGCCGCAGCCTGGAGGCGCCTGGGTAGAGGAATTCGATGCCCTTGATCTTCAGCCCCATCTCCCACTCGATGAAAGCCACATCGCCTTCGATGGCGACGGCAGCGGGCACCAGGCTCACGTCATCGCAGCGCTTGAGCAAACCCTCCTGGGCGTTCAGGTAGGCGTCGATGCCTTGGTGCTCCTGGGTGGGGTCTTGGAAGTGCACGTTGTCGGCATAGAGGGCGCGCCACTGCTCGGGCGTCGGGCCCGGGGTGCCGTAGGGCTTGGTGAAGAGGGCGCGAAGGGTGGCGGCATCCATGGCGGGTTGGGGGAGGGGAGGGGGCGGGGGCGAGGGCCCGGCCAGAACCTGCCGAGCCGGCGGCGCGAACCTAGCCAAAAAAAAGCCCCCGGCCGAAACCGGGGGCTGGGGTGTTCTCAGACGCGCCACTCCGCGCGCCTTGTCTCAGTCTGCCCTTAGGGGCTGCGCGTGTCAGCCCTCCACTTTCACGGTGACTGTGGTGGCCTTGTGGGCCTTGGGGGCCTTCACCGTGAGCAGGCCGCCCTGGTAGCGGGCTTCCAGCTGGTCGCGCTCGATCGGCTGGGGGAAGCGGAAGCTGCGGCTCCAGGTGCCATAGCGGAATTCGCTGATCAGCGGGCTCTTGGCCTTTTCAGCCACGGCAGCGGGCTGGGCCTCGTCGCCGGCGGCCTCGCCAGCTTCAGCGGCTGGCTGGGCGGGGAGCTGGCGCAGGTTGCGACGCTCGGCGCTGATCACCAGGCTGCGGTCGGTGGCTTTGACGTCGATGGCGTCCTTGTCGACGCCGGGGAGTTCGAGCACCACCTCATAGGCCTCGGGGGTTTCATGCACCTCGGCGGCGGGCACCCGCTCGGCGCTGTGGAGCTGCTGGCTGAGCTGTTGCTCAATGCGGTCGAAGAGGTCGAAGGGAGAGGAGGTGCGAAGGGACAACATGGTTGGCATGGCGAAGGGTTGAGGTCGGGGCCGTCGATTGCCCCCGGTGCACACACTTTCGGGGCTTTGTTTGGAACCCTGGGTCGCGGCAACCGAAGCATGCGTTTCGGTCCTCCCCACCGGGGGCGGCAGACCGTCCCGGCTGGCGCGCAAACCGACCAACCTCGCCAACGGATCTCTCGGCAGCGCAGACGTGTGCTCAGCCGCCGGCGATGCGTCGGCGCAGGCGGCGGCTCCAGGCCAGGATAGAGGCCGCCCCCAGCAGGGGGAGGGGTCCAGGCACGGGGGCCTGGTAGGCGGGGAGATCAGCCTCTGGAATCTGATAGGCCTGCAGCACCCCCGGCAGGAGTTGGTAGCTGCCGTCCGTTGGAACGGTGCTGCTTGGTCCGCTGCAGCCTGTGGTGAAGCCGATCGGGCACTGGATGGATGAGCTGTAGGGATCGGCATCGGAAAAACGCAAGTAGACGTCAAATTGCTGATTGCTGCCGTTCTGGGTGATGCTGTAGTCGTTGTCGGTGCCCGCCACCAGCAGGAAGCTGCCATCGGCCAAGCGGGGGCCAAAGCTGAGGCCTTCCCACTTCTCCGGCACCTTGTTGCCGATCGCCGCCAGGGTGTTCGCCGCCAGATCGATCAGCTTGGAGACTTTGTTCACTCCCACCACTCCAGGTGGCAACGTGGTGCCACTGGAAGGGAGGGTCACCCCGGAGACGTCGGAGGCCGTGCTCAAATCGATGAGATAAACAAGCTTGTCTGGCGAGGCCAGGGTGGCACCGATGCCCAGGCCCCGGTTGTTGCGCTCCAGAACCAGAAATTGACTGTCGTTGAGGGCCACCAGGGCCGAGATGCCCTGGCCTTGCCCCGAGCGATCGAGAAGGTAGGCGTATTGAGCCACAGCCTTGCCAGTGTCGATGTCGAATTTCACGATGCGGCTGAAGCGACCGTTGCCACTGCCGCCCTCATCGAGCAAGGCGCTCTGCAGCACGGCGAAAGCGTAGCGGCCATCGGGGCTGACGGCCAGCCCCTCAAAGCCCCTGTTGCTGCGCCGGCCCGCGGTGTTGCCCGCATCGGAGGCGTAGTTGGGATCGCCAGCGCCGTTGCGAGGAATCAAACTGGCGGGAGTTTCAAAAGCCCGCAGGAAGGACCCGTTGCGATCAAATTCGTAGAGGGAGGGCCCGTATTCATCGGAAACGAGAAAGTTGCCGCTCTTGGGCAGGATCACAAAGCCCTCCGGATCCAGCGCATTGCCAAGGGTTGAGCTGGGCGAGGGGGCCAAGCCGTTGAAGGGTTGGTTGCTGGCGTCGTGAAAGAGGATGGTTTCGGCGATCGTGAAGCCGCTGATCGTGCCGCTGACGTCCACGCCCAGCGTGAACCGCTGCACCCGGGGTTCATAGCTGATTGTGCCGCCGCCGGGGCCCCGATCGGAGAGTCCCCACCATTGCTGGCGATTGGGGTCGTAGTAGAGATCGGAGAAGAAGCCAACCCGTCCGTCATTGGCTGTGCTGCCACCTGATTTGTCCAGCAAGGCGCCGTCAAGGGTGAGTCCGTTGACGAAGGCGGGCGCGGCGGCGGCAGGCGTGGCGAGGAACGTTGTGAGGAGGGCGCTGGCGAGGAGGGAGAGCCTCAAGGACGCGATCACGGGCAAGGACAATCCAGAGTTGCCTGTTTGTTTTTTCAACATCATTGCGATGGAATTAGCTGCAAATCTTCACAATAAAATCATCAGAATAAGGTTTGCTTAGGGCCAGGTAAAGAACTCATCAACGCCACTAAGAACCAGTTGGCTGGCCTCGCTGCCCACTTTGGCTTTAGCCCGTGTGGGGCTGGATCAGCCAGGGAAGTGTCTGGGCGCGCCAAGGCCATCCGTTTTTTCTGTTTATGAGTTGCTGAACTTTGGGTGTGCAGGGTGGGGAGCTTTGCAATGGGGTTGATCTCTTCTGCTTGGCGGTTTAGGGCTCTCGCCGCGCTCGCCACGGTGATGGCCTCCGTTGCCCCCGCGGCAGCTGTTGATCTCTCTGCTCGGAGTCCTTACGCCAGCTCCGAGCAGGTGAGCAGCATCCAACAGTTCAGCGATGTGAAGCCCAGCGACTGGGCCTACCAGGCGTTGGCCAACTTGATCGAGCGCTACGGCTGCGTGGTGGGCTTTCCCGATGGCAGCTTTGCGGGGCAGCGGTCGCTCACGCGCTACGAGGCGGCAGCCGCGCTCAACGCCTGCCTGGATCGGGTGAGCGAGATCACTGATGAGCTGAAGAAGCTCACGGATGAATTTGCTGAGGAACTCGCCCTGATCCGGGCGCGGGTGGATGGCTTGGAAGCGCGGGTGGGGGTGTTGGAGGCCACCCAGTTTTCCACCACCACCAAGCTCGCTGGCCAGGCCACCTTTGTGCTCGGCGCCAACAGCTTTGGCGGCACCGCAGCGGAGCTGGTGCGCGAGAGCCAGGCGGCCTTTGGAGCCACCAGCTTGAACTACGACTTGCAGCTGACCTTTGACACCAGCTTCACGGGCAAGGATCTGCTGCGCACCAACCTGCGGGCCGGCAACTTCGGGCTGACGAGTTTTGGCGGGGCGGGGCCCAGCTCCCTCTCGCAGCTGGAGGTGGCCTTCGAGGAAAATCTCGGCGATCCGCCTGCCCGCGGTGGCGATGTGGTGGCCATCGATCGACTGTTTTATCAATTCCCCATCGGCGGAGCCTTCACGGCCACGGTGGGAGGCCGGGTGGGCCAGGAGGACATGCTGGCGATTTGGCCGAGCGCCTATCCGGCGGAGACGGTGTTGGATGTGCTCAGCCTTCCCGGCTCACCGGCGGCCTACAACAAAAACCTGGGCGCCGGCGGCGGGATCTGGTGGCAGAGCCATGGTTTCGCCATCAGCGCCAACTATGTCGCCGCCAATGGCAACAATGGCGACCCCGCGGCGGGAGGGGTGGCCACCGATGGCGCCGCTGGCACGGGCACGCTGCAGATCGGCTATAGCGCCGAGCAGTGGGCCATCGCTGCCATCTACTCCCGCATCCAAAACGGCAACGATCTGATCGTGTATGGCAGCAACTTTGCTCTGGAGAGCTTTGCCAATCCCGGCTCCACCAACGCCTTCGCCCTGAGCGGCTACTGGCAACCGCTGGCTTCCGGCTGGATCCCCTCGATCAGCGCCGGCTGGGGCATCAACACCACCCGCTACGACGGCGGCAGCAGCTCCACCAGCCCCGATGCCGCAGGCGATCTGGCGACCACCAGCCAATCCTGGAGCGTGGGCCTGCAGTGGCTGGATGCCTTCCTGCCGGGCAACGCCATGGGGGTGGCGGTGGGCCAACCCACCTTCGCCACCCGCCTGGAGGGGGGCGCCACCCCCAGCGATGGCAATTACGTCTGGGAGGGTTGGTACAAGCTCCAGCTGACGGACAACATCAGCCTCACCCCCGCGATTTTCTACCTGAGCCGCCCCCTGGGCCAGGCGACGCCGGAGGGGGAGAGCTTTCGGCAGCTGGGGGGGCTGATCAAGACGAGCGTGAGGTTTTGAGGCGGACTCCATAGGATCGGCACGGTTCTGCGCTATCCCCTATGGCTCCTGGCAAGCGCTCCGCCTCCCCCGCGCCAGGGGCGCCCCTGCAGCTGCTGCGCTGGCGGGGGCGCACCCGAGTGTTTGTGGAGCGGATCGATGGGCTGGAGCTGCCGATGGTGCGGATTCCGGCGGGCCGCTTTGCGATGGGCTCACCCGAGGGAGAGGAGGGGCGAAGCAAGTCGGAGGGGCCGCTGCATGAGGTGCGGCTCGGGGAGTTTTTACTGGGGCAAACGCCGATCACTCAGGGGCAGTGGCGCACGGTGGCGCAGTGGGAGCCGCGGGAGGGGGAGCGGTGGGGGCGGAAGCTCAAGCCCAATCCCTCTCGCTTTGGCAGTTGGGAGGCCAGCGAACCGCTGAACCGCACGTTTCTCTCCACCAGCCCGGAGCTTTACGCCGATCCCGAACGCACCCGTTCCACTCTGAAGGCCGCGGAGCGAGCGATCCATGCGGTTGGCGGTGTGGTGCATGCCGATTCAGACTTTCCAGACAATCCAGGCTTGAAGCCCGTGGCGCTCAGCGCGGATCAGATCCGCGGCTGTGAGGTGTTTGTGGGCGTTTATGGCCCGCGCTATGGCGAGCGGGTGAGGGAGCGGCCGGAGATCTCCTGCGCGGAGTTGGAGGTTGATCTGGCCACGGAGCGGGGGATTGACAGGCTGATCTTCGTGCTGGATTCCGAAGCCGCGGAGGCGAGGCTGCCGGCGGAGTCTCCTGAGGAGAAGGAGGATGGGGAACGCCAGCGGGCCTTCCTGCAGCGCCTTGAGGACAGCGGTATGACCCTCCAGCGCTTCCGCGATCCCGACCATCTGGCCGCGCTGCTGGTGGAGGCCTTGCGCCCCTATGGGGCCCAGAACCACCCGGATCGGCTTCTCCCCGTGGAGAGAGTGAGCTGGCACGACGCGATGGAGTTTTGCCATCGGCTGAGGAAACGAACGGGCCGGACTTACACCCTGCCGAGCGAAGCCCAATGGGAAGTCGCCTGCCGGGCGGGCACGACGACGCCGTTTGCCTTTGGCGCAACGCTCAGCGATGAGCTGGCCAACTACGCATCGAGCCAAACCTATGGCTCTGAGCCGAAGGGCCAGGATCGGCGGCAGACGTCAGCGGTGGGGATGTTTCCTGCCAACCCCTGGGGGTTGCACGATATGCATGGAAACGTGTGGGAATGGTGCCTGGATCATTGGCACGACAGCTACGAGGGAGCTCCCATGGATGGAAGCGCCTGGTTGAACTCCAGGGAACCAACCAACAAAGAGATCACAAAGAGACAAAATAAATCTTCCAGTGATGGTGAACGGAGGCTGCTGCGCGGCGGCTCCTGGTACTTCAACCCCAGGGACTGCCGCTCGGCCTGCCGCGACCACATCCGGCCCGTCATTGCCGACGACGACGTTGGGTTCCGTGTGGTCTGCCTCCCCCAGGGCCCTTCCCTTAACCCTTAATCTCTCAATCCCTCAACACTGGCTGTTTCTCAACCCTGGCTGTTGGCTTGCGGCTGTTGGCTGTTGGGTTTGGGCCCCGGCGCCGCAGGCGCCTCGATTTCAGAGCCCGTAGGGATGCAGGATGCCCCCCAGCTCCAGGGGAAAATCTCGGCTGTTGCGGGTGGCCAGGGGAAGACCGGCGCAGCGGGCCGTGGCCAGGATGATCGCGTCGGGCACCTTGAGGCCATGGCGTTGGCGCAACCCCACACTCTCGCGGGCGATGGCGTC
>JBJTWN010000194.1:0-7251 GCA_046081785.1 Cyanobium sp.
GGCACCTGCAGCCTGGCGGTCTGGATCGTCTGCCCCCCGTAGAGCAGCAGATCCAGATCCAGGTGTCTGGGCCCCCAGCGCTGAGCGCGCACCCGACCGAAGCGCTCTTCCGTGGCCAGCAGCAGCTCCAGAAGTTCCTCAGGGCTGAGATGCGTCTCCAGAAGCGCGCAACCGTTGAGGTAGTCGGGCTGGGGCGGCCCCACCGGCGCCGTGCGATACCAAGGGGAGACCGTCTGCAGGCGCACCCCCTCAGCCCCATCGAGGGTTTCGAGGGCTGCCTGGAGCAAGCCCCTGGAGTCTCCCAAGTTGCTGCCCAGGCCAATGGCCGCGGCCGCAGTGGCGCCCTCCCGTCCCTGCTGGCGAACCGTGGGCTCCATCAGTCGGTGGGGGCGTCACTGCCGCGGCCCCGCCGCAGGGTGACCGCCACCTGACCGCTGAAGCCAGGGATCGGTGGATGCAGCTTGGTGAGGGTGGTTTCCACCTGCCTCACCTCTGGCCAGGCCAGCACCCGCTCGCTGATGGCTGCGGCCAGCCGTTCGATGGTGCGGAATCGGGCCTGCTCCACCAGCTCTTGCACGGCCCTCGCCACGCTTCCGTAGTCGAGGCTGTCCTCTAGCGCATCGCTGCGGCCAGCGGCAGCCAATGGGAGCCAGAGGCAGAGATCCACCTCAAACCATTGGCCAAGCTGCTGCTCTTCCGCAAAAAAGCCGGTGTGGCCATAGGCCCGCAGTCCCCGGATGGTGAGACGGTCGCTGTGGCCCGCGGGATCGGCCCCGCTGCCCATGGAATCAGCCACGGCGGTAGAAGGGCCGCTTCACGACGGTGGCGGGCTGGGCCTGGCCCCGGATCTCCACCGCCAGCTCCGTGCCGGGTTTGGCCAGCGCGGCTGGCACGTAGGCCAGGGCGATCGCTTCAGAGAGGGTGGGCGACCAGCTGCCACTGGTCACCTCCCCCACCACGGCGCCCCCGTGGAGCACGGGGTAGCCATGGCGAGCAATCGCCCGGCCGCCCAGTTTCAACCCCACCAGGCGCCGGCTGACGCCTTGAGCGGTTTGCTCCTCCAGGGCGCTCCGGCCGATGAACTCGGCGGGCATCTCCAGATGCACCAACCAGCCCAGGGAGGCCTCCAGGGGGGTGGTGCTGGCATCCATGTCGTTGCCGTAGAGGTGCATGGCCGCCTCCAGCCGCAGCGTGTCGCGGGCGCCCAGTCCGCAGGGAGTGACGCCAGCTGCCAGCAGCTGGTCCCACAGAGCCAGGCCGGCGTCTCGGGCGAGCAGCAGCTCAAAGCCGTCCTCGCCTGTGTAGCCGGTGCGTGCCACAAACACAGGCGCGCCCTCCAGGCCCCCTCCCTGAAGGGTGAACTCGCGATGGGCGAAACGGGGCAGCCCGGCCAGGCTCTCTCCCACCAGAGCCTCCAGGCGAGCTGGGGCTTCCGGTCCTTGCAGGGCCAGCAGCACCCCATCGCCCTTGCGATCGCTGATGGTGATGCCTTGGGGCTCCAGTTGGCTGCGCAGCCAAAGAGTGTCGCTCTCCGCGCAGGCGGCGTTGATCACGATCAGCAGCTCCTGGCTGCCTCGGTCGTAAATGATCAGATCGTCGCGGATGCCGCCGCTCTCGTTCAGCAGCACGGTGTAGCAGGCCTCCCCCGGACCGATGCGGTGCAGGTCGCTGGGCACCAGATGTTGCAAGGCATCTTTCACCCCCTCTCCCTGGAGGGTGAGCACGCCCATGTGGGAGATGTCGAAGACGCCACAACGTTCCCGAACGGCTGTGTGCTCCTGCACCAGCCCCGCGAATTGCACCGCCATCTCCCAGCCCGCAAAGGGCACCATCCTTCCGCCGCTGCGTAGGGCTGCGGCATGGAGGGGGGTGTGCCTCAGGGCGTTGGCATCGGCCATGGCAATGGGGGTGCGATCGAGCGGATCCTATGGATGGGGGCCGTGGGGGAGAGGGGGAGATGTTGGCTTCGCTTTAGAACTCCGAAGAAAGCCTGTGATTCGGATCTCTGCCCTCCTCAAAAGCGCCAACGCTGTCTAAGTTGAGCGGCCAATGTTCCTCGCTTCGGATGGGCAAGCGTCCCAACTGCCGCAGCTGTCGCCACTGCTCTCCGCCAAGGGGTGCGGAACTCGGCTGGTGCCAGCTGCGCCAGTTGCCGATCCATCCTGATTTGGTGGGCGATCTTTGGTGTCACCACTGGACAGCCAGCCCGCCCCGCTTGCCCACCGTGGGAACGGGGGGGCAGGAGGCTTTGGACGGGCAGAAGGCCCTGACCAGCCATCAGCTCACCCTCAGCGGCTTCCCGAACGATTTGTCCACACCCTGACTGCTCACCGCCCTTGGCACAGGCAGAGCAGACCGGGGCTGGCGCGAATCTGTTTGGAAAATATGACAACTTCAACTGCACCACTCCTTTTGGCAGCCTGCCTCACACCAACTTCCGGCCCCAAGGGTGTATGAAGAGTGATCAAATCATTTGCTGTCGAGGTCTCCTGAGTTGGTAAGCAGCCGTTCCAGCCTCAATCCCATTGACCTACTGGCTTCGCACCTGGAGTGCGAACACATCGCCCTGCCCACAGGCTCCCGGGTGTTTCAGCGTGGCTCCGCTGCCACGGCCATCTACGCCGTGAAACGGGGCATCGTGGAGCTGGTGGGCGAAAACGGTGAGAAGACGTGCTATCGACCCGGGGAGCTCTTCAGCTTTCAAGACATCGTTTGGCGGGAGAGCGCCCACAACAGCGATGCCCTTGCGCGCACACCGGTGGAGGTGCTGCGGCTGGAGAGGTTGAGCTTCCTCAATCTGCTCCATCACCATCCCACCCTCGCCCTTCTCCTCATCGGGCAGCAGCACAATCGCCTACGGGAGCAACGCTCCAGTGGCACCTGCGTCTACTAGGTGGCATTGAGCCGGTTCGGATGGAGGAGCAGCAGAAGGCTGCGCACCACTTTGGCGGCGAACACCGCGCTCACCCCTGTGGGGTCGAGCTGGGGGGCCAACTCCACCACGTCGGCTGCCACGAGCTGGTGGTGGCGCAGCTCCTCCACCAGCTCAGCGAAGTCGCCCCATTGAAACCCTCCTGGCTCCGGGGTGCCTGTGCCTGGCAGCACGGCAGGGTCAAACCAATCGAGATCCACCGTGAGGTAAAGAGGCCGGCCGCGGAGGGGCTTCAGGGCTTCGACCATCCGGGGGCGGCTCACGAGCCTGCCGCTGCTGTGGAGCTCTGAAAATTCAGCTTGGGTGCCACTGCGAATCGCCATCTGCAGCAGGGTGCCGCTGGGGAGCACCTCCAGGCAGCGGCGCATGGCGCAGGCGTGGCTGTGGTGGGTGCCCAGCCACTCCTGGCGCAGATCGGCGTGGGCATCCAGCTGCACCAACACCAGATCGGGATGGCGGGCGGCCACGGCCGCCACGGCGCCGCTGCTGATCGAATGCTCCCCGCCGAGCATCAGGGGGGCCAGCCCCAGCTCGAGCACGGCCTGCGTGGCGGCCTGCACGGCCGCCACCACCGGCTCTGGGGCGCCATAGGGGATGGCCACGGCCCCCAGATCCGCAAAGGCCAGCTCCTCCAGATCGCTCTCCAGCTGGGGGCAGTAGGTTTCCAATCCGCTGCTCACCTCCCGGATCGCGGCCGGGCCAAAGCGAGCTCCTGGCCGGAAGGAGGTGGTGCCGTCATAGGGCACCCCAAAGAGGGCCACCTGGCAGCCTGCTGGATCGCGCTGGCTGCCCATGTAAATCGCGCCCTCCTGGTCGAACAGGCCCGGGGTGAAGGGGCTCATGGGCGGGAGAGTTCGCGGGTGATGAAGGCGGGCATGGCAGCAAAGGCGCCCTCCTGCCAGCGGGGGCTCCAAATCTGGCAGCCATCGGCCACAGCCTCGGCCCGTCCAGGCCTGGGCTGGCGGTAGTGGGGGCTGTCTGTGGCAGCGAAGGTCCAGCTCCACCAACCGCTCGGGTACATCGGCACCCAGCCGTAGAGCGGATCGGCGTGGCCGAACACCTCCCGCAGCAGCCGCACCGTGTCGAGGTGCACCTGCCGGAAGGCCTCGGGCGATTCGCTCTGGGTGGCAAACACACCGCCCGGACGCAGCAAACGCCGGCACTGCTCGAAGAACGCCTGGTTGAAGAGCCCCTCAGCTGGCCCGGCCGGATCGGACCCATCGACGATCACCACGTCATAGCTGGCGTCAGCGGCGGCCCCGGCCCAGGCAATGCCATCCCCCACGGTGAGATGCAGGCGGGGGTCGCTCCAGCACCCCCCTCCGATGGTGGGCAAATGTTGCTGGCTCCACTCCACCACCAGGCCGTCGATCTCCACCAGGTCGAGATGGCGCACCTCCGGGTGGCGCAGGCATTCCCGGGCGGTGCCGCCATCGCCGCCGCCGATCACCAGGATCCGCTCGATCCGCTCGGCACCGCAGAGGGCCGGGTGCACCAGGGGCTCGTGGTAGTGCCGCTCCTGGTGTTCGGCGGTCATCCAGCAGCCGTCGAGGAGCAGGCCTTTGCCATAGCGCTCGCTCTCGATGATCGTCACCCGTTGAAAGGGGCTCTGCGCCTCGTGCAGCACTCGCCCGGCCAGGCCGTAGCGGACGCCCTGGTGAACCTCATCAATCCAGCCCTGCTGCGCCAAGGTGCTGTCGGGAGCGGGGGCGGGGGGCATGGGCGGCAGAACATCCGCTTCCAGAGCTAGTCCGTCATCGCTCCCCTGTCATCCCTCTGGTGATGTCCCACGCTGGTGCCATGGCCGAAGATCTGCCCCTCACCCCGCGCCCTGGCAGCGAGTTGCTGATCCCGGCGGAGGAGTTGCGCTGGCGCTTCTCCCGCTCCGGCGGACCCGGCGGCCAGGCGGTGAACACCACCGATTCGCGGGTGGAGCTGGTGTTTGATCTGCAGGGGTCGCAGGCGCTCCCGCCCCCTCTCAAGGCACGGGCGCTCGCCCGGTTGGAGGAGCGCTTGGTGGATGGGGCCCTGGTGGTGGTGGCCAGCGAACACCGCAGCCAATGGCGCAATCGGCAGGCGGCCCGCAGGCGCCTGCAGGGGCTGCTGGAGGAGGCGCTGCGGCCCCCACCGCCCCCCCGGCGACCCACGCGGCCCGGCCGCGGTGCGGTGGAGCGGCGGCTGGAGGCCAAGCGACGCCGGGCTTCGATCAAGAGCCAGCGGCGCGATCGCCCCCAGCTGTGATTGTCCTCAGCTTGGATCGGGCGCTTCCACACGGGAGCAGAGAGCCAGGCTGATGCGCACGACGTTATGGCCGGCGCATGGAGCCTTCAAGCAAGGTTGGAGGGTAGGCCCCAGGTGCTTTGCCTGCATTAATCGAGAACAATGCATGGACGTTTTTATTTCAATTGGTCAATTGACCTTCCGGGTTGAGGGGTTGGATATTGAGAACCAGGGCCAGATGGCAAAGGTAAAGGTGGGGCGGGGCAAATGACAATGATAGGGAAAGGAGGCGGAGGAGGTAGTTGCATGCCGCCCACGTAGGAGCTCAAGTCGGCTTCGGATAGTGGATGGGATGGAAAGTTAGTCATGAGATTAATGATTGAGGTTCAAAGGCTGGGCCTCAAACTCTCTCTTCAAGGCGTCGAGAATTTGCTGGATCGAACCCGGGCAATGGCCTGGAAAGGGGCCAGGACTTGGATAGGGCCCTGGAAGGATCCCTCCCACAACAGTCGCGAGTTCACAGGCTGAAAGTTCAGACATTTGCAGTTGAGGCGAGCGAAACATTGGATTGGGCTTACAGGGTGCAATTTGTGATCTGTATGACTGGAGGCATGGGGGGAGCCATGCATTGGCATGAGGCGCTTGCAGTGGCGCTTCCCGGATTGGCGGGGCTGGCTTGGCTGGGCGAGCTGAAGAAAGAATTGTAGATGATGTTGGCTGCTACTCCTGATGCAGTTCCCGCCAAAAACGAGCCAAGAAAATATAGGGCGAGGGGGGCGAATCCTCCTGCGACATTTTCAAGATCCTCTAGCGAAAGCTCCAGCAGTTCTAATTGGCTGTTGGCGAGAAAATTCGAATGGCAATCATCTAGCTCTATAGAAGCCATGTTGGCAGAAGATTGATACGACGCTGGCAAAGTTATGACCTGTGGCGTGTTGGCATCGCGACTCGTCTCACAGCTGCTTGTGAGTTTGCTCACAGCCACGTTTTCTTGTGCGCCAGCTGCTGCCCGCCATGGATTACGGAAGCGCATTTGGCAGGCAGGCCCCCAGCCTTGATCGCCTTCACCCCGGATCGCGCTTAGGATGGATCGGGTCAGACTTTGGCTTAGCCGCTGCTTGAATCTGGGCCTTGGCCGCTTGCCAGTGCCCTTCAAGTTCGCGGATGGAGCGCCCCTGCAGGTCGCCCCCCAGGGCGGCTTCGACGCGGGAGAAGCGTTCGAGAAAGCGACGGTTGGTGCCGGCCAGCCCCTCCTCTGGATCGATGCCGCACCAGCGGGCCACGTTCACCAGGGTGAACAGCACATCGCCCAGCTCCTCCTGGGCATGGTGCCGATCACCGCTGGCCACGGCCTCTTTGAGCTCATCGAGCTCCTCATGTACCTTCTGCCACACCCCAGCCATGTCGTCCCACTCGAAGCCGGCGGCGGCGGCTTTTTTGGAGATCGTCATGGCGCCTGCCAGGGCCGGCTGGCCGCGCACCTTGCCGGCCAACTGGTCGCTCAGGGGGCTGGTGGAGGGCCTGCTGCCACGGCCGCCCTCCTGAGCCTTGATCGCCTCCCAGCTTTGTTTCACCGCGGCGCTGTCGCCCGCCCGCCCCCGGTTGACGCCGCCCTCTCCTCCAAACACATGGGGATGGCGGCGCACCAGCTTGGCGGCGATGCCCCGGCTCACGGCGGCCAGATCAAAGCGCCCCCCTTCGCTGGAGATGCGGGCATGGAGCAACACCTGCAGTAGCAGATCGCCCAGCTCCTCCTCCAAATGGCGCTCATCGCCATGGCGGATGGCATCGGCCACCTCATGGGCCTCCTCCAGCACAAAGGGCACGAGGGAGGCATGGGTTTGCTCCAGGTCCCAGGGGCAGCCGTGGGCGGGATCGCGCAGGTGATCCACGATGGCCACCAGCTCCCCGAGGGCCTCGAGGCGTGGGTCGTCTGGCGGGATTGCGGGGGAAGGGGTGGCGGTGCCCCCGGGGACTGGGTCTGCGTTTGGAGCTGGGGCAGATGGCGGGGGGGCCATGCCGAGGGGGAGCGGGCTGACTCCATCCTGAGCCCCCATGGCGCCCGTTCAGGCCTTCCGGCCGCTCCTCCCGGCGGCGGC
>JBJTWN010000195.1:0-5511 GCA_046081785.1 Cyanobium sp.
GTGCCCACGTGCCCACGCGCAAGCTGCCCCAAAGAAGCTTTACTTTATTTCATAATCTTGCGTTTTACTAGCTTGGCGTCAGTTTACTGTCCGACTTGACCATACGGCCCGGTTCGGCCTGCCCTGGTGTTTGGTTGCACATGCGAGTAGTGCAACCTTCTGACTCTCGAGTAGCAGGGCTCTCATTAGCGGGAGACTTCACTTGCGCATGTTCCATTGATGCTTTGACCGCGCTGGAAAAATGGGCAAAGGCAAGAAAAACCGCGCTGCGAAGCACAAGGCGTCGCGAGAGCGTTCCCCGAACGTCTCTGAAGGGGGTGCACCCCCTGCGAAGGCCCTGCGGACAGAGCTTGGGGAGGCCCCCGAGCAGCCAGCTGCTGCGGAGGCCCCCCCTGGCCCGCCCAGCAGCCAGCTGCTGGAGGACTGGCTCCCGTACATACAAAGCCTTCAGAGTTCCGTGACCTCCCTCACTGCTGAGCACGCCCAGATGAAGGCCCAGCTCGCAGCGCTTGTCGTGCAGCTGCAGCAGAGCGATGCCCGGCTGGCTCAGCAGGCCCAGGAGCACGCTGCAACAGTGGAACAGCTCAAACAGGCGCACGAGGCAGAAAAAGCAGCTCTCAACACCCGCTGGAAGGTCCCCGTTGATGCCCTCAACGGCACAGCCCGCAAACTGCAGGAGGAGAGCAAGGCCAAGGACGAGGTAATCAAAACGCTGCGCCTGGGCAACCGCAACCAGAACCTCATGCTCTTCAGGGTCCGTGTGGGAGCATCGGCGGCAGACGTCTTGGACCAGCTCGCTGCGGTGGTGGACTGCACGGCTGGCGACCTGGAGGTGGTGCTCCTGCCCCCCAAGGCAGGGGCGCCGACCCGGCCCGTCAAGCTGTGCTGCCTGAAGCCAGGGGTCCGCCAGGCTCTGCTAAAGGTTCAGGCTAAGCTGCGCAAGGCTACAGGCCTGATCCTGGACGTGGACCTGACGCCCGCACAGCAGGCAGAGCGGAACGCCCAGTGGGCTCAGACCAAGGAGGTGCACGACGCCGGTGGTTACTGGTTTTGGCAGGGCCCCTCCCTGCGTGTGCGCCTGGATGACCGCACCTCCGTCTCTGCTGCAGCCTGGCTGAAGGAGAAGAACGCCCCCCAGGGTGGCACCGCGGGTGGCAAGCCGGGTGGCAAGAAGGGTGGCGCTCAGGCCTAGGGCCCTGGCAGTGACCACTCTTGTGTCCTGCCCGTGCTCTCTTTCAATGTTAATGGCACTTCGGAGGTCCGTTTAGCTGCACGTGATTGGTGGCGCTCCTTGTTCGTTTCCTACCCTGTGGTGTGTTTGCAAGAAACGCGTAGTGTGCATGTCGACCCCCTCTTGGGCTGTTTAGAGGCCACGCATGTCCCGTATGTGGCTCATCCCCCTGATGCGATGCATGGCAAGGCTGGAATAGGTTTAGCTACGTATGTGAGGCGCGAGTTCCAGCCTGGAGCCCGAGCTGTCCCACACCCGTCTGGGCTGGTGCTGGGGCTTACCCTCCAGGTGCAGGGGACTGTGCTGCATGTGTTTAATGTGTACCGGCCGCCCAGCAAGGCCCTGGCTACCCTACTGGACGCTCTAGATGACTGCATGGCAATCTGTGGGGTGCTGCCAGGGCAGGGTGTCTTGGTCTGTGGTGACCTCAATGCGCACCTGCCTGCAGACGATGATCGGCCAGTAGGACTGGACGGCTCGCTTATGGGCCAGTTCCCAGTGCGCGCTCCGGCCCCTGGGCTAGCCAATGCCGATGGCCGCGATTTGGTGGAGTGGTGCCGAGCATCCAGGTTACTGTTTCTTACAGGTAGGCTGCAGGATGGCCCTGTGCAGGCAGCTAGCAGCTCTACACGTGGGCACACACGTTGTGATCACTGCCTTGTGTCCATTCCCACGTATGCCTGGGTGCAAGAGCATAGGGTTGAGCACGTGCTCGGCAGCGACCACCTGCCCTTGCACACATTGCTGGCAGTCCCAGCAGCTGGCAATGGTAATAGAGAGCCTGCCAGCGTGGCTCAAGGCCTGCAGCCCCTCCCTAGTTTTATCCGTTGGGCTCCCCACCGTGCTGAGCAGTTTGACGAAGCTGTGGCCTCTCACCCTGATGTTGCAACTCACCTCACGGCGTGCCGCACAGCATGTGATACTGGTGATGCTGCGGCCGCTGTGCAGGCCCTCCATGGTGCTATGTATGCAGCCGCAGCAGCATCCTGCATGCCCATTGGGCCCCTCCCTGCTGGGGCCCTTTCGCGGCACCGGCGGCATCAACCATGGTTTGATGATGAGTGCTCCGCTGCGAGGATCGCCTTGAGGGAGTACGGGGCTGCACCGCCAGCAGCAGTACTCAAGCACTATGAGGCCCTGCTCCGACGGAAGAAGCGGCGGCATGGCAGGCGGGCTTACCAGCGGTTCATGCAGCTAGACCAGCAAGATAGGAGGTACTTTTGGACCAAGATGCGGGGCCCCAGGAAACCTGGAGTGTGCCCAGACCCTGACGCCACCACTGCGCATTTTGCCTCTGTGTTTGGAGGGGCCAGCCCAGCACCACAGGTGTGCCCTGTCGCTGAGGCAGACCACCAGTCGCTCATCAATGAAGAAGCAGTACAGGCTGCCCTGGCAGCCATTCGTGGGTGGTCTGCCCCTGGGGCTCCTGGTGTGCCAGCTCAAGCATTGAAATGCAGTGGTGTCCGTCCCTATGTGGAGGCCGTGCTCCGGTGTGTGCATGCTAGTAATCAGGAGCCGCCCGTGTTGCAAGAGGGTCTGCTCTGCCCCATCTACAAGCAACGGGGGAGCCCCCTGGAGCCAGTGAACTACCGCCCCATTGTGGTGTCCTCAGTGCTGCACAAAGTTTATGCTCACTGCCTCCTCCGTGCCCTCCATGAGCACCTAGGGGACCAGTTTGATACCTTGTTCCCCCGCCAGGCAGGGTTTCTGCCGGGGCGGGACACCATGCTGAATGTGCTGGCACTGCATCACATGGTCTCCACACAGGCGGCCCGCCAGCTGCCCTTGCATGTAGTTTTGCTGGATGTCTCCAAGGCATATGACTCGGTTCAGCTCCCTATGCTCGTGGCCACACTTACGGGCTTGGCAGTGCCCCCTCACCTAGTGGCTGCTATTGTGGGTCTTTATGCTGGGCTTGCGTATCGCATTCGTTTCCCTGAAGGCCTGGACCCTCCATTTATGGTTGGTATGGGAGTCAAACAGGGCTGCCCGCTTAGCCCGTTTTTGTTCAACTTGTATGTGGCAGGCCTCAGTGCCCACCTTGCTACTGCTGCCCCAGCCTGTGGGTTTCTCCTCCCTGCGGATACACCGGGAGGGGAGTCAGTGCGGGTGCCTGACTTCCACTATGCAGATGATGACCTTCTGGCAGACCCTAACAGCTGCCATCTACAGGGCACCATTGACACAACAACAGCTTATTATGCTGAACGCAACCTGCATATCAATGTGCCCAAGTGTGTGGCCCTGCACTTTAACCCTCAGTGGGGCGGGGATCCGTTCCACCCCCTGTCTGTTGGAGGCCAGCCCATTCCCATTGGCCCAGAGGACGGGTCCTTGTATCTCGGCATCATGTGTGACACCACTCTGGCTCCTGCAACTATGGCTGATCACCGATCGCGGTGTCTTGCTTCAGCATTCCCTGCCGCCCTCAGCAATCTAAGAGCTGCTGCTCAGTGGGTGCCAGCCTCAGCCCCTGTGGTGAAGCTGTTGTTGCATATGGCGGCTGAGCCAGCTGGGCTTTATGGTTGTGAGCTCTGGGGGCTGTTGGGGATACGTTGGACTCCGGGTCCAGCACGCTGGGGGGCTTTCTACTCCCTGTCTGACCCCCTGGAGCGCCAGCGTTGCTTGCTGCTGCGCAAAGAATTCCGCATCCCCCACCATGTCCCCAAGCTTGCACTACTGCATGAGCTTGGGTGTGTGCCATTTGTGCATCAGTATGTACTGCGGGCAGTGGGCTTGTATAACCGTATGCGGGTGGCTGGTCCCTCTTATAAGGCCGTGCTCAGACATCATGTGCAGCAGGGATTGACAGGGCCTCCTAGGCAGGGGAAGGGGACTTGGATTAGAGCGTTGTTTGATGCCCTGCGCACACTACTGCCCCAGGGCCGTTGGATGCGTGTGTTTCTGGCCCTTGACCCCATTCCGGTGGGCGAGGTGGAGTCTGCCCTCACCACTGCTTTTACCACTTACACTAGCTCCCTGCAGCCAGTCCACACTGGCCCTGGGTCTCGCATTGGCTTCTACTTTCGGGAGGTGGGCACCCATCCCATGGGCACCCTCCCTTCTTACTTAGGGCTGGGCCTCTCACGGGATTGTGTTCGGGCTTGTATGCGTTTCCGGCTGGGGTGTCACTTCCTACGTGTGCAGACAGGCCGGGTGGCAGGCCTCCCCAGACCTGCCCGCTTGTGCCAGCGTTGTGGTAGTCAGGTTATTGATGATGAGCACCATTGTTTGTTCTCCTGCATGTATCCAGACCTCCTTAGTGCCCGCACTGTTCTTGCTGATAGTGTGAGTGGTCATGTGCCAGCGTCCATGCTGCACTTGTTCCAGTGCAGTGATGCTGACCGCCCCCGCCTCCGGCGGGTGGTGCGGTTTGTGGCTCAGTGTTACCATATAGTTGAGTCCTTCCACCGCGCACAGCAAGCCGGGGCAGCCCCACCTGTGGTGCTGCATCCTGCGCTTGCGCTCTTGCCGGCGGATGAGTTGGACTTGTTTGATAGTGCCTCCAGTAGTAGCAGTAGTTTGCCCGTGGATGATCACCTTGACTCCCTCAACTCTAGCAGTGAGGGCTAACTGTTACATCGCATATGGTCAGCCAGCCCTAGTGGGTTGGCAGTTGGTTGGCTTTGCCGCGGTTGGGAGCGCCCCTGCTCCTTGGTGTGCTGTGCTCAGTGCTGTGCTTGTCACAGCGTTGCATCTTCCGCTGTGTCACCATGCTGTGTTGTGTCTGCATCATTCTGCAGTAGTCTGGCTGAGTGTTGGTTGATTGCTGCTTGCATTCTGTTGTGCCTCGCAGCTGCTTTGTGTATGTGCTGTGTATGTGCTTTTACCTACAGCATGGCTGCTGTCTGTCAGTTCTCTTCAACTTGCCTGTCTCTTGCCTTTATGCACCTGCATCTGTGCATCTGCCTGTCATTGCGCCTTTGCATTCTGGCTGGGTGTTTGGTTGTTGGTTCCCTCCCCCTCCCCCTCCTGGGTTGGGGGTGCTTGAATTCTGCTGTCTCGCTGCTGCATTTGTCTCCAGTACTCTTTGTTGTGGTCACTTTGTGGTGTGATAGGCCGTCCCCGTGGCCCTGTCACTAGTCAGTGTCCCATGGAATACCGTTGCTTCCCTCCGCTTTGCGCTCCTTTCCCTCTGAGGCATGTCTGGTGGCCGCACCTTAAATGTAATCTATCTATCTATCTATCTATCTGCTGTCTCTCAGCTGCATTTGTCTCCAGTACTCTTTGTTGTGGTCACTTTGTGGTGTGATAGGCCGTCCCCGTGGCCCTGTCACTAG
>JBJTWN010000196.1:0-5360 GCA_046081785.1 Cyanobium sp.
TACGCCCAGCGCAAGGCGATCGTGGAGCCAGTGAACGGACAGATCAAAGAGGCCAGGGGCCTACGGCGCTTCCTGTTGCGGGGGTTGGAGAAAGTCGATGGCGAATGGCACCTGATCGCGGCCACCCACAACCTGCTCAAGTTGTTCCGATACAGGCGGTTACAACAACAGGAGCTGGCGGGGGTGACGGGATGAAAAGCCATGGCCCTGGTACGAGCAGACAGAGGGCTGACTTCTGACCTTCCCTCCATCGCCACGCCGAGCAGGAGAGGAAGGCCGCACCTGCTCTTGCTGATCAGAGAAGTTTGCCGGCTCGGGAGGTCCGCTGCGGCTCTATTGGCAACAAACTCCTAGCAGCAGCACGGAAAGAACAACAGCGGCCATGGCGCCAAACAGGGGCGATGACCGGAAGATTTTACGAATCATGATGGCAATGCAATGGTTAGATCAAAGAGTGCGAAACTTTGTGCGTGGAAGAAGAGCCTGTTTGCCGGTTTGCGGATGGAAGGACCGCTTGGGCAGGTCTTCTTCCAGTGGTGATAGATGCGATCGCGCCTTGCTTCTAGACGATCAAGGGTGTCTTAGGATTTGTGTCATATTTCCTGATCCACTTTCGCGGAAGTTGATCGACCTCCTCGTCTGGATTCAGCGACTCTTGTCTAGTTCACAACCGCCAATGCGTTCATCTCCAAGTGTGCCAATGCGGCCAGCGCTCGATCGCGGTAGGCGGCATAGCGGAGCCGTTTCTCACGGATGCGTGCCTCCAGCTCGGGCAAAAGGCCAAAGTTTGGCGGCATGGGCTGGAAGTCTCCCCGCCGGCTGCCCTCGCCCGATCGGCTCGCGCAAACGAAGTGGGTGAGGGCGCCGCCCATGGTGGTGGGGGGCAGGGTGATGGGCGGCAGGCCCTTGGCCAAACGGGCGGCATTGCTGCCCGCAAGCCAGCCGCCAGCCACGGCGGCGGCATAGCCCTCGGTTCCCGTGAGCTGGCCCGCCGCCAACAGCGTGGGGCGGCGGCGGAACTGCAGGGTGGGATCGAGGAGCTGGGGGGATTCCAGGAAGGTGTTGCGGTGCATCACCCCGAAGCGCACAAACTCCGCCCGCTCCAAGCCAGGGATCAGGCGAAACACCCGGGCCTGCTCCCCCCAGCGCAGGTTGGTTTGGAAGCCCACGAGGTTCCACAGCCGACCGTCCCTGTCCTCCTGGCGAAGCTGCACCACCGCATGGGCCCGTTTCGCCCGTCGCACGTCCCGATCGTGCAGGTCCCCCCAGCGGGGATCCCAAAGCCCGATCGGCTTGAGAGGGCCGTAGCGCATGGTGTCTTCGCCGCGGCGGGCCAGCTCCTCGATTGGCAGGCAGCCCTCAAAGAAGGTGGCGTTCTGCGGCTCGAAATCTTTGAGGGGCGCCTGTTCGGCCGCCAACAGGGCCTCCCGGAAGCTGCGGTATTGCGCTGCATCCATCGGGCAGTTGATGTAATCCGCATCGCCCTTGTCGTAGCGGGAGGCCCGAAAGGCCACCGAGAGGTCGATGCTCTCCCCCTCCACGATCGGGCTGGCGGCATCGAAGAAGTGGCAGTCCTCAAGCCCCGTGAATGCCCGCAAGTCTTCCGCCAGCGCTTCTGCCGTGAGCGGGCCTGTGGCCAACACCGTGATCTGCTCCGGCCCTGGCAGGGCGGTCTGTTCGCGTCGCTCGATCGTCACCAGGGGGTGGGCCGCGAGGGCAGCGGTGAGAGCGGCGCTGTAGCGGCCACGATCCACGGCCAGGGCGCCGCCGGCGGGCACCGCATGGGCATCGGCGGTGCGAATCACCAGGGAACCCAGCCGGCGCAACTCCTCTTGCAGCAAGCCGGCCGCCCGATCGGCAGAGAGAGCGCCGAAGCTGTTGCTGCACACCAACTCGGCGAAGTCTGCGCTGTGGTGGGCCGGTGAGCGCCGGATGGGCCGCATCTCCACCAGGGTGACAGGCACCCCGGCATTGGCTACCTGCCAGGCGGCCTCTGTGCCCGCCAGGCCCGCGCCAATCACCAAGACGGAGGTGCTCAAGAGGTGGTGTTCAAGAGGGGGAGGGCGTCATGCCGCTGGCGCCGCAGGGCTCAGCTCAGGCCTTGGCGCGCTTGAGGAACAGCTGCAGCTGCCCCACGGCGGCGCGACCGATGTGAAACACGGCCCAGCTTGCGGCCAAGATGATCGGCGCGGCCACGAGCACAACCCTGAGATCCATGGAGGGGCAATTCAGATCCCAGAGATCTTAAAGACTGGCACCAATGGGCAGAACACCTGGTGGCGGCTTGTAACGCGACCCCTCGACCCACAGCCAGCGCCAGCTCAGGCGATTTTCCCCGTTGCGGAGCGGCAACCCGGCGCGATCAGCCCCCTTCAAAGCCCGTATGCGCCTGCCGCCCCGCATGGGCCCGGGCGAGTTGGCAGTAGCGGCGGGCATGGAGCCGCTGCTCGGCCATGGCCTCCTCGCTGAGCTGACGCTTCACCTGCGCCGGGGCTCCCATCACCACAACCCCGGCCGGCACGTCTTTGGTCACCACCGAGCCCGCCGCCACCAGCGCCCCTGCCCCCACGGTGACGCCATTCAGCACGATCGCCCCGATGCCCACCAAGCAGCCATCCTCCAGCGTCGCTCCATGCACCACCGCTCGATGGCCGATGGTCACTTCTGCCCCGATCCTCACCGGCTGGCCCGGATCTCCATGCAACACCGCCCCGTCCTGCACATTGCTGTCCCGCCCGATCAACACTGGGCAGACATCCCCCCTGGCCACGGCCGTCGGCCACAAGCTCGCCCCCGCCTCCAGCCGCACATCCCCAATCACCACGGCCGATGGCGCCACCCAGGCCTCCGGATCGATGCTCGGCGATGGCCAGGGCCGCTTCCCGTCCTGATCCCCCCCAGACCCCTCCATCACCTCACTCCCCACCTGCATCCATTGTGGCCCCCCCACCCCGGGTGATACGTTCGCTAAGCGATCACGGCCCACTCGCTGAGGCACGGACCGCACCGGGGTCGCTAGCTCAGCGGTAGAGCACTCGGCTTTTAACCGATTGGTCCTGAGTTCGAATCTCAGGCGACCCATTCCAGAACTGACGCGAGAACTGGGCAAAAAGCACTGCGCTGCAATGGTTTTGGAGTGAGGGCTGTTCGCAGTGCTGTGTAGCGACTTGTACCTATGCGCAGCGTTGCGTAGCGATTATGAGGAACTTTGTTCCTCAAGTTCCTCAAGGGTTTGGCGAGACTATGGCAGTGAGACGGATGAGCCCCGATGCGTGCGAGGGACTTCTTCAGTCAGGCGCAGCTGCGGTTGCAGGCCGCCGGCTGCCGGTACCGCATCAAGCGGGTGGGGCGCAGCCCCTATGTGCAGGTGTACGAGACCCATCCGCCGCGAAGGCAGCAGTCGGCCCGTGGCTACCGGATTGAGGATGAGGAGGCCTGCTGGAGCCTGGTGGAGGTGCTCCTGCGAGCGGATGAGCAGGCGCTAGCTGGTTCGGAGGGCTTGGATTGGGACGGGCTGGGCAGTTGCGACCCCCTGGGGCTGCAGGGCCCCTTGGCGATGGAGTGGGGACAGCTGCGGGCGTTGGTGTGCAGCTGGATTGCCCCGGGGGGGCCGAAAGCAAGGGACCGCAACCCGTTTGTGTGCTTCCGCGATGGGGGGTATTTCGGTCGGGCTTTTGCTGATGAGGAGCCAGCCACCACCCGCCAACTGGAGGAGTTCTGCCTGTTCACCCCTGAATCGCTGTTGGCCCATCGTGAGGATCCAAGGCAGCAGTTGATTCGGCGGGAGTACAACAGCCGCGGGTTTTATGGGGTGGTGCAAATGGTGAACTACCTGGCCCAGCGGGGAGTGCCGATCGCCACGGGGGAGCTGCAGAGCAAGCTGGAGCGGTTGAAAAAGGGCGCCGGGAAGCTGCGGGCGCCGGCGCCACGGCACATTCCGCGCACGGAGGATTTGCAGAGCTGGCTGGACCGGCTGGTGGAGATGGATCCGCTGCGGGGCTGGGTGATGGCGATGATCGCCACCTATGGCCTCAGGGGCCATGAGGTGTGGCACATCGATCGGTTGCCTGGGGAGGTGGCGGCCGATGCCGGGGTGATCGAGGTGGGGAGCTTCCAGAGCCAGGGCGATGGCAGCGAAACCAAGGCGGGCCATCGCTTTGCCCTGCCGCTACCGGAGGCCTGGCTGGCTCGCTACCGGCTGAATGATCTGGAGCACGCCAGAGCGATGCTCGCGGAGCTGCGCCGCCGCCATCCGATCAAAACGGCGGAGAGGGGAGATGGAACGGTGCAGTTTTTCAACAACAGCGATCTGGCGATCGTGCTGGCCCACTGGTTGCGCAACCGAGGCCGGGAGGATCGGGAGATTCCGGTGAAGTTGTTTGGCTACCACCAGCCGCGCCAGCTACCGGGCAAGGCCAAGCCCAAAGCCAAGCGGGAGCGCTGCAAGCTCTACGACCTGCGCCATGGTTGGGCGCTTAGGGCAAAGGCCACCACGACCTGGTCCACGGCGGTGAAGGCCGCCTCGATGGGCCACAGCGAAGCGGTGCATGCCAGCCGCTATCTGGTGGAGGAGCAGGCGGAGCACAAGCTGGCGCACCTGCTGCAGCGCCGTGCTCTCGATGAAGGGAGGCCTCTCAACCCGGTGGAAGTGGCTCCAGTGATCCGGGAGGTGAGGCGCCTCCCCGATGGGGTGACACCGGAGTTGATCGAACTGGCGCGCAAGCTGCGCGTTGCCGGGTTGGGTTAGGGGGGATGGCGCCGCAGGGCCAGCTCACAGCGGCTGCGGTGCCAAAGGAGATCAGAGCGGCTGCAGCCAGGGGTCTTGCGGGTCCAGTGGTGTCCCTCGCGCAGGATGCGCAGACGACGGAGCCGCCAGAGGGTCTGGCGGCTGATGCAGAGGTGATCTCCCATGGCATTGGTCTCCAGCCAGGGATTAGGGGAACCGCTCGTCACGGCATTCGCTCAGGTGAAACAGGCTACCCAGAGCGCCTCAGGGCTCTGCTTTCCCCCCACCCCCCCCCGAGCCCCCCAGGGCGAGCCCCGCGAGGATGCTCAGCCCCTGGCCGACGGCGTCATCCACCCGGTTGCGGGGGCGGTTGCAAAAGACCTCGGTGGGATCCATGGGCACCGGCCTAGGGCCCGGCTGCGGCGGGCCAGGTTGGTTGGCTGATGCAGGGGCTTGAGGTTGGCTTGCCTCTCCAGCTACAGGAGCCCCCACGCCCTGCGGGGGCCTCTGCTCCAGGCTGCTTGCGGGGGCCACCAGCGCCCCGGATCAGGTGCGGGGCCACTGGCAGCGGGTCACGGAGATGTTGCGCAAGCAGTTCCCCACCGCTGTGCCGGTGATGGAGGCCGGCCGCGAC
>JBJTWN010000197.1:0-27442 GCA_046081785.1 Cyanobium sp.
CCACCTGGTCACCGCTTGCCCAGCACACGCCAACTGGCGATGCAGACGGGCTTGCACCGGAACACCATCAGCAAGGTGTACAGGCAATTGGAAACCGATGGCGTGGTGGAGGCGATGGCTGGCTCTGGCATCTATGTTCGCGATCAGCAGAAGCCCAAGGAGCTCAAACCACCGCCAGGGCTTCGCACGAAGACGCTGCCGGACATTGACCGGGTGGTGCGGCAAAGCATCGACGGACTGCTCAATGCGGGCTGCACCCTTCAACAGGCGCGAGATCTGCTCACACGCGAGGTTGATTGGCGACTCCGCTGCGGCGCGAGGGTGTTGGTCAGCACGCCGCGGGAGGACATTGGTGCCTCCATGTTGATCGCCGAGGAGCTCATCCCCAATTTGGAAGTGCCTGTGGAGGTCGTTCCGATGGAGGAGCTGGAAGCGGTATTGGAGAATTCCAGCAAAGGCACCGTGGTCACCAGCCGCTATTTTCTGCAACCCGTAGAGGAGATCGCCCAACGCCACGGCATTCGGGCCGTGCCTGTCGATCTGAACGACTTCCGGCATGAACTCGACCTGCTCAAGGAGCTGCGAGCTGGCAGCTGCGTGGGCTTGGTAAGCATCAGTCCCGGCATCCTGCGGGCCGCAGAGGTGATCCTGCACTCCATGCGGGGGAACGAGCTGTTGGTGATGACAGCCAATCCCGACACGGGCAGTCGGTTGCTGGCCCTGCTGCGAGCCGCCAGCCATGTGTTGTGCGATCGACCCAGCCTGCCCTTGGTGGAGCAAACGCTGCGACAAAACCGAGCGCAATTGATGCGACTTCCTGTTGTGCACTGCGCGCAGAGCTACCTCGGTAGTGCCACCATCGATCAGTTGCGCAAAGAAATCGGCCTTCTGGCCGTGTGATGCGATCCGTCAGCGACGTCTTCAGGGCCATGCGCGCAGATCTGGCCCTCATCCGAGAAAGGGACCCTGCCGCCAGGAGCACCCTGGAAATTCTGCTGTGCTATCCAGGCTTCCACGCCCTCACGATGCATCGCATCAGCCATCGCCTGTGGCGCTTGCAGATTCCCCTGATCCCGCGCCTGTTGAGCCAAGTGGCTCGTTTGCTCACGGGCGTGGAGATCCATCCGGGTGCCCAGATCGGCCATGGGGTGTTCATCGACCATGGCATGGGTGTGGTGATCGGGGAAACCAGCGTGATCGGCGACAACTGCTTGCTCTATCAGGGCGTCACCCTGGGAGGAACCGGCAAACAACACGGCAAACGGCACCCCACCCTGGCGAACAACGTTGTTGTCGGTGCAGGGGCCAAAGTGCTGGGGGCGATCACGGTGGGCACGAACACGCGGATCGGGGCGGGCTCGGTGGTTCTGAGGGACGTGGATCCAGACAGCACAGTCGTCGGCGTTCCTGGAAGAGTGGTGCATCAATCTGGCGTTCGCATCGACCCCCTGGCCCACTCAGCCCTCCCAGATGCGGAAGCCAAAGTCATCCGCAATTTGATGGAGCGAATTGACCAGCTGGAGAGCGAGGTCAACCGACTACAAGAGTGTTTGCGGGAGGTGGCGGCTGGCAGGCCCCTGAAGGCGCCGTGCAGTGGAAGAGCGCAAAACATCCGCGACCGGGAGATTCTCGAGTTTCTTGGCGAAAGGATCGATCAACCTCCTGTGGACAGCAGAACACAAGGGCAACGTCCTGAATCTCAAAACGAAGAATAGCTGAAGAAGCGTTGCGGATCTCGGGCAGAAACTCAGGCGGTCACCTGCTCGGGGACCTGAGGCTGGAACATAAACATAGAGTAAATGACATTGCGTCGAATTTGTATCATCATTTCAAGGAACATATCGTAGGCCTCATTTTTGTATTCGATAATTGGCTCCTTCTGAGCGTAGCCCCGCAGGTAAATCGTTTCCCTGAGGGCTTCCATGGATTGCAAATGCTCCCGCCAAAGGGTGTCAATCTGTTGAAGAATAAAGAAACGTTCGGCTTCGCGCATCAGGCCTGGCCTGATCTGATTCACCTGGTCCTCCTTGATGTCATAGGCATTGCGCATTTGCTCTTGGAGAAATGCCTTGAGCTCATCAATGTTCAGACCTCGCAACTGCTCAGGCGTAAGATCCTGGAGGAGGTAGATAAACTCCTTAACCTTATCTAGCAGTCGTTGAAAATCCCACTCTTCAGGTGGAAGGTCAGGGTTTACATATGCTTCCACAATGTCATCAATCGTCCGCTCCCCGTAGCCCAATACTTGCAATTTTAGCTCCCTTCCCTCGAGCACACGCCGGCGTTCAGCGTAAACTGCTTTACGTTGATTATTCATGACATCATCATATTGAAAGACTTCTTTTCGTTGATCGTAGTAGTAGGTTTCAACCTTCTTTTGTGCTCCTTCAAGTGATCGTGTCAGCATGCCTGATTCAATGGGCATGTCTTCCTCAACACGGAAAGCGTTCATCAGCCCTGCCACACGATCTCCACCAAAAATGCGCAGGAGATTGTCTTCTAGCGAGAGGAAGAAGCGGGTGGTCCCTGGGTCTCCTTGACGCCCTGCTCGACCCCTCAGCTGGTTATCAATGCGTCGCGACTCGTGCCGTTCTGTGCCGATCACATGCAATCCACCCGCTTCCCGCACCTGGATTTCTTCCTGCTTCACGACCAGGTCGTACTCGTCCTTAATGCGGCGAAGCAAATCCCGCATTTGCCTAATCTGCGGGTCGGTCGTTGGAGCTTTCTCCGCAGCCGAGGCGATGCGATCCTCGAGTTCCAGCAGGGAGAGAGAGCGTCCGCCCCACTGCTGCATCAGCCCTTTGGCCAAGGTCTCAAGGGCCTTCTCTGTCTCCTCGGAAAGTACACAAGGATAGAGAGTGGTCACGGCACGGGCGCGTTGGTCTGCGGAGCGCTGGTAGGGGATTGGAGCACCATGACCATCCTCCGCCTGCACCAAACAAGGGAGTAGAACTTCGCGGCATTTCAAGCGAGACATGTAATCGCTGTTGCCACCCAGAATGATGTCCGTGCCACGACCCGCCATGTTGGTGGCGATGGTCACAGCTCCGGCCCGGCCGGCCTGGGCGATGATCTCGGCTTCACGCTCCACATTTTCGGGCTTGGCATTGAGGAGGTTGTGGGGAATGGCAAGTTCAGCGAGGAGAGTCGAAAGCAGTTCAGACTTTTCCACGCTGGTGGTCCCGACAAGCACGGGGCGACCTCGTCCGTGAATTTCTGCGGTTTCATTAGCAACAGCGCGCCACTTTGCCGTCTCTGTTTTATACACTTGATCCGTCCAATCCACTCGCGCACTCGTGCGATTTGTGGGTACTGTCGTCACTTCCAACTTATAGGTTTTTTCGAATTCCAGTTCTTCTGTTTTGGCCGTACCCGTCATACCCGCAAGGCGCGGATAGAGCAGAAAGAAGTTCTGATAGGTAATGCTTGCCAGGGTTTGCGTTTCGGGCTGAATGGGAAGGCTCTCCTTGGATTCGATGGCCTGATGCAGGCCATCGCTCCAGCGCCTACCAGTCATGACACGCCCTGTATTTTCATCGACAATCACGACATCCTGATTGCGGACGATATAATTTACATCTTTGATGAATAGCTCTTTTGCCTTGAGGGCGTTGTTAACAAAATGAGCCCAGGGGTCTGCTGAGTCGTAAAGATCCTGTATGCCAAGCAGATTGGCGGCATGGGCATATCCCTCATCGGTGAGAGTAACATTACGACGCTTTTCATCCACTTCATAATCTCCCTCTGGATCGATCCCATCCCTGCCAAGCTCGGGGGAGCGAATCAGCTGCGAGGCCACTTCAGACGCCCTGCGATATTTCTCCTGAGGACGCTCGACCTGCCCAGAGATAATGAGTGGAGTTCGTGCTTCATCAATGAGGATGGAATCGACCTCGTCAATGATGCAGTAATGAAAATCTCGCTGCACAATATCCGCCAGATCCGTGGCCATATTGTCGCGAAGATAGTCAAAGCCCAGCTCTGAATTTGTGGCATATGTAATGTCACATGCATAGTTGCGTTGCCGGTCAGCAGGCAACATGTCCTGCTGGATCAAGCCCACGCTTAATCCTAGGAAACGATGAATTTGGCCCATCCACTCCGCATCCCTGCGAGCCAAATAATCATTCACCGTCACCACATGCACCCCTTGGCCAGTGAGCGCATTGAGATAGGCGGGAAGTGTGGCCACAAGGGTTTTTCCCTCGCCAGTTTTCATCTCAGCAATCTGGCCATCGTGCAACACCATGCCACCGATGAGCTGCACATCAAAATGACGCATGCCCAAAACTCTTTTCCCCGCCTCACGTACGACAGCAAAAGCCTGGGGCAGCAACTCATCTAAAAGTAGTTTTTTTCCTGAAAGATTGTCGACTTTATCAAGCTTCTGTCGGAATTCAGCCGTTAGACCTCGTAACTCATCATCGGAGAGGGGAGAAATGTCTTCTTCTAAGAGATTGATATCAGAAACCAAAGGCTGATATCTCTTGAGCTTGCGAGAGCTTGGATCACCCAGCAGCAGCTTGAGCATGGGGAACTGCACACCTATCTTGAATTTCCACCATACCACTTCAACAGACAGGACTGAGGGCCTGAATCAGGGGGGGAGAAGTTGTAGGAATGCAGCGGTCTCCTGGCTACACTTTCACCTCTGAGACGTCGAGCCGATCACAAGCAAATGATTTCTCGGGGTCCCACCACTCTTGCGGGGATGAGAGGCAACAACAGCCCAACAGAACTTGCACAAAGCGGGGGGGAGGCGCTGCGGCTTGTGCGTCATGGCCATGGTGCAAGAGCCTTACGGCTTGGCTTGGGACCTGATCTCAGGCCGGCCCAAGCCCTCGAACAGTTACAACATCTTTTGGACAGCAATGCCTTCTGGGCCAACGGGCGATCCCTTGGCGATCTGAGACAGATGCTGAAACACAGTGCCATCTGCGTCACCGCGTGGAAGGGGGGCAGAATGGTGGGTTTTGGGCGTGCGACGAGCGACACGATTTACCGGGGCACCATCTGGGATCTCGTGGTGGATGCCCGGGTCGTGGGACGGGGAATCGGACGTTCGATCCTGGCCGCGTTAATGGAGAGCCAGGCGCTGCGCTACTGCGAGCGGATCTATCTAATGACAACCAACAGCGCGGAGTTTTACAAAAAAATGGGGTTTGAAACGAATCCGTCTCAAATTCTGATGGTCAAAGAAAAAAGCGGATGAAGAGATTCGAACTCTCGACCCTCTCCTTGGCAAGGAGATGCTCTACCACTGAGCTACATCCGCGCTGAAAGCCGTGTTTCCGACTTGTCCAGGAAGCATAGCTCCTGGCTGAGACCTCTCCAGCATGCCCCATCGCCAGGGACTCCGTCAATCGCCCGCCAGGGAGGAGACCACCTCACTGCTCAAGCTGGGACGCATGGGGCTCGGAACCCCTGGCCCCTGCGACAAGACGCAAAGTTTTGATTAACACCAAAAGATCCAACAAAGGGCCGGCATTTCGAATGTAGTACAAGTCGTAGCCAAGCTTAATTCTGCTGTCCTCAATCGAGGCTCCATAGGGATAGCAAACCTGTGCCCATCCACTGAGGCCAGGCTTCACCCAATGGCGAATGGAATAATGCACAATCGCCTCTTGCAAGGCATCCTCAAGCTCGGGCCTCTCAGGCCGAGGCCCAATAAGACTCATTTCCCCTTTAAGCACGCTGACCAGTTGGGGCAATTCATCGATGCGCAAACGTCGCAGCCATCGCCCTACGCCAGTGATGCGAGGGTCATTTCGCTTCGCCCATTGAACGCCTTGCAACTCAGCGCCATGCCGCATGCTTCGCAATTTCCAGATCCTGATCGGCGCTCCATAGAGACCTGTCCGAATTTGTGAGTAGAACGCAGGTCCGCCATCTTCGAGGCGAATCAACCCGCAGGCAACCAACAGCAGAGGCAAGGTGAGCACCAGCAACGTGCTTGCCACCACAACATCCCCAAGCCTTTTCACACGCCATCCCCAGCGCCCTGGCTGCAGTTCAAAACCCTCGGCGTGCAGGAGCGTGCGGCTGGAAAACAACTCGGGAGGCACCCGCTGCAAGTGGCGCTCGGCCCAGGCCACCAGCGTGCAAACCGATGCGCCCCGACCCCGACTGGAGAGGAGGTTTTGAAGGAGCTCGTCATCCAGATCGGCCGTTTCACTGACGGCGAGGCCGTCAAACCCCCCTGCTTGCACAGTCTGGTTCAAAGCAAAAACTCGACTGGAGCAGTAATGCAACTCCAGATATTGCGCCAGACCAAGCATCTTGATTTCCTTGCGCAACAACTTGATTTCGCTGGCATTGCCCACGATGAGCCAGCGGTTCTTACGGGATGGAGTCCGGGTTGCAGCCCACTCAGCCGCTGCAGAGAGCAGCGTTGTGGATGCCAGCATGGGCAAAAGGAAGCCGCGAAATGTGCGGGGATCCCCGCTCTGAAAACCCCAGTTCAAAAGAACCACAACGACCACCAGAACGATCAAGCCAACGGTGGGAGCCCGGAGCAGCCGCCACACCCTTAAGCCTGAAAAATCCTGACTTGAATAGCGGCCAAGCAGATAGGAAGCGCCAACCCACAGGATCAGCAAAGCCAAAACAGACTTGGTGACCCCCGGCCATCGCCCGATGCGCAGGGCGAACAGCACGTTGTAGGAGAAGGTAAGGACAGCGGCATCCCAACCCGCAAGAACCGCCAGTGTTCTGCGTTGGCGCAGCCAAGGGGTTCGCCACCACATGGCCCCTTAAGCGGGCAAAACGCCCATCAAGCTCCCCATTTCCAAGGCCTGCAGGCCGTAACTCCAACCCAGATTGCTCTTGATGCCCGCCCGCTCCAGGGCCTGTTGCAGAGTATCTGTGGTGAGCACACCAAAAATCACCGGAACACCCGTGCTGCGCGACACAGCGGCAACACCTTTGCTGACCTCAGCCACCACAACATCAAAATGGGGTGTATCGCCACGAATCACCGCGCCAAGGGTGATCACCACCTGATAGCGGCCACTTGCAGCCAAGCGCTGGGCCACCAGAGGGATCTCAAAGCTGCCAGGCACCCAAGCCACGTCAAGTTGCTGACTTTGGGCCGAGGCATCGATGCCATGGCGAGACAGACAATCGAGACAGCCGCTGAGCAACTTGCCTGTGATCAGATCATTGAACCGCGCCACCACAAGGGCGATCCGCAGGCCAGATGTGTTGGTGAACGTTCCTTCGTAGATGGTCAAGGGTCAGACCACGAAATAGCTCATCCCCCAATTCAGAAGCACCAGCCCCACCCAGGCCAGCCCCCCAATGAGGATCAATCGGTTCGAGCGTCCGATGTCTTCGCTGCTGGCATAGAGGACAGGCACCGCCACGATCAACGCAAAGGACAGCACCACAAGGGCCAGAACGGTGAGCGTGTTGATGATCTGCATGGGATGGAAGGCGCGCTGGCCGATTCAGGCATTGGGCGGATTCTCACATGACACCCCCACCGAAGAGGAACCCCAGCCCAGCATCCTTCACAAGTTGTCGGAGCCCGCCAGCGAAGCCAGGGGCGGCGCACGACGGCACAGCCGGTGGATCCAACCACTGGCCAGTGCCCCCACCGCCGCTGAAGCCCCACCGGTAGAGCCCATTAACATCGTGTCCCACCACCCTCAGTGCCATGAGTGGGGCCAGCAGCCAGCAACTCCTCCTGGTCACTGCAGCTGATCTGCAGGAGGCCACTCCAGGTCCCTGTCCTGATCCACCCGAGGTGGATCTTGAAGATGGGGCTCTCCAGGCCGATGCTGCGGCCCGTCCGCGCCGCCGACAGAGCAAACCCGCGGCAACCAACGCCCCATCAAGCGGCACCACCCAGGAGGACAACAGCGCCGCCCAGGAGCCTCTCCCCTCGGACGACACCCCCGCCTGGTCTCATCACAGCCTGGTGGACCCAGGGGCTCTCACCCCGATGCTGCGCCACTACGTGTCGCTCAAGGCGGCCCATCCCGACAGAGTGCTGCTCTATCGCCTGGGGGACTTCTTCGAATGTTTCTTCGAAGATGCAATCACGGTGTCGCGTTTGCTGGAGCTCTCTCTCACCGGCAAGGAGGGCGGCAAGGAGATCGGCCGGGTGCCGATGGCGGGCATCCCGCACCATGCGGCGGATCGATACTGCTCTGAACTGGTGCAACGGGGGCTTTGTGTCGCCCTCTGCGACCAGCTGGAGACCACCCCTTCCAAAGGCAGCCTCTTGCGCCGGGAGATCACCCGGGTGCTCACCCCCGGTACGGTGCTGGAGGAGGGGATGCTCGCGGCGCGGCGCAACAACTGGCTCTGTGCCGTGGTGCCCCAGGGAGCCCGCTGGGGGCTGGCCGTCGCCGATGTGAGCACCGGCGAGTTCCGCGTGAGCGAGCAGGAGGGGCTGGCGGCCCTGCACCAGGAGCTGCTGCGGCTGGAGGCGGCCGAGGTGGTCTGGCCCCAGCCGGCGCAGGGGAATGGGGCCGAAATCGCGCCTCCGAGCTGGTGTCCAAAGGAGCTGCGGCAAACTCCGCAACCGCGCACCTCCTTCGAGACTCCCCAGGCGCGCCAGCGACTTCTTGAGCGCTACCGCCTGGCCCGGCTGGAGGGTCTGGGCCTGGAGGAGGCGCCCTTGGCCCTTCGGGCCGCCGGAGGCCTGCTCTTCTACCTGGACAGCACCCAGCCGGATCCAGACGCGGAAGAAGGTGGCAGGGATCCGATTCCCCTGGAGACACCAGGGCTTTGGCATGCAGGCGACCAGCTGGTGCTCGATGCCCAGACCCGTCGCAATCTCGAGCTGACCCGCACCCAGATGGGAGGCCGATTCGAAGGATCCCTGCTCTGGGCCCTGGATCGCACCGTCACCGCCATGGGCGCCCGCTGCCTGCGGCGCTGGGTGGAGGCTCCTTTGGTGAATCGCGACCCCCTTCTGGAGAGGCAGCAGGGGGTGAGCGAGCTGGTGGAGCAGAGGGTTCTGCGTCTGGCGGTGCGTCGCTTGCTCCGGCCCATGGCTGATCTGGAGCGACTGGCCGGTCGAGCCGGGGCAGGCAGTGCCTCCGCCCGCGACCTGGTGGCCCTCGCCGATGGCCTGGAGCGACTGCCCCGGTTGGCGGAGCTCCTCCAAACAGCCAGCAGCCCCCCCCTTCACGATCTCGCCCAACCGGAACCCCAATTGGCGGCACTGGCCGCCGAGCTGCGCCACACCCTGGTGGAGACACCGCCCTTGAGCCTGAGTGAGGGTGGCCTGATCCACGATGGGGTGGACCCTCGCCTGGATGGGCTCCGCAACCAGCTGGATGATCAGGATCGCTGGCTCGCTGATCAAGAGCAACAGGAGCGCCAGCTGAGCGGCAATGCCAACGTGCGCCTGAACTACCACCGCACCTTCGGCTATTTCCTGTCCGTCAGCCGTTCCAAGGCCGCGGCGGTGCCGACCCATTGGATCCGCCGGCAAACCCTGGCCAGTGAGGAGCGCTTCGTCACACCGGCCCTCAAGGAGAGGGAAGGGCGCATCTTGCAGCTGCGCACGCGTGCGGCCCAGCGGGAATACGAGCTGTTCACGGCGTTGCGCCAGCAAGTGGGGCACCAGGCAGACTCGATCCGGGCTGTCGCCCGCCGGGTGGCCCAGCTCGATGCCCTGGCCTCGCTCGCGGAAGTGGCCGCCACGCAGGGCTACTGCTGCCCCGTGATCGTTGCGGGCCGAGAACTCACCATCGAGGCCGGCCGCCATCCGGTGGTGGAACAACTCCTCGTGGACACCCCCTTCACCCCCAACCCCATCGCTTTGGGGGGGGGACAACCTCACGCTCCCGACCTGCTGGTGCTCACCGGCCCCAATGCCAGTGGCAAGAGCTGCTATCTCCGCCAAACAGGACTCCTGCAACTGATGGCCCAGATCGGCAGCTGGGTGCCCGCCCGATCAGCCCGCTTGAGCCTTGCCGATCGGATCTTCACCCGCGTCGGAGCCGTGGACGATCTGGCCACGGGCCAATCCACCTTCATGGTGGAGATGGCTGAAACGGCCAACATTCTTCACCACGCCACTCCGCACTCCCTGGTGCTGCTGGATGAGATCGGTCGGGGCACGGCCACCTTCGACGGTCTGGCGATTGCCTGGGCGGTGGCCGAGGCCCTGGCCCAGGATCTGGGGGCGCGCACGGTGTTTGCCACTCACTATCACGAACTCAACGACCTGGCCGCTCTGCTGCCGAATGTGGCCAATGCCCAGGTGCTCGTGGAAGAGACCGGTGACGATCTGCTGTTCCTGCACCAGGTTGTCACCGGTGGCGCCAGCCGCAGCTACGGCATTGAGGCGGCCCGCCTCGCAGGGGTGCCCTCGACGGTGGTGAGGCGAGCCCGAGAAGTTCTGGGCCGCATCGAGGCCAACAGCCACGTGGCTCTGGGGAAGCCCTAACGCCTGTGTTGCAGCCAGCTCCACCGAAGCAGGGCATTGGCAGCCGCGGCCACCATTGCGGCGCCCCCCCGGCTGCCATCGAGGCGAATCTGGGGCAATCCACTGCCAGCGAGCCGCCGCTTGCTCTCCGCCACCCCCACAAACCCGACCGGCATGCCAATCACCAGGGCCGGCGGGTCCACCTGGCCGGTTTCTGTGAGCGCAAGCAAACGCTCCAACGCGGTGGGCGCACTGCCAATCAGCACCACCGCGCCGGGATGCTGCTTCAAAGCAGCTGCCATCCCCTCTGCGGCGCGGGTGCCTCCCTCTGGAGCCACCGCCGGTGCCCAGGTCAACACCGACCAGACCGGGTTGGCGAAGGTGCGACCGGCCATCGTACCGACAGCTGCAGCAGCCATGGCCGTATCGGTGAGGACCGGCGCCCCGCTGCTCAAGGCTGTGGCGCCGAGGGCGCAGGCCTTGGCGCTGAAGCGGAGGTCGGGAGCCAGGCTCAGGTCGCCGCTGCTGTGCACCAGGCGTTCCAGCACATCCCGCTCGACCCCATCAAGGCCCGTCTCCCCCAACCAGAGGCGAATGCGGCGCAGGCTTTCAGTGAAGATCGGATGGTCGAAATCGTTCAAGGCAGCCCCTGATGCCCATCCACCTCTACTGGGGCGACGATGAGGCTGCCCGTGGGCGGGCCGTGGAGGAGCTGGCGGGGTCCATCCTCGATCCAGCCTGGGGTGCCATGAACCTGAGTCGGCTGGATGGCCAGGATGGGGAGCAGGCTCGGCGAGCCCTGGAAGAGGCCCGCACCCCACCCCTCGGGGCGGGCGGGCGGGTGGTGGTGCTGCAACGCAGCCCCTTCTGTGGCGCCTGTCCTCCCCCACTGGCTGAGGCCCTGGAGGCTTGCCTGAGCGCCATCGCCGAGCAGACCCATTTGGTGCTGGTGAGCAGCTCCAAGCCCGATGCCCGCCTGCGCACCACCAAAGCCCTGCGCGCCGTGGCAGAGGAACGGAGCTTTCCCTTGCCCCCCAGTTGGGACGGAGCCGGCCAGCTGGACATGGTGCAGCGCACGGCAAGGGAGATGGGCCTGACCCTGGACCCCCGGGCGGCCGAAGCCCTGGCCCAGGCCGTCGGCAGTGACAGCGCGAGGCTGGCCAGCGAACTGGAAAAACTGCGGGTGTATGGCGGCGAGCAGATCACAGCAGCTGCCGTCGCCCAGCTGGTGGGCGGCCGCTCCAGCACGGCCCTGGCGGTGGGAGAGGCGCTGTTGGCCGGCCAGCCAGCGGAAGCGATCGCCCTGGTGGATGCCCTGCTGGACGCCAATGAGCCCGCCCTGCGGATCATTGCCTCCCTCTCTAGCCAGATCCGCGGCTGGTTATGGGTGGCCCTGCTGGAAGCCCAAGGGGAGCAAGACGTGGCCACCATCGCCAAGGCGGCAGGCATCGGCAACCCCAAACGCATCTACGTGATGCGCAAGCAACTTCGGGGTCGCAGCACCGCACACCTGCTCACCCTGCTGCGCCAGCTGCTTGAGGCGGAGGCTTCCCTGAAGCGGGGATCCGATCCGGCTGAGACGTTCCGAGAAGCCTGGCTGCTGCCGCTGGGCTCACCTCGATAAGTTGGCTTTCACCTGCAGCCGCCCGCGGATGACCCTCCTCGTCCAGAAATTCGGAGGCACCTCCGTGGCCGACGTGGAACGCATCCAGGCTGTGGCCCGCCGCATTGCTGCCAATCGGGAGGCCGGCCATGAGCTGGTGGTGGTGGTGTCCGCCATGGGACACACCACCGATGAACTCACCGCCCTGGCGCGAGCCATCAACAATGCTCCTCCCCAAAGGGAGATGGACATGCTGCTGTCCACAGGGGAGCAGGTGTCCATCGCCCTCCTGGCCATGGCCTTGCAAAGGCTCGGGGTGCCGGCGGTCTCCATGACAGGTGCCCAGGCCGGCATCATCACGGAATCCGCCCATGGCAGGGCACGCATCCTCGAGATCCGCACGGACCGGCTGTGGAGGCTCCTTGACGAGGGGACTGTGGTAGTGGTGGCCGGATTCCAGGGCACCAGCAGCGGTCCCTCCGGAATTCCGGAGATCACCACCTTGGGGCGCGGGGGGTCGGACACCTCGGCGGTGGCCCTGGCCGCAGCGCTCGGTGCCCAGGCCTGTGAGATCTACACCGATGTGCCGGGCGTGCTCACCACCGATCCGAGGAAGGTGCCCGATGCCCAGCTGATGGAGCGGGTGACCTGCGACGAGATGCTTGAGCTGGCCAGCCTTGGGGCCGCCGTGCTCCATCCCCGGGCCGTGGAGATCGCTCGCAACTACGGCGTTCCCCTGGTGGTGCGCTCCAGCTGGAGTGAGGAGCCAGGCACAACTCTGACAAGCGGGCTCAGCCGGCCTGTCGGCAGCGATGGGTTGGAACTTGGCAAACCCGTGGATGGGGCAGAGCTGGAACGGGACCAGGCGGTGCTGGCCCTCTCCGGCCTGCCGGACCAGCCAGGGGTGGCAGCCCGGTTGTTTGAGGCCCTTGGCAGCGCCGGGCTGAACGTTGATCTGATCGTGCAATCCAGCCATGAAGGGGAAAGCAACGACATCGCCTTCACCGTCAAAGAGGAGGAGCTCGAGAGTGCCAGCGAGGTGTGCCATCGCCTACTGGAGGAGCTGCAGGCCGAGGGGGCCAGGCTCTCGGCGGAGAGGGGCATGGCCAAGATCAGCATCTCCGGCGCAGGAATCATGGGCCGGCCAGGGGTGGCAGCCCGGCTGTTTGACACCCTGGCCCGGCTGGGCATCAACCTGCGCTTGATCGGCACCAGCGAGGTGAAGGTGAGTTGCGTGGTGGAGGGCAGCCAGGGCAGCAAGGCCCTCCGGGCTGCGGCTGAAGCGTTTGAACTGGGGGAGATGCAGCTGCGGGAAGGGCCCCTGGCGGCCGATCGCGAGGCTCCAGCCGTGCGCGGGGTGGCCCTTGACCTCAATCAGGTGCAGGTCACGGTCAAAGGTGTGCCCGATCGGCCGGGCGCAGCGGCGCAAATCTGCCGAGCGCTGGCCGATGCGGGGATCAGCCTGGATGCCATCGTGCAATCGGAGCGACTGCGCCCCGCCGTTGCCGGGGCAGCCACCAGCAGCCGTGACATGAGCTTTGTTTTGCGCCGAGGCGACCGACCCGGCGCCGAGGCCGCGCTCAAACCGCTGCTGGGCCAGTGGCCAGGGGCGACTTTCGAGGAGGCCTCGGCCATCGCCAGGGTGAGCGCCGTGGGGGCCGGGATGGCCTACAAGGCAGGCACCGCGGCCCGGATGTTCCGAGCCCTGGCCGATGCCGCGATCAACATTGAGATGATTGCCACCAGTGAAATTCGCACCAGCTGCGTTGTGGCTGAAGCCGACGGGGTTCGGGCCCTGCAAGCCGTCCATGCTGCATTTGGTCTCGGAGGCCTCACCAACCACCGGGTCGAGGGCACGGAGGCCGGCCCAACCAGTTGATCAGGCGCCGGTCGACGCCAGCTTCGCCTGCAACTGTCCCGCTGCCCGGATCCAGTTGTCATCAAACGATCCAGCACTGGCATGGGTGAGCGACAGCGGCCAGGTGCCCAGACGCAAACCTCGGGAACGGGCTGTGTAGCAAAAGTCGGTGTCGTAGCAGTGGAAAGCAAACTGGGGGTCAAAACGGATTTGCCGGGTTCGCAGCGTGTTCACCCGGGCGGCCAAAAAGACACCATCCAGCAGATCGCAGGCCATGGGCACCGGTCCATACCAATCGGGGCGCACCAAACCGGGATCAAAATGATTGATCGATCCGGAGCGAGTCACCGCATCGTTGCGAAGCGGTCGACCCTCCCCGTCCAGACCATGCCACCAGCCTGGTTGGCCATGGGGGACATTGGCTGATCCCACAACGCCCACCAGATCAAAGGCTTCCAGTGCCCGATGAAGTTGGAAGGCCAGATTCCAATCATGCACATAGACATCATCGTGCATAAAGACAACGATCTGATCAGACTCCATCTCATCAATCACACGGTTGTAAAAGGACGGCAAGCCCATAGATCGCTGCCCTTTGTTGTCGGCCAACAAGCAAATCTTGGGGCGCAGCGGTTCTGGGAAGCTTTGCAGGCTGCGGCCCAGCAGGGTGGAGCGCTGGAAGAGCCTGGCTGGCCCTTGGGTGGCGCAAGCGATCACGAGCCTGGCTTGATCCAAGATGCTTAGCCCTTGCCCACCAATTTCTGACGCAGCCCCTTGATGCGATCGCGGAGATTGGCAGCCTCCTCAAACTCCAGATTTTTCGCCGCCGCTTTCATTTTCTCCTCGAGCTGCTGGATCAACTCAGGCAGCGAATCGAGGGGAACAGCGTTGTGCTCGGCCTGCTCCGTGGCCTCCTCCAGCTGCTCATCGTTCAACCGGCGCGACACCTCCAGAAAGGCCAGGATGGAGTTGCCAGCGCGTTTGCCTGCCGGCCGCGGCGTGATGCCGTGCTTGGTGTTGTAGGCCTCCTGAAGCGCACGGCGCCGGGCCGTCTCCGAGATCGCCTTGACCATGCTGTCGGTGAGGGTATCGGCGTAGAGGAGGGCCCGCCCCTCCACATGGCGGGCCGCACGGCCGATGGTCTGAATCAGGGAGCGCTCCGCCCGCAGAAAACCCTCCTTATCCGCATCGAGGATGGCCACAAGCGAAACCTCCGGCAGGTCAAGCCCTTCACGCAGCAGGTTGACCCCCACAAGCACGTCATATTCCCCATTGCGCAAATCCTGGATGATTTCAATCCGCTCGATGGAATGAATCTCAGAGTGCAAATAGCGCACGCGCACGCCATGTTCAGCCAAATAGTCGGTGAGGTCTTCGGCCATCCGTTTGGTGAGGGTGGTCACGAGCACCCGCTCCTGTTTGGCCGCCCGCTCTCGGATCTCACCAAGCAGATCATCCACTTGACCCTCAGTGGGCCGCACATCCACCACGGGATCCAACACGCCAGTGGGGCGGATGACCTGCTCCACCACCTCCTTGTCGCTCTGGGTGAGCTCCCAATCGCCAGGGGTGGCGCTAACAAAAATAGTCTGATTCGCCTTCTGCCAGAACTCTTCCCCTTTCAACGGTCGGTTGTCCGCCGCGCTGGGAAGTCGGAAGCCGTGCTCGATAAGCACCTGCTTGCGGCTCTGGTCGCCGTTGTACATCGCCTGCAGCTGGCTGCAGGTGACATGACTCTCATCCACGACAAGCAACCAGTCCTTCGGGAAGTAATCGATGAGGCACTCCGGTGGAGACCCGGCAGGGCGGCCAGCCAAGTGACGGGCATAATTTTCCACTCCGTTGCAATAGCCCACCTGCTCAAGCATCTCCAGGTCGTAGGCCGTGCGCTGCTCCAAACGCTGGGCTTCCAACAGACGACCCTGGCTGTGGAGGTGCTCCAGGCGTTCGGATAGCTCCAGGCGAATGGCCTGAATGGCCGCCTGCAATCGCTCCTTGGGAGTGACGAAGTGCTTGGCGGGATAAATGCTGATACTTTCCAAGCTCTGGAGGATCTCTCCCGTGGTGGGATCGACGTAACGAATGGCCTCAACCTCATCTCCAAACATCTCCACTCTCACCAAGCGATCTTCATAGGCGGGGCCGATTTCCAACACATCGCCTCGCACCCGAAAACGGCCACGACTAATCTCGACGTCATTGCGGGAGTATTGATTATTGACTAATTCCCGCAAGGACGAGCGCAGATTCAATGATGCTCCCACCTCAAACTTCACAGCCGCTTTAAGGTATTCGGACGGGATACCAAGACCGTAGATACAACTGATAGACGCAACGACAATCACATCACGACGCTCAAACAACGAGCGGGTGGCGGAGTGCCTAAGCATATCGATTTCTTCATTAATAGAAGCCGTTTTGGCAATGTAGGTATCCGAAACAGGAACATAAGCCTCCGGCTGATAATAGTCGTAATAGGAGATGAAGTATTCGACAGCATTGCGAGGAAAAAACTCCCGCAACTCGTTGCAGAGTTGGGCAGCCAGCGTCTTGTTGTGTGCCAAGACCAACGTGGGCCTGCCGGTGCGCGCGATCACATTGGCGATCGTGAAGGTCTTGCCGGTGCCTGTGGCCCCAAGGAGGGTTTGATAGCGCTGACCGCCATCGACGCCCCTCACAAGGGCGTCGATGGCGGTGGGTTGATCTCCCTGGGGGGTGTAAGGAGCCTGAAGCTGGAAGGACATCCCCTGATTTTGGCGTCAATGACGGGTCGACGGGGTTCGGCGGGCCAAATGGGGCCTCAGCCAGGACGATCTGCCATCAGGCGCCCATGGCACGGGTGAGGGGAACCTCCAGCCCAAGGCCCCTGAGGACAAAAAAGCTGATGAAGCTATAAACCAAAGCCCCAAGCACCGCGCTGGTGAGGCCATTGCGAAGCCGAAAGCCTTGAACCAACCAGGCTGTAAGGGCAAACAGAATGATGGAGATCAGCCAATCAAACAGAAAGCCCACGGGGATCAGCCCACCCAGGGTGGCGATCAACTTCAGGGGCGCCAAGATGAAGCGAAGCGGCCAAAGCAGGAGAGTACCCAACAGGCCAATCACCGCGGCGGAAAGGAAGGCCACCTGGAAGTTGGCCATGTCCACCCCGAGGGGCTGTCTGGAGATCACCAGAAGAATCGCGGCTCGAATTGGCCACTGGAGCAGCCAAAGAAGAGAACCGACCATGGCACCTAAACAGGGATTGCGCCACGATAGGCAGGGCTATCTTGAGGAGCAACGGAAAGGCAGACAGACTCTCGCAAAGCTCGCACCACGGCCAACATGGCCACCTCATCTCTCAGGCGATTCACAGCGGATCCCACCCCCACACCGGAAGCGCCCGCAGCCAGGGCCAGCGGCACTGTGACGGCAGAGAGGCCTGAAGCACAGAGGACAGGCAAGGGTTTCTCCGCAGCGGCCAGGGCCCGGGTGATGGCATAGGTGGCTGCCAGGGTGGGGGCAGACTTCTCGATCAAGCCCAGCACTCCAGCGCTGACGGGATGAGCGCTGGTGCCTCCCTCCGTCTGTATCCAATCTGCGCCTGCATGGGCCAGAGCCACGGCCAACTGCTCCTGTTGGTCCAGAGGCAGCACATGGGGGACAGTGACGGAGAGCACAACGTCTGGCAGCAGCTCACGGGTGCGGAGGGCGAGGCCTAGCACCTCATCGGCCTCAAAGCGCAAGCCCTGGGCATAGAAAGCATCAAAATTACCGATCTCCACCATGGCGGCTCCGGCCGCCACAGCGGCGGGGAACAGAGCAGGATCCACAGCGGAAACGCACAGGGGCAATCCGGGGGCAACCGCGAGGATGCGCTCCACCAAGGAGGGATCACACGCCAGATCCAAGAGATCCGCCCCACCTGCTGCAGCAGCCCGGGCGATCCTCTCCACAGAGGCCTGATCACGATTCGTCAGCCCGGCAATCACTTTGAGAAGCCGACGCTGTCCGATCGCCTCCTGCAGGGGGGCAGGCAGGCTGGAGTGACGCGACATCTGCAGGCACGCGAGGTACAGACCGTGATTCTCCCATCCGATGCTGCGCCTCCTGCCCGGCGATGGGGCCAGGACCACGACAAGCTTCACCGGCACCTCCTGCACCACCCTGCCCTGTTGCCAAGGGGCGCCCACCTGCTGGTGGCCATCTCTGGAGGCCAGGACTCCATGGCCCTGACGGGACTGCTGCGGGATCTGCAGCCTCTCCACACCTGGCAGCTCACCCTCTGGCACGGTGACCATGCCTGGCGCCGCGAAGCCTCCACCCAGGCCGAGGCCCTTGCTGCCTGGGCGGAGGCCCAGGGTCTCACCCTCTGCCGCCAACGGGCCGAACCTGCTCCGACCACCGAAGCGGCGGCCCGCGAGTGGCGTTACAACTGCCTGAAAGATCAGGCCGCAGCGCTTGGATGTGCCCATGTGCTCACGGCACACACCGCGACCGACAGGGCGGAAACCCTTCTGCTGAATCTTGCTCGGGGCAGTCACCAGCGGGGCCTGGCGGCATTGCGGGCAGCGCGCCCGCTGACCAAGGGCCTGCAGCTTGTGCGCCCGCTGCTGCCGTTTACCCGGGAGGACACGGCTCGAATCTGCCACCAGATGGAACTCCCCATCTGGCTGGACCCCACCAATGAGGATCCCCGCTTCAGCCGCAACAGGGTGCGAGCAGAGGTGTTGCCCGTGCTGGAGGCACTCCACCCGGGCGCCACGACCCGCATCGGAACTCTGGCGGAACGGCTGGCCCAGGAGGATGACCAGGCGGAGGAGTTGGTCGGCCTGGCCCTCACCGCTCTCACGGCGACAGCAGGGCAACGGGAGGGAGCAGCCTCGTTGGCCCGTCGCCCCTTGGCTGGGCTCCAACCAGCAAACCAACGCCGCCTCCTCCAACACTGGCTCCGACGCCACTGGGGACGCGCCCTTGACGCCCGCAGCCTGGAGCTGCTGCTGGCACGGCTACCGGCGGAGCAGGGTCCGGGGCGGCAAGATTTGGCTCAAGGTTGGCAGCTCCACTGGGATGGCTGCAACCTGCATCTCATCCCCCCCCCGCACCCCAACCCCCATGGAGAGCTCCCCTGAAACCAGCGACTGGCAAAAGCGATACGCGGTGATTGAGAAGGCCTACTGCCAAGGTCGCTGGGCCACCGTGGTGGAGGCGGGCACCCTTCTCTTGCGGGAGCTCATCGAGGCTGGGGGGGTGGCGGAGGCGATGGCGCTGCGCCATCGCATGCAGCTCTTGATGGCCCACACCCTGCTCCATGGGTATAGCGATCGGGATGCCGCTGAAGACCTCTATGAGGTGGTCCGCCAGAGTGATGCGGAACCGGCCCTGCGCCAGATCGCTGAAGACGGCCTGGATCAGTGCCACCAGCCTCTGGTCTCCACCATGGTCACCGAGGCGGAAGACGATGAGGAGGCACCATCTCGGCCGACCCTGTTTCTGCCTGAAACAGAACGGGCGGAAAGCGAGGAGAAGTCTGGGCCCAAATCGCGGTCCAAGACCTCCTCTGCAAAAGACCTGCAGATGCCCCTCCATCCCCTACCCACCATGGAGCCCGAGCCCATGGAGGAGACACTGCCAAACACCACAGCGACCAAAACGGCGGGTCTGACGGACAGGGGAATCGGCGCAGACCCTTTCAACCTTGCGGAAGACGAGGCTGCTCCAGCCAAACCAAAGACGAAAGAGCCCGTGATGCCGTGGCTCAGCCAGCCTGCATCGCTGGAGCCTGAAGTACCCATGGCCACCGACCTTCCTTGGCTCAAGGGAAAAGAACCCTCCGCCTTGATCCCAGATGTGGTGGATGAACCTGAATTGATCGAGGTTCACCAAGCCAGCCCCATGCTGGCCGAAGAGGTGGACGTGGTGGTCACCCCCTCCCCCTCGGCTTCGAGGCGGGAGCCGGCGCTCGAACCCAGAGAGCCAGAGGAAGAGGATGGGGAACTCCAGTCAGGACTGCTCCTGGTGGACGTGGGCTGATGGGTGTGCTCAGCCCGCCAAGGCGGCAGAGCGGCGGCGGCGGGTGCGGCCCACCTCCAATTCAGGCTCCTCAGGCTGGGTTCTGGGCGTTGCTGCCTCAGCCGTGGCGGTCGCAGGCTCCGGCCGTGGGCGGGGCTCGGAGGCACCATCCCGGCCCCTGTCCCTGCCCACCTGACGGCCCTTGGAGGCCGGCCGCGTATCAGGCTCCGAATCGGCCTGTCCTTTGTAGGCAGGGCTCCCGGCTGGAGCCGGTTGCACCAGGCAGATGATCAGGGGATCCACCTGAAGCTCCCGGCGCAGCCGGCGCTGAAGGCCCACTTCCACCTCCCGTTGCACACCAACCCAGTCCACATCTGGCGCTTTGCCTCCCGTGTTGCGACAAAGCTGATTCCAACGGTTTTCGAGCACCCAGCGAATCTCCCGTTCCGCCCAGACGGAGAGCTTGCGGGGATCTGCCGTGGTGACCACACCTCGCAAGTTCACCCGGGGTGGAGCCGCCATGACCCCATCGGTGCTGATCACCGCGAGCAGGGTGATGACCCCGTCCTCCGCCAATTGCTGGCGCTCTTTGAGCACCCGTGCATCCACGATGCCGTTGCGGGAAGCATCCAACAGCTCGATGCCCGCCTTGACAGCCTCGCCACGCCGGATGGAGTCCAAAGTGAGCTCCACCACATCCCCGTTGTCGATGATGAGGATGTTGTCTGCGGGAACGCCCATTGACTGGGCCGTTTTGGAATGGCAGACGAGCATGCGGTGCTCCCCGTGGACCGGAACAAAAAACTTGGGGCGGGTCAAGGCGAGCATCAGTTTCTGATCCTCCTGGCTGCCGTGGCCGGAGACATGGATGCCTTCCCCTTTTCCGTACACCACTTTGGCGCCGAGCATCATGAGGCGATCGATGGTGTTGACCACCGAAATCGTGTTGCCAGGGATAGGGCTGGCCGAGAAGATGATGGTGTCGCTTGATTTCACTTGCACCTGTGGATGTTCGCCGCGGGAGATGCGACTCAGCGCGGCCAAGGGCTCGCCTTGACTGCCCGTCATCAGCAGCACAACTTCTCGGTCGGGCAAATCACGGATTTGCTTGATCGGCACAAACAACTCATCAGGACAACGCATGTAGCCCAACTCTCGGGCCTTGGCGATCACATTGAGCATCGAGCGCCCAAGCAGGCCAACCTTGCGACCATGCTTCATAGCCAGCTCGAGGATCATGGAGACCCGGTGAACAGAACTGGCAAACGTGGTGACGATGACGCGCCCTTCTGCCTTGCCGAAGTGGCGGTCAAGGTTGGGGAAGACAGCCCGCTCTGGCGGCGTGAAACCAGGCAGCTCGGCATTGGTGGAATCACTGAACAGACAAAGAACTCCCTGCTCCCCGTAGTGCGCCAGCCGCTGCACGTCGAACACCTCGCCATCAACGGGCGTGTGGTCAAACTTGAAATCTCCTGTGAAGACCACAACACCAACGGGGGTTGTGATCGCCAGGGTGTAGCTATCGGCGATGGAGTGGGTGTTGCGGATGAACTCAACCTTGAAATGCTGTCCCACTTGAACCACATCGCGGGGGCTGACCGTCTGCAGGGTGGTGCGATCTGTCACACCGGCCTCTTCCATCTTGCCCGTGAGCATGGAGAGGGCCAACTTCGGTCCATATATCACAGGAATGTCAAAGTTTTTCAGGTGATAAGGAATGCCACCGATGTGATCCTCATGGCCATGGGTGACGATCATGGCTCGGATGCGCTTGTGGTTTTCCCGCAGGTAGCTGGTGTCGGGTAGAACCACATTCACACCATGCATCCCATCGCTAGGGAACGCCAAACCAGCGTCCACAAGCATGAGGTCATCTCCATATTCGAAGACGCATGTGTTTTTACCAATCTCATGCAATCCCCCCAGGGGGATGACACGCAGGGCAGGTGGTTTGCCATCTGCAGATGTTGGTTTGGTGGATTTTCCGTTGGAACTAGTCATGAAATCAGGAAGCAGATAAAGCTCGGTCTGGGCGAAGCCTTGGCGTCAGGTGGGACGCAGGGCAGCAAGGATCGAGGAGAGGCGTTCACGCACGTGGCTATCCGCAGGCAACAGGGGCAGACGCGGGGCGCCAACAGGCCAACCGCAAAGCTCAAGGGCGGCTTTGACAGGGATTGGATTGGTTGTGCAAAACAAGGCCTTGAAGAGAGGCAAAAGCTTTTCGTGGAGGGCGAGGGCCTCACGGTTCTGGCCGGAGAGGAAGGCCTGCACCATGGCTTGGATCGTGTCGCCCACCAGATGGCTGGCGACGCTCACCACCCCCACGGCCCCGACGGAGAGCATCGACAACGTGAGGGAATCGTCGCCGCTGTAGATGGCGAGCTGCTCACCGCAGAGGGAGCGCAGTTGCTGCACCTCCTCCGTCGTGCCGCTGGCGGCCTTGAAGGCCACGATGTTGGAACAATCCAGCAGACGCTCCACCGTCTCAGGGGCGAGATGACAACCTGTGCGTCCTGGAATGTTGTAAAGCATCAAAGGCAATTCTGGAGCCGCTTGCGCCACGGCCCGAAAATGGGCTTCCAGGCCATCCTGGGGAGGTTTGTTGTAATAAGGCACCACCACCAACGCCCCATCGGCGCCCAGAGCAGCAGCTTCACGGGTGGCCTCAACGGCCTCCGCGGTGCAATTGCTGCCACTGCCCGCCAAAACAACCGCACGGGCACCTACCACCCGCTTCACCACAGAAAACAAGGCGTGCTGCTCATCCCAGCTGAGGGTGGGTGATTCCCCTGTGGTGCCGCAGACCACAAGGCCATCAGATCCATGGCCCACCAGGTGGTCGGCGAGGCGCTCCGCCAAGGCCAAATCAAGGACGCCGTCGCTGCGGAAGGGGGTCACCATCGCGGTGAGCACACGACCAAAGCGTGGACTGGAGTCCAAGGGAAGGCCGCTCAAGGCTCACCTCCGTCTGCAGTCCTGAGGAGTTCGGCGATTTGGATCGCATTCAGGGCGGCCCCCTTGCGGATCTGATCCCCACAGAGCCAGAGCTCCAGTGCCTGGGGATGGCTCAGGTCCTGACGGATGCGACCGACAGCCACGGGATCCTGCCCCGTCACATCCATGGGCATGGGAAAGCGATTGGCGGCGTGGTCCTCGATCAACACCACACCCGGGGCCTCCGCCAGCAGGGCACGGGCGTCCTCAGCGGCGAGAGGCCCAGTAAATTCAATGTTGACGGCTTCCGAGTGGGCGCGAAGAACAGGCACCCGAACGCAGGTGGCGCTCAGGAGCAGGTCGGGGCGGCCCATGATCTTTCTGGTCTCATGCAACATCTTGAGCTCCTCCTCGCAGTAGCCGTTGGCTTGGAGGGGTGAGTTGTGGAGGAAGAGATTGAAAGCCAGGGAATAGGGCAACACCTCACTGCGCGGTGTTCCCCCCTCCAACATGGTGCGCGTGAGCAGACGAAGCTCCTCCATGGCCCGGGCCCCTGCCCCGCTAGCCGATTGGTACGTGCTCACCACCACCCGACGAATGCGACATCTCGACTCAAGTGGGGCCAACACTAAGCACAGGAGAATGGTGGTGCAATTGGGATTGGCGATGATCCCACGGTGGGAGAAGGCCGCCTCGGGGTTCACTTCCGGCACCACCAAAGGCACGGCGGGATCCATGCGAAAGGCGCTGGAGTTGTCAATCACCACCGCCCCACTGGCCACGGCCCGGGGGGCCCACTGCTTCGACACCGACCCTCCTGCAGACGCCAGCACGAGATCCAGCCCCTCGAAGCTGGAAGGCTCCACCGCCTCCACGGTGAGTTGCTCTCCACGCCACATCACCTGTTGGCCGGCCGAGCGGGGAGACGCCAAGAGCCGCAACTCCTGCACGGGCATCTGCCGCTCCTCCAGGAGGTTCAAGATCTCCTCGCCAACGGCCCCTGTCGCCCCGAGGATGCCGATCCGCAAGGGGCGGGTCGGCAGACCTTTCCGGGGGGTGGCAGAGGGATCGGAGTGGGAGCTGGGGCGAGGGAGCGTGGTCACCGAGGGGAGACTGGGGATAGGGCGGGGAAGGCGTGGATGGAACTGCTGGCCGGGACGGAATAGGGCGATGGAGAGGCACCGATGCAGGGAGCCGGAACGGCGTCCCGAGGGATGTCTCGTTCTGAAAACGGGCCCCGAAGACAGCTCATCGCTCAGCGATGGCCGCTGCGTATATCAACTCGACTGATCGTCAAGCAAACAATACGCGCCCGAGGGTGATGACGGCCACTTTCTAGGATTGGGGATTGCCCGCCATCCGGCCCCGTCCATGACCCCAGCCGCCAGCTCTTCCACCGGCCAGGCCTCTCCCCTGAAAGTGAGCGCCCAGCCACGCCCCGGAAGCCGCGTGGCGCTGGAGGTGGCCATTCCCGGTGGGCGCTGCCAGGCCAGCTACGACGCCGCTTTGGAAAAACTCAGCCGCAGCGTGAAGCTGCCCGGTTTCCGCAAGGGCAAGGTGCCCCGCTCCGTGCTGATTCAGCAGTTGGGGCCGTTGCGGATCCGAGCCACAGCTCTGGAAGACCTCGTAGAAAGCGTCTGCCGCGATGCTCTGGAGCAGGAGCGGATTGACGCCTTGGGGCGACCGGCGCTCCAGGAGGCGTTTGAAGCGGTGTTGGATCGCTTCACGCCTGGGTCCGAGCTCGTGCTGACGTTGGAGATGGATGTGGAACCCTCCCCAACCCTCAAAACCACCAAGGGGCTCAAGGCGGAAGCCGCCCCAGTCGCCTTCGATCCTGCAAAGGTGGAGGAGCTTCTGGAGCAATCTCGCCGCCAACTCGCTGCGCTGGTCCCAGTAGAAGGGCGCCCTGCTGCCATGGGAGACGTCGCCCGGATCAGCTTCAGCGGAGTGTTCGCCGATAGCGGCGATCCCATCGAAGGGGGCAGCAGCGAGGGGATGGAGGTGGAGCTGGAGGAGGGCCGCATGATTCCCGGCTTCGTGGAGGGCATCGTTGGCATGGAGGTGGCCGCCAGCCGCGATGTCAGCTGCACCTTCCCCGAGTCATACCCCCAGCAGGAGGCGGCAGGCCGCCCGGCCACCTTCACGATCAGCCTGGTCGACCTCAAGACCAAGGAGCTGCCCGAGCTTGATGATGCCTTCGCTCAACAGGCGAGCGACAAAGGCACCCTGGCGGAACTCAGGGCTGAGCTGGAGACCCGCTTGAAAGAAGATGCCGAAAGGCGCCATCAGGCCAATCGGCAAGAGGCTCTCCTGGAGGCCTTGGTGGAACAGCTGGAGGTGGAACTGCCGGAGACCCTGATCCAACAGGAAATGCGCCAACTGGTGGAGCAAACAGCCAGCCAGATCGCCCAGCAGGGCATGGACGTGAAGAAGGTCTTCACGGCTGATGTCGTCCGCAGCCTGATGGACACCTCTCGGCCCGAAGCGGAAAAACGGCTGAGGCGCACCATGGCTCTTCGAGCCCTTGCCCTTGAAGAAAAAGTCGAGGTTCCAGAAGCCGAGGTGACAGCCCGAGCAACCGAAGTGAGGCGGGAGCTTGGCGAGCGCGCCAACATCGACGAGGAGCGCCTGCGCATTGCCGTAAGCGAAGAGCTGCTGCAGGAAAAACTTCTCAGCTGGCTGGAGGCCAATGCCACCGTCAGCGAGAGCACTCCAACCACCAGCCCCTCCTCAGCAAAATCGGAAACCGTTGTCGACAAGCCAGACAAGCCCAAGAAGGCGAAAAAGACTGATGGCAGCAAGGCCGCCACTGAGGCGACCACCCCTTAGGCGATCGCGGGCCGTTTGCCAATAGATTGAGATGGCCAACACAATCGGCTCCTGCGCGTGAACCAGGTCCTCCCCCATCCCGTGCACAGCCTTTGGCAGGCTCCCCTCCCATGGGCGGCCTCCACAACTCCTGTCGCATCACCCGGGGTGCTGCCTACGGTGGTGGAACAATCCGGTCGTGGCGAGAGGGCCTTTGACATTTATTCCCGCCTATTGCGCGAGCGCATCATTTTCTTGGGAACCGGTATTGACGACCAAGTGGCCGACTCGCTGGTTGCACAATTGCTTTTTCTGGAGGCCGAGGATCCCGAAAAAGATATCCAAATTTACATTAACTCCCCCGGCGGTTCGGTTACAGCAGGGCTGGCCATCTACGACACCATGCAACAGGTGAGCCCGGACATCGTCACAATCTGCTACGGACTCGCTGCCAGCATGGGCGCCTTTTTGCTCTCCGGAGGTGCAAAGGGCAAGCGCCTTGCCCTGCCCAACGCCCGCATCATGATTCACCAGCCTCTCGGTGGAGCCCAGGGTCAAGCGGTGGACATCGAGATCCAGGCCAAGGAAATCCTCTACCTCAAAGAAACGCTTAACAGCTTGCTGGCTGAGCACACCGGCCAGCCGCTGGACAAGATCGCCGAAGATACTGACCGAGACTATTTCCTTTCGCCTCCCGAGGCGGTTGAATATGGCTTGATTGATCGGGTCGTGGATGGTGCCCCATCCCCAACACCTGTTTGATCCTTAAGGACCGCAGACCTGCCTGCGCTTGAAGGCATTTTGAAAGCGGGGCCGCCCCGTACGCTCCCCCCCGACCAAGTTCATGGCAAAGTTCGACGCCCATCTCAAGTGCTCCTTCTGCGGCAAGTCGCAGGATCAAGTGCGCAAGCTCATCGCAGGGCCGGGCGTTTACATCTGCGATGAATGCATCGATCTCTGCAACGAGATCCTGGATGAGGAGTTGGTTGAGGGCCAAAGCCATGGCAATCGGCCAGCCGGGGAAACCAGCCGAAAAACAGCCCAGAAAAAGGCTCCCAAGCCCGCTCCCACCCTCGCCTCCATTCCCAAGCCACAGCAGATCAAAACCTTCCTCGACGAACAGGTGGTGGGCCAAGAGGAAGCCAAGAAAGTGCTGGCCGTGGCTGTCTACAACCACTACAAGCGACTGGCTTGGCAGGGGGATGGGCAGGGAGAGACCGACCGCACCGCCACCCGTCTGCACAAATCCAACATCCTCCTGATTGGCCCAACGGGATGTGGGAAAACGCTGCTGGCCCAGTCTTTGGCGGAACTGCTGGATGTGCCCTTTGCCGTGGCCGATGCCACCACGCTCACGGAGGCGGGCTATGTCGGGGAAGATGTGGAAAACATACTTTTGCGGCTGCTGCAAAAGGCAGAGCTGGATGTGGACCTGGCCCAACGCGGCATCATCTACATCGATGAAATCGACAAGATCGCACGCAAAAGTGAGAACCCTTCCATTACGCGAGATGTCTCTGGGGAGGGGGTGCAACAGGCCCTGCTGAAGATGTTGGAAGGAACAGTGGCCAACGTCCCCCCTCAGGGAGGCCGCAAGCATCCCTATCAGGACTGCATTCAGATTGATACGAGCCAGATTCTTTTCATCTGTGGCGGGGCCTTTGTTGGCCTGGAAGATGTCGTACAAAAACGGATGGGTCGCAATGCCATTGGCTTCCTTCCTGCCGATGGTCAAGGCCGGCCAAAAACCAGCAAAGAACGCCACGCCGCTGAAGCGCTACGCCATCTCGAACCCGACGACCTCGTCCGCTACGGGCTCATCCCCGAATTCATCGGCCGATTGCCGGTCACCGCAGTG
>JBJTWN010000198.1:0-46414 GCA_046081785.1 Cyanobium sp.
CGATCGGCAGCCCATCACCACCGTGGCGCCCTTGGCGGCCAAGGCCCGAGCGGTTTCCAATCCGAGGCCGCTGTTGGCACCGGTCACCAGGGCCACTCGTCCGGCCTGGTCGGGAATGGCGGCAGTGGTCCAAGGGGACAGGGCGGACGCCAAGGGTGAGGGAGCTACTTGATGTGGAAAAGCAGAAGTTGGGATGATAGTCAAAACACAATACGGAATTTGTAACCTATCTTAATTGACTACAATGACACTAGCGACCTTTTCGGTCTTCAGCGGGGAACCCAACTGATCAATGCAGTGTGGTCTAACTAAGCTGCTTCCCGAGCACAATCATTAAGCAGGAAAGCCATGTTCAAGCTTGTCTCCGATGCTGCACAGCTTGTCTACAAATGGATGCGGACGATTCCCACTCCCATCTGGGCGATTCTTGTCGCCCCAGCAGTTGCCATTGCTGGCACGGAAATCCAAAAGTTCCTAGATACACGTACCTTCCCAGAGATTGACCAAAATCGAATTAAAGTATTGGAAGGTCGTTGGGGTGGCTATGGCATTCAACCTGTCACCGAACAAAGCTCCACGTCAAAACCAAATGCCATGACACCTATCCAGGGGATGAGGGGATAAACAACAAAAACCTTCAGATCGGGACGCAAAGCCAAGAGGACAGGTTCATGAAGCATGTGCCAGAAGAGATCTGCTGAACCGAACTGTTTGGCGTGAATAACATCTAGGAGGTGATAACCTGCCATCATGGCCACCCCGATAGTTCCGATGAGGAGGGTCGGTAAACCGATCAATAGTGAAAGAAAAATCATGCCACAGCCCAACACCCAAATCACCTGCAGAATCAGCAGATGAAAATGCAATTCAAACAACCATCCGAATCGAACGAACGTCAACTCAAGCAGGATCAGCCAAAGACCTCGCAAAAACAAATAGCGTCGCGTAGCTAAACCCCTTCCATGTTGTTGCAGATAAAACATGGCTGATACACCCGTCAGGGCAACAAAGACGGGGGCGCAGAAATGCGTGATCCAGCGGGTAAGGAACAATACTGGCACTGCAACATCGCGTGGATTCATGCTACTGGCACTTAAAAGATCACGTGTGTGATCCAAAACCATCAAGACAATCACAATGCCTCGCAGGACATCGACACCTCTTTCTCTGTGAGATATTTCCTCTCTCATCACAAGATCAGTGGAACCGTTGTTCATGGCGAACACCATGCCGAGCCAGTCCTAAGCCACCTGGTCCAGCAAGCTGGCCGCATAGCTCTGCGCCTCGCCACTGTTGCCCCCCGCCAATTCAGCCAGCTCAGCCTGGCGAGACTGAGTGTCCCGCAGGTGGGACACTCGCGTGTGGGTTTGGCCGTTCTCCACCACCTTGGCCACCTTGAAATGGTGCTCGGCCGCGGCGGCCACCAGCGGTTGGTGGGTCACACAAAACACCTGCCGGGAGCTGGCCAACCGTTTCAACAGAGACGCCATCGCTCCGCTCACCCGACCGCTCACTCCCGCATCAATTTCGTCGAACAACAAGGTGACATCTGGATCGGCGTCGGCCAAGCACGTCTTCAATGCCAGGAGAAAACGACTCATCTCACCTCCCGAGGCCACCTCCGCCAAGGGAGCCAGGGGCTGGCCCGGATTGGCTGAGAAGAGGTAACGCACCCCATCGGCTCCCTCTTCCGTGATGGCCATCGGGGTGATCTCCACCGCAAACCGCACGTGGGCCAGGCCCATGGGCCGAAGCGCCTCCATGAGCTGAACCTCCAACGCATGGGCAGCGGAACGGCGAGCAACGGTGATCCGATTGCAAATCTCCTCCAGCTCGGCATGGGCGACGGACTCCTGCCGCTCCAGCTCCGCCAACTCCTGCTCAAGCCCGCCAGGGGCGAGCTGTTGGCGCAAACCATCCCGCAGCGCCATCAACGCTGCCAAATCCTGTCCATGGCGACGCTCCAGAGCGCGGAGAAAGGCCATCCGCTCTTGGAGCTGAGACAGGCGTTGGGGATCACTTTCGAGGGACCCTCCGTAGCGATCGAGGTCCCGCACCAATTCCTGCAGCTGGGCCAAGGCCGCGCTGAAACTCTCTCTGATCTGGGTCAAACCTGCGGCATCCAGGCTCTCCATCCACTGGAGTTCTTGTTCACAGGCTGCCAGGTGGTCCAGAGCGGAAGGGGCTCCATCGGCTCCCTCCACCAGCCTCCCCATCAGGGCCATCAAACCCTCCTGCAGGCGCACCCCATGGGCCAGACGATCCTGCTCACCCTGCAAGCTCTGGCGCTCCATTGGATCGTCCAAGCCCGCGGCCTCCAGATCCTCCAGCAACTGCTCCTGGCGTTGGCGATCCCGCTCCTGCTCCTGGTGGCGGGCCCGTGCCTGATCGAGAGCCTCATGGGCCAGCTTCCAGTTGCGATAGGCCGAACGCACCTGCTCCAGAAGGGGCAACAGATCTGCTTCGCCAAAACGATCGAGCCAGCGCCTTTGCTGACCAGGACGGGCCAATTGTTGACTCTGCCCCTGAACGGTGAGATCAAACAACAGGGGGCGCAACTCCAGAATCTGGGTGCGACTGAAGGCCACACCCTGAAGGCGATGGCGACTGCTGAGTTTGCCCTCCACAAGACGCCACTCTCGGCTGATGAGAAGCTCAGGCTCCTCCACCTCGAGTTCGTGGGCGTCCAGCCAGCTTTGCACCGCTGGCGTGCATGCGAAGGTGGCTTCAATACATCCCCGCTGACAACCGCGACGCAACAGCCGTGCCCCCTGGGCGCCTTGAGCTCCACCAAGAAGAGCATCAAGAGCCTCGAGCAGGATGGATTTGCCAGCCCCTGTCTCGCCGGTCAAGACGGTGAAACCCTCAGCGAAACTGAGCTCTAGGGCCTCGATCAAAGCAATGTTCTGCAGGCGCAGCCCTGTCAGCACTGGCGTCCCTCCAGAAAGTGTGGCTGAACCGTAGCGAAGGGCCATTGCTATTCAAAGGGGCTGAAGGGTTTCCGCTGCTGAACGAGGAGGCTTCACCTGGCCAAAAATGGCGGTAATCCCTACCCAGAAAAGCAAAAAAAATTATTCCGCAAAGACCATGAGCTAGCGCTGTTGCTAGTTTATGCGGTAGACCTCAAAAAGAAGCCATGCCAGTCAAAACACCAACGAAACAATCAGCTCCCTCTCAAACGAGCCAAGTCGAAACAGCTGTTCAAGAAAAAAGTGCAGTTGCACCAGCTCTCTCCGCAACCCTCCGGTCTGGAGACATGCTCACGGGACCTGACTTATTGGCAAAGGTCAAGGAGCTGGGCGACGCCTCAAAATCAGACCTGGTTCGCAGCTGCGGTTATGTGAGCGTCAAAAAGGACGGTTCAGATCGGCTGAACTACACCGCTTTCTACGAGGCCCTTCTAGAAGCAAAGGGCATGAATCTTGGTGAGGCAAGCCACGGAGGCAAACCAGGAAGGAAACTGAGTTTCAACACCAAGGTGCAGTTCAATGGCAACCTGATGGTGGGCAAAGCCTACACAGCTCTATTGGATCTCAAACCAGGCGACGAGTTTGAAATCAAGCTCGGGCGGCGCCACATCCGCCTGCTGCCGCTGGGAGCAGCTCCAGAGGTGGAGATCGACGAGGATGAACAGGAAGCAGAGGTGATGTAGTTCCAGCTGAACGCGACCGCGCCAATGGGCAGACAGAATCATCCTCTCTTTCGCGGTCTGCCAACTCCATGAAGCGCTCTGCCAGCGCCGCAACCGCTCCGGTCACCAATCCATTCCTAGTTCCATCGCCAGCGCCCACAGCCGCTGAAGCGGCCTTGGCGGCCATGCGGGCGTCTGTGTTTGGCACCGACCCGATGGCGCCTGCTCCGCCGGTGATCCCCTCGATCACGGCGCCTTCAAACCCGAAGGCTCCTGTCCATCAAGGCGCTGCAGCAACAAGAGAAGAGCTGGGGGATTTTCTCGAGGCCTCCGGGCTCCTGGTCTACGACCCGGCCGCCATCACCCGCCTGTATGCCGGTCACCCCCAGCGCCTGTTGCGCAGGCTCTGGCAGACGCTCATGCCGATATGCCTCTTTCTCTTGGGTGTGGCTGGCGACAAATTCACCGGCCAACTCCGCAACCCTGAGCGGGCTCGCGCCCGCGCCAGGGAGTGTGCCGAGTTGCTTGCCGCCCTCGGGCCAGCCTTTATCAAAGCTGGGCAGGCCCTCTCAACGCGGCCAGACATCGTGCCACCGGTGCTTCTTGAAGAGCTCGCCCAATTGCAAGACCAACTGCCAGGGTTTGATTCAGCCCTGGCAATGGCCTGCATCGAAGAGGATCTGGGGGCTTCGCTGGACGACATCTTTGCCAGCCTGGAACGGGAGCCGATTTCGGCAGCCTCCCTCGGCCAGGTGCACAGGGGTGTGCTGCAGGGCGGTCAAAAAGTGGCCGTGAAGGTGCAGAGGCCCGGGCTGCGGGAGCAGATCACCCTCGATCTCTACATCGTGCGCAACATCGCCGCTTGGCTGAACAAAAACGTGCGCATCATCAAAAGCGATCTTGTGGGCTTGATTGATGAGCTAGGCAGCAGGGTATTCGAAGAGATGGATTATTTAAATGAAGCAGCTAATGCAGAAAAATTCAAACAACTCCACAGCCACAACCCATCAATTGCAGTACCCAGCATCTATCCACAGGCCACCAGTCGACGTGTGCTCACCATGGAGTGGATTGATGGCGTAAAGCTCACGAATCTTGAGGCGGTCAAAGGGATTGACATCGATCCCGATGACATGGTGAGCATCGGGGTGAATTGCAGTTTGCAGCAATTATTGGAGCATGGCTTTTTCCACGCCGATCCCCATCCTGGCAATCTCCTAGCCCTCCCCGATGGCCGCTTGGCCTACCTGGATTTTGGCATGATGAGCACAGTCACCCGCGAGGCGCGCACCGGACTGATCCAGGCAGTGGTGCACCTGGTGAACCGTAATTTTGGAGCCCTCTCCAAAGACTTTGTCAGCCTTGGTTTCCTGAGTGAAGAGGTTGATCTGACACCGATCGTGCCTGCGTTTGAAGGCGTGTTTGGGCAGGCATTGGAAATGGGAGTGAGCCGGATGGATTTCAAAGCAGTCACAGATGATCTCTCTGGTGTGATGTATAAATTCCCCTTTCGTGTTCCGCCCTATTACGCCTTGATAATCCGCTCATTGGTCACCTTGGAAGGCATTGCCTTGAGCGTGGATCCTGATTTTAAAATTCTGGGAGCCGCCTATCCCTACTTCGCCCGTCGTTTGATGGAGGATCCCGATCCCCAGCTCCGCCGCAGCCTGCGGGAAATGCTCTTCGATGGAGAGGAATTCCGTTGGCAAAGGTTAGAGGCCCTGGTGAGCAGCGCTGCCCTGCAAGATCAGCTGGATGTGGAAGGTTTATTGGATCAGGTGATTGACTTTCTCTTCTCTCCCAGTGGGGGACTGCTGCGGCGCCAATTGGTGGACGCCATGGTGGAGCGGATGGATCAACTGGCCTGGAGAATGACCCTGCGCATTGGCCGTCGTTTGCCCGAGCGGATGCTCCCGCCCGGATTGCGGGAACGGCAAAACAGCCCAGAGGCTCTTGATCCGCGCCCCCTGCTGGATTTGGAGCCAGTGAACCAGCTGATGGCCATTTTGAAGGATCTGCCAGGCTTTGAGCCCCGTTGGCTGCTCAATCGATTGCCACGCCTCTTGGGTGAACCAGACCTCCGGCTGATGGGTGCCGAGCTGGCCAAGGGGTTGGCGGAACGAGGTGTCGTGCGGTTATTGCGCGATGTACTCGTCACTCCAGCCTGAGAGCTGGCGGGTGATCGGGAAAGGCTCTGGGATGTGCACCGTAGATTTCAGCCCTGTGAAGGCATGTGAAAAGCCAATGGTTAGGCCCAAGCAAAAGAGCAGGAGATCAACCCACCGCTTCCTTGCCTGCTCTCTCGCCCTGGGTCTGTGTGGCGCCCCTGGCACGGCTCTGGCGGCCGAGCGGGTGGTGCTGATCAGTGGCGCGTTTCGCCGCTCGATTCCGATCGGGGAGTTTGAGACCCTGGCCAGCACAGGTCAAGCCACCGGTTTGCTCGGAGACCTGCTGCGCCTCGGGCGCCAAAACCCAAGCCAAGTGAGAACGCTGCTCAATGAGAAGGTCACCCTTCCTGTTCCCCTGGTGAGCCGCCTTCTCAATACCCGGATTGGCGAAGCCGTGCTCGATCGGGTGGCCGTCATCGTTCACCCCACCCGCTCCCCACAGGATGGAATCACAGCCCTACGCGCCGCTGTGGTGTTGGGCATTGCCGAAGGAAATGGCAACCTCTCGGCCTTGGGATTTCTCAAGGCCTACCCCACCCGGGAAATGGCGGTGAACATTCCTGCTCTGTTAACCCTGGCGCAGAAGGCCAGTTCCATCAGCGACCTCATGCGGTTTTTTTCGGAGTCTCCTCTCGATGGACTGCGCGGAGAGAGTTCCGGCAGCAAAGCCCCCGCCAATGGCTCCTAACACGCATCTGGTTTGAGCGGGGGCGCTCCAGGGAATGGGCGGCTTAGATTGAATCTTTCCCCGGTTTCCCCGTGCCTCTGCTCCAAGCCCTGCGTCGCCTGGGTCAGCGTCCCACGATGCAGGACTGGCCAGGGCTGATCGAGGCTTACCGATCCTGGCTGCCGGTCACCGCCGCCACCCCGGTGATCAGCCTGCGGGAGGGGGCAACCCCTCTGATTCCCGCCCCCAGCCTCGAGAGGCTCATCGGCAGGGGCGTGCGGGTGCACCTGAAGTACGACGGCCTCAACCCGACAGGCTCCTTCAAGGATCGGGGTATGACGATGGCGATCAGCAAGGCTCGCGAAGAAGGCTCGGAAGCCGTCATCTGTGCCAGCACGGGGAACACCTCCGCCGCTGCCGCGGCCTACGCCCGTCGGGGTGGGATGCGGGCGTTTGTGCTGATCCCTGATGGCTACGTGGCTCAGGGGAAATTGGCTCAAGCCCTGCTTTACGGGGCAGAAGTTTTGGCGGTGAAGGGGAACTTTGATCGTGCCTTGGCCATCGTGCGTGAGGTGGCCGAGAGCTACCCCGTCACCCTGGTGAATTCCCTCAATCCCTACCGACTGCAAGGGCAGAAGACCGCTGCTTTCGAGGTGGTGGATGCCCTGGGAGAGGCCCCGGACTGGCTGTGCATTCCTGTGGGCAATGCAGGCAACATCAGTGCCTACTGGATGGGCTTCAAGGAGTACCGGGAAGCGGGCCTCAGCCAGAAACTGCCGCGGATGATGGGTTTTCAGGCCGCCGGTGCCGCCCCTTTGGTGCTGGGCCATACGGTGGAGCAACCCGACACGATCGCCACAGCCATTCGGATTGGCAACCCGGTGAACAAGGACAACGCCCTGCGAGCCCAGCAGGAAAGCCAAGGCGGCTTCATGGCCGTCACCGATGCGGAAATTCTCGAGGCCTACAAGCTGCTTGGCAGCGGGGAAGGGGTGTTCTGCGAACCGGCCAGTGCCGCTTCAGTGGCCGGGTTGCTGAAGCGAAAAGAGGAGGTGCCCTTAGGCAGCACGGTGGTGTGTGTGCTCACCGGCAATGGCCTGAAAGATCCCACCACCGCCATTGAACACAACGATTCACGCTTTCACACCGGCTTGGAACCAGACACCGCCAAGGTGGCCAGCGTGATGGGGTTCTAGAGGGCGACCAGACCCGTAACTGACCGTGGAAAACCTGGGGAAGGAGATCGGCTTGCGCCGGGGGAAAGATAGGACATCGGGGAGCCTGCCCACCACAAACGTTTTCCTCAGCCTTTGAAAATGGGGAAAACTGCGAGTTTTTGCGCAATTGCGCCACGGGCTTCCCCAGGGAGATCACCGCAACAACCAAGACAGCCGCAGGCGATTGGGGTGTTTTCCGCTGATTCCCCAGCCCCTACTACGACTGATTTTCTTTTTTTAAGAAATAAACCCTTTTGAAGATGGGCGGTGGTTGCGCATGCCCCCATGGTGTGAAACCGTATGGCGGCTGATCCGTGCCCGTCTCCAGTCCCCTATGAAGCTGGTTTGTTCCCAGGCCGAACTCAGCGCCAGCCTCCAGCTGGTGAGCCGTGCGGTGGCGGCGCGCCCCACCCACCCCGTTCTCGCCAACGTGCTGCTGACGGCTGATGCCGCCACAAATCGACTGAGCCTGACAGGCTTTGACCTTCACCTCGGCATCCAGACCACACTCCCGGCCAGTGTGGAAACCAGTGGAGCCGTGACCCTGCCCGCCCGGCTTTTTGCTGAGATTGTTAGCCGCCTCTCCTCCGACAGCCCCATCACCCTCAGCTGCGAGGAGGGCCAGGAGCAGGTGGAACTCACCAGCCTCTCTGGCACTTACCAGATGCGTGGGATGAGCGCGGATGACTTTCCCGATCTTCCGCTGGTGCAAACGGGCACTCCGATCCAGCTGGATCCGGCTGCGCTGGTGCAGGGCCTGAGGGCCACCCTCTTCGCCAGCAGTGGTGATGAGGCCAAACAGCTGCTCACGGGGGTGCATCTGCACCTCGACGGCGAGGGCTTTGAGTGTGCTGCCACGGATGGCCACCGGCTGGCCGTGCTCCGCCTTCCCCATCTCCAGCAAGCCACACCCTCCCCGGGAGATGGGGAAACTTTCGCTGTCACCGTGCCGGCTCGCTCTTTGCGGGAGCTCGAGAGACTCCTGAGCAGCCGCCCCTCGGCCGATCCCCTCAGCCTCTTTTGCGATCGTGGGCAGGTGGTGCTCCTCTGGGCGGACCAGGTGCTCACCAGCCGGAGCCTGGAGGGCACCTATCCCAACTACCGGCAACTGATTCCAGCCTCCTTCAGCCGCTCCATCAGCCTGGATCGACGCGCCTTCACAGCCTCTCTGGAGCGGGTGGCTGTGCTCGCTGATCAGCACAACAATGTGGTGAAAATCGGTCTCGACCCCTCGCAAGCCACCGTGATGATCACCGTGGATGCGCAGGACGTGGGGAGCGGTTCAGAGCGCCTGCCGGCGGAGATGGAAGGGGAGCCGATCGAGGTGGCTTTTAACGTGCGCTACCTCCTTGAGGGGCTGAAAGCCATCACGAGCGATCGGGTGCGGATACAGTGCAATGCGCCGACGACGCCTGCGGTGCTCTCGCCGGTGGGCGATGAGGGTGATTACACCTATCTGGTGATGCCCGTACAGATCCGCAACTGAGGCCTTGGCCCTTCCCGAGCAGCTCCTGCTGAGTGATCTGTTGCGCCGCAGAGTGCGCTGCGATCAGGGTCTGGATCATGGGCCCGGCCAGATGGTCTGGATGCACCCGCCGGTGCATCGGGTGTTGGGGTGGGTGAGCAAGCCCTCCGCTTTCCAGCAGCGGCGTTTGGTATGGCGCCTGGATCAACTGCGAGGCCTCAGTGAACAGGAGGTGTTCGTTAAAGGTGAACCCGCCGTGAGCGATGCCGCCACGGTGCAACGCTTGCCCACCCTCTTCGATGCCCAGTTGCTGGGTGCCGGTGGCCAAACCCTCGGCAAGGTGGCCGACGCGGCTGTCGAGCTCCGTTCCGGACGCATCACCCACTATCTGGTGGCTCGCAGCGATCCGCGATTGCCAGGCACGAGTCGCTGGCGCCTGAGCCCGGAACGCATCGTGGATCAGCAGAGCGGCCGCGTGTTCACCTCTTTGAACGAGCTGGACGATCTGCCCCTGGCTCGCGCCAGCCTCCGGCAGGACTGGCTGCGGCGCTCCCGTCGCTGGCGGGAGCAGATGGAGCAGGAGACCAGCCGCCTGCGGGAGCGGTTCCAAGAGGCGGGCGGCGCTTTGGAAGATCGCCTGGAGGGATGGCTGGAGGAGCCCCCTTGGGAGCCGCCAGCCCGGGAGCGCCCCCGCTCCTCCGATACGGACAACGATCCCCTGGACGACTGGCCGGAGGAGCCTCCCCGCCAGCCCCCTTCCCGTTCCCCTCGGCGCCCTCCCGTGCAGGACGTGGATGACCCCTGGGTGTGACCGGAGGGAGTGCATCGGCCAGGTGGGAGACTGATCTGGAGCAATGCAGACCCTCCGTGGTGGTGCCACCCGCTGATGCGCTGCAGGAGGACCTGCGCAAAGAAAACCTCAGCCAGGCTGACTACCAGGAGATCTGCCGGCGCCTGGGCCGTGCACCGAACCGTGCCGAACTCGGCATGTTCGGGGTCATGTGGTCGGAGCACTGCTGTTATCGCAATTCCAGACCGCTCCTGCGTCAGTTCCCCACCAGTGGGCCGCGGATCTTGGTGGGGCCCGGGGAGAATGCAGGTGTGGTGGATCTGGGCGAGGGGCAACGGCTGGCGTTCAAGATCGAGAGCCACAACCACCCTTCGGCCGTGGAGCCCTTCCAGGGGGCAGCCACCGGAGTGGGCGGCATCCTGCGGGACATCTTCACCATGGGAGCCCGGCCGATTGCCCTGCTCAATGCCTTGCGCTTTGGGCCCCTCGACGAGGAACGCAACGTGGGCCTCATGGAGGGGGTTGTGGCGGGCATTGCCCACTACGGCAACTGCGTGGGGGTGCCCACCGTGGGAGGGGAAGTGGGGTTTGATGCCAGCTACTCCGGCAACCCGCTGGTGAATGCCATGGCTCTCGGCCTGATGGAGACAGAGGCCATCGTCAAAGCCGGAGCTGATGGGGTTGGCTATCCGGTGGTTTACGTTGGCAGCACCACCGGGCGGGATGGCATGGGAGGCGCGAGTTTTGCCAGCGCCGAGCTCAGCGAGGCCTCCTTGGATGATCGGCCTGCTGTGCAGGTGGGCGATCCGTTTTTGGAAAAAGGGTTGATCGAGGCCTGCCTCGAGGCTTTCCACAGCGGGGCTGTGGTGGCTGCACAGGACATGGGAGCGGCTGGTTTGACCTGCAGTTGCTCCGAGATGGCAGCCAAAGGTGGCCTGGGCATTGAGCTGGATTTGGACAGGGTGCCGGCTCGGGAGACCGGCATGAGCCCCTACGAATACCTGCTTTCAGAATCCCAGGAACGCATGCTCTTTGTGGTGAAACCCGGGCGGGAGGAGGAGCTCATGGCCCGGTTCACCCGTTGGGGGCTTCAGGCGGCGGTGGTGGGGCGTGTGCTCGAGGAGAACGTGGTGCGGGTGCTGCACGGGGGAGCCGTCGCGGCCGAAGTCTCCGCCAGCGCCCTTGCGGATGACACGCCAGTCAATCTCCATGAGCTGTTGGCTGAGCCCCCGGCGGAGATCCTGGCTCTCTGGAGCTGGCGCGAAACCGACTTGCCGGAGGCCACACCAGCCGGGCTGACCCAAGGTGATGGCCGCCAGCCTTGGGGGGATGTGCTGCTCCGCCTCCTGGATGATCCCACGATCGCCAGCAAACGCTGGGTGTGGCGCCAGTACGACCATCAGGTGCAAGCGAACACCGTGGTGCCACCAGGCGGGGCGGATGCGGCCGTTGTGCGGCTGCGCCCCCAGCAGGGGCCTGGCTCCCTGGAGCCCAGCCGGCGGGCCGTGGCGGCGGTGGTGGATTGCCCCAACCGGTGGGTGGCCCTCGATCCCGAGCGTGGCGGCATGGCAGCTGTCGCTGAGGCCGCCCGCAACCTCAGCTGTGTGGGGGCCGTACCCCTCGCGGTGACAGACAACCTCAATTTCCCTTCGCCCGAGTCGCCCACGGGCTATTGGCAATTGGCACTGGCCTGCCGTGGTCTGGCGGAGGCCTGCTCGGTTCTGGAGACACCGGTGACCGGAGGCAATGTGTCCCTCTACAACGAGACACGCTTGCCCGATGGCCGCCTGCAGCCCATTCATCCCACACCGGTGGTGGGCATGGTGGGGCTGGTGGAGGATTTGGCCCATGTACGGGGCTTGGCCTGGCGTCAGGCAGGGGATGTCATCTGGCTACTGGGTGTTCCCCCAGGGGAAGGGAGCGAGGATCGGTTGGGGCTGGCGGGCAGCAGTTATCAGGGGGTGATCCACGGGCTGCTGAGTGGTCGCCCCCCTCGGGTTGATCTGGAGCTCGAGAGGGCGGTGCAAGCCCTGTTGCGTCAAGCGATCGTGGCGGATCAGGTGAACGCCGCCCATGACCTCAGCGATGGGGGGCTGGCGGTGGCCTTGGCGGAGGCTTGCATCGCCTCGGGCCTGGGGGCCCAGATTGCGGTTCCAGCAAGTGCCGAGCGCTGTGATCGGCTTCTGTTTGGCGAGGGTGGTGCTCGCGTGTTGGTGAGTGTGCCCCCTGAAGGAGAGACAGCCTTGCTCGCCTTGCTCGCTGAAGCAACCGTTCCTGCAACTCAGGTGGGTGTGGTCACGGCCTCTGCCGACCTGGTGATTCGGCAGGGGGACACGGTGGTCTTGCACCTGCCGGTTGTGCAGCTCAAGGAGGCCTATGAGCAGGCCATTCCTCGCAGGATGCGGCAAGCCGGCCTCCCCCCCGACCGATGATGCGACAAGATGGGGTGTCCGCAACGGTGCTTCCCGTTCGTGACCCTTCTCCCGTCCCTCAGCTCCTCTGGGCCCCTGGATTTCCCTCAGCCCACTGGTCAGCAGTCCACCACGGAGGGATCGTGCTCTCCCGATCACGAGCGGCCCGATAAGCCGGAGGAAGCCTGCGGAGTCTTTGCGGTGATGGCCCCTGGCCAGCCCGTTTCCAATCTCACCTATTTCGGGCTTTACGCCCTCCAGCATCGCGGCCAGGAATCAGCCGGCATCGCTGTTTTTGATGGCTCCAGGGTGCGCCTGCACAAAGATATGGGCCTGGTGAGCCAGGTGTTTGATCAGCAGGTGCTTGATCGCATGCCCGGCCAGCTGGCCATTGGCCACAACCGCTATTCCACAACGGGCAGCAGCAAGGTGTGCAATGCCCAGCCTGTTGTGCTGATGACCCGGCTTGGGCCCTTTGCCCTGGCCCATAACGGCAATTTGGTGAATGCTTCCGAGTTGCGTCGTGCTCTCGACCACTTTGCCGAGGAATTCACCTCCACCACCGACTCGGAACTCATCGCTTTCGCCCTGCAACAGGCCGTGGATTTGGGCATGGGTTGGAACCAGGCCATTCGCTCGGCTGCCGGTCGTTGCCGCGGTGCCTTCAGCCTCTTGATCGGCACCCCGGAGGGTCTCTTCGCTCTAAGGGACGGCCATGGAATTCGCCCACTGGTGTTTGGCCGGCTTGGCGATTCGGATCTGGGTCAATGGGTGGCCAGCAGTGAATCCTGCGGGCTCGACATCATTGGTGCCACCTATGCCGATGATGTGCAGCCCGGTGAGCTGGTGCATTTCCGGCCGGGTGATCCCATCCCAGATCGTCAACGCTGGCAGGAGCAACCTGCCAAGCTCTGTGTGTTTGAGATGATTTACTTTGCCCGCCCTGATAGCCGCTTTTTTGGCGAATCTCTTTACAGCTATCGCGTGCGCATCGGTGAGGTCTTGGCCCGAGAAGCGCCGATCGAGGCGGATATCGTCATCGGTGTTCCCGATTCAGGCATCCCTGCGGCCATTGGCTTCTCGCAGGTGAGTGGCATCCCCTTTGGTGATGGCCTGATCAAGAATCGCTATGTCGGTCGCACCTTCATCCAGCCCACCCAGGCCATGCGGGAAGCGGGGATTCGCGTGAAGCTCAATCCCCTCCCAGATGTGTTGTCGGGCAAGCGGGTGGTGGTGATTGATGATTCCATCGTGCGCGGCACCACGAGTCGCAAGCTGGTGCAAGCTCTGCGTGACGCTGGCGCCACCGAGGTGCACATGCGCATCAGTTCACCTGCGGTGACCCATCCCTGTTTCTATGGCATCGATACTGACACACAGGACCATTTGATCGCTGCCCGTCTCAGTTTGGCGGAGATTGAGCGCCACTTAGGGGTGGATTCCCTCGCTTACCTCAGCAAGGAAGGAATGGTGGAGGCAGCCCACACCCACTCCGCCAATTTCTGCACGGCCTGTTTTGACGGGGCCTATCCCATCCCGATGGATGAGCAGCTGAAGCGCAGCAAACTCATGCTTGAACCCGCGGGTTTGGCTGCCCTCTCATAAGGCCAATCGCAGGGTTTGTTCAGCTGTCTCACCCCATGGGCTTGTAGGCGCGCGTGGTGATGAGCCAAGGGTGAAAAACCTCAAGGAAGTGCTGTTGCAGCGTGTGGAAGAAGTGCTCCACCAAGGCTGGGTCATCGAGATGAAAGGGATACTCTCCTGCGAATCCACGGAAGAAATACCAGTTCAAAAGCGCGATACCGCCAGGAGAGAGCCGATCGGCAAACACCTCCAATTGGCCGGCTGGATCCTTGAGGTGTTCCAATACATCCAGGCAAACAATGGTGTCAAACCGCTCAGGCAGGTTGGGATCAGCCAGATCGCGATGGCAGCTGATCCGCTCGCCGAGCCCCAGCTGGTTGGCCCGCCAACTCACAAAGGCTCGGTTGCGGGGATTGAGATCCACAAACCACACACGCTCCACCTGGGGCAGGGCGGCAGCAGCGAGGGCATGGGTGCCGATGCCGCCCCCGAAATCCAATACCTGACCCCGGGCGAAGTGAGCCTGCAACCGGAGCGTATCGCCGATGTAGGCGGCGCTTCCCAGGTGCCAGGCTGCCAGCTCAAGCAGGTGGGCGTCGCCGACGGTTTCTTCGTAGAAGGTCTCAACCTTGTGGGGATCGAAGGTCCCCGGATGAAGGGCAGCAAGATCGGCGTTGCTGCGGGGCAGGCGTTGCTTGAGCTCAGCCGGGTCGAGCTGGAGAAAGCTGGAGAGTTGCTGCACAAGAAGGAATCCATCCTCCTCAAAGCGCTCCACCGTCAGCTCCACCGGAGGGCTCAATTCCGATGGAAGGATCGTTTCAGAACTCACAGCTCGGCAGGATGGCCTCCTCAACCTACGCAGCCCCTTGGATCAGGCATGCTGAGGGTCTTGCGCTGGCTGCACGGCGATGCGGGTGTTGGTGGTGAGCACCCCAGTGGGGGCCCTGGGCAGTGGTCGGGGGGGTGGGGTGGAGGTGACAGCCATGGGGCTGGTGGCCGGCCTCTTGGGCCGCGGCCATGGGGTGGGTGTGGTGGCGGCGGCAGGCTCAGTGCTTTCCCCTTCCTGCAACGGAGCCGAGCTGTTAACGGCCACGGGGGTTGGGCAACCGAGCTGGCAGCATCGCCCCCGCTCCACCCCTGTGGAGATTCCCGTGGATGCCCTGTTGCCGAGGCTTTGGGAGCGCGGCCTCGCCGAGCAGCATCGCTTCGATGTGTTGCTCAATCTGGCCTACGACTGGCTGCCTTTCTGGCTCACCCCCCATCTCCCCACGCCTGTGGCCCATTTGGTGAGCATGGGCTCGGTGGCCGACGCCATGGATGAGGTGATTGAATCTGTCGCCCGTTGGAGCCCCCAGCGGCTGGCCTTTCATACCGCGGCCCAGGCTGCCGATTTCCAGCTGCCCGGTGCCCCCGTCATTGTGGGGAATGGCTTTGATCCCGCGGCTTACACCTTTTCCCCCCATCCCGAACCGGTTCTGGGTTGGGCGGGTCGCATTGCGCCGGAAAAGGGTTTGGAGGATGCGGCGCATGTGGCCCAGCGCATGGGTCTTCCCCTTCGGGTGTGGGGGTTGCGGGAAGATGAGGCCTATGCCCGAGCTGTGGAGGCGTCTGTGGCGCCAGGCACCCTGCAGTGGCGGGGGTTTTTGCCCACTGCGGCTTTTCAATCTGAATTGGGAGCCTGCCAGGTGTTGCTCAACACGCCGAAATGGAATGAGGCGTTTGGCAATGTGTTGGTGGAAGCCATGGCCTGTGGTGTGCCGGTGGCGGCATACGCCCGTGGCGGCCCCGGCGAGCTGGTGTGCGAAGGGAGCAATGGTGCCCTGGCTCCCGCCGATGATCTAACAGCTCTTGAGCAGGCTGTGAAACGGGCTGCTCAGGTGCCGCGCACCAGTTGCAGGCATTGGTTTGAGCACCATCATTCGATCGCTGCCTTCAGCCAACGCATTGAAGTTTGGCTGGAAAGGTTACAAGTCTAGCGGCGGCGGATCACGAGGAGGCCCCGGCTGCGCCCCGAGCTGCTATCGGTGGTGCGCATCGCGTTCCACAGAACCTCGGCGCTCACCCACACCGGTGGATAGCGGTAGCGCGCTACATCCAAGATGAGAGCCCTGTCGCTGTGGGGGTCGTAAGCCGCCACAGGAGAGATGTGACCCTCGCCCGCCTGGCCCAAGGCGGAGCGGTAGTAATTCACCAGCAGCCGATCCCGGGGATCCTTCAGTGAGCGGCGCAGCAGGCCCCGCCACTGGCCCAGGCTCAGCCGATCAGCATGGAAACGCTCCACCACCAGTTGGGGATGTTGAGCCAGCCAGCCCTGTAGTTGGGCCAGCGTCATTCCTTCCTTGGCGACCACCTCTGCCCGCACGAAGCCTCTGCTCGCCGGGATGGAAAAGGCATTGGCTTGCGTCCAGAACCGGTAGGAGCCGTAGCCCTGCGCCGGTGGCGCCTCAACCGCCAGACTATTGAGCACCATCACGGCACTTGCCACCCCGCAATAGGCCAGGTTGGCTTGGGTTTCAAACCATTGGGCCAAGGGCCCGTAATCGCCCTGTCCACTGGCACGGCTCCATAGCTGTTGGCCAGCGGGATCGGCAAACGGAATCAACTGCTGGGCCCAGCCACCATTCGCGCAGAGACAAACGGCTGCCGAGACTGCTGCCGACATTCCCGCTTTGAGCCAAGGGTTGGCGCTCTGGTGTGTCGCTGCCATGACCTCAATACCCCGAGGAACCGGCGGGGGGCGCACTGGCAGGGTGGGTTTTCAAGAAGGCTGCCACGCTGATCGGCCGAGGTTGGTTATAGCCCACGGGGAGCCATAGATCTCCTGCGCCGGAAGCGAAATGCACCTCCCAGTGATACAGCCCACGGAAGGCGGCGGGATCATCTTTCATCAGTGCGGCGTAGTGCAGGACGGCCTTGCCGTAGTGATCGCTGTTGTTGTAGCCCCACAGGGCTTTTTTCAGATTTCCTGGTCCGCCACGACGCACCAGGTAGCGAGCCGCGCCAGCGATGGCATCGCTGGGATTGCGGATGTTGCCTTTACCGATCCCCGGCTCCGCCCAGGTGGAGGGGAGGAACTGCATGGGACCCTGGGCCCCGGCCACGGAGATCCCATCCACCCGACCCATCCCCGTCTCAACAAGGTTCACGGCGGCCAGCACCTCCCAAGGGATGCCTGTTGCCGCTGCGGCCTCTCGGTAGTACTGAAGCAGTTTTTCGGGGGGCTCTGGCGGGATGATGCGCCAGCTTGGAAGGGTCAGCGAGCGTTTGCCCCTGTGCATGGCCAGAAACTCGCGCCGCGCGGCCACGTGGTGGTCGAACACCGGCTGCCAGTGGATGGGCAGGGCCGCTCGCACCTGATCAGCAAAGGCCCGTTGATGGGCCAAAACCCTGTAGATCACCTGTTGCTGATGGCCCAGGCGCGGCAGATCGACCGTTGGGGTGGCTGGAGATCGCAGCGCTTCTTCCAGGGAGGCCAGCAAGGCCGCCAAGGCTTGCGCGTCCTTGGGAAGCAAGGGGTAGTGCCGCCCGTCCTCACTTCTGGGCAGGGCCGCATTGGTGGGCAGCAACGCCAGGACGGGGCTTTGCTGTGGAGCGGCCACCCCTTCGGCAACAGGCTTGGCCGGCAGGGAGGGAGTGTCAGCGTCGCCGCGTGAGAGGCAGAGCCCTGGATTCAGGGCGAGCGTCACCCCGCCTAAAACAAAGGATCCCACCAGAACCAAAAGGCTTTGGCGTGCCAACAGGATGGGGTGGAAAACCGGGCGCATCAGCCCTTTTGCCGCGCAGGGGTTGCCACCCTAGGTGGCTCAGGGCGCTGTGACCAGGGGCACGAGTTCCAGCACGCTTTCCCCAGAGCGCAGGGGCAGCTGAAGGCCCGCTGTAGATCCATCCTCGCTGGCCAGGTTGGCCACACCCCAGCGCAGATGGCGCCCTTCGCCTCCCGCGAGCCGTACACCCACCACGGCGCTGTCTGCCGCTTGCAGATCCACAAGCTGATCGCTGCGTTGCAAAAACCTCAGCCCGATCTGGCCGAGATCCCCCCGCTGACAAAGCCGCAGGCTGGCCACCTGGAGTTTCTTGAGCTGACCCAGGCGACTGGCCAGCAGCACCTCCCCACCGCTGGGCACGCAGGCGGCTCCCACCATGTTTTCCCCGGGGAGCAGTCGCATCAACTGGGGGCCTTGGGCGGTGCGGCCCAACAGGGGCAGGCTCGTTTCCTCAACCGCCAGACGCAACAGCCGACCCGTGCTGCTCGCCACCACCAGATCCTGATCACGCCCACAGGGCACGACTCGCTTGAGAGTCACCCCCTCCTTCAGCTTGAGCACGCTGGCGGCCCGACCAGACAGATCTTGAAAGTCTTCAATGGCCAGCCGCTTGAAGCGACCATCGCTGCTCAGCAGGCCCAAGCTGTTGTGGAGGTCTGCCTGCAGGGGCAACACTTGCACCACCGTCTCGCCTGAGAGGCTCTCCGGAAGGAAACGCTCCAGAGGACCCTGCTGCTGGGCGGCGAATTGCCAACGCACCATGGCCACCCGCCCGTCCGCGCTAAAGGCCAGCAGGGCGGGCGGGGGGTCCACGGGCAGCAGGATTCGGGGGGGCGCTGCACCCTCTCCGTTTTCTGTCAGCTCCTCCAGTTTCAGGCGGCTCCACTGTTGGGTGGAGAGGATCCTCAAGACCCCATCGGCCTGGATGAGCACTCGCGCATCAGCGGGAAGGGCTTCGAGGGCCTGTTGGCGTTGTTCTCCGGTGGTGGGGCGTGCCGCAGCTCCACGTTGGGCAACCAACCCCTCGCCACCTTCCACCAAGCGGGTGCGGCGCGGGGTGGCAAAGCGCTTGCGCAGCACCCGCAGCTCCTGAACCATGGCGTCAAGCAGAGACGCACGGTCATCGAGGAGGTGACGCAGTTGTCCCTGTTCCTCCTTGAGCTCTCCCGCCTCTTGGCGCAAGCTTTCCTGCTCCAGGCTCGTGAGCCTGCGCAGGGGCATGGCCAGAACGGCATCGGCCTGTCGCTCGCTGAGATCGAGATGCACCTGCAGGCTGGCCTTGGCCGCGGCCGCATCAACGGCGGCCGTGATCATCGCGATCACCTCTTGGAGCCGGCCCAAGGCCTTGATCAGACCCTCCACCACTTCCAGCCGTTCCTCACAGCGCTTCAGGGCATGGCTGGTGCGCCGGATCAGGGTGTGTTCTCGAAAATCCAGGAAGTGCTGCAGGAGCTGCCGCAAGCTCAACTGCAGGGGCTGCCCATTCACCAGGGCGAGAAGGATGGCGCCAAAGTTGTTCTGTAGCGCTGTGCGTCGGTAGAGCTCGGCTAGAACCTTGTTGGAATCAGCATCGCGGCGCACCTCCACCACCACGCGCATCCCTTCCCGGTCGCTCTCATCGCGGATGTCGGCAATGCCAGTGATTTTTCCGTCATTCACCAGCTCCGCCAGTTTTTCGATCCAACCGGCTTTGCTGAGCTGATAGGGCAATTCCGTGATCACAACGGCTCCCCGTCGATGGCGTCCCTTGCCGGGCTGAACCTCCTCGATGTGAGCCACCCCGCGCATGGGGATGCTGCCTCGGCCCGTGAGATAGGTGTCGCGCACCCAGCTGCCGATGAGCACCTCACCACCCGTTGGGAAATCCGGGCCTGGCACCATCTCCAGCAACTTCTCATCCGAGAGGTTGGGCTGGCGGATCAGGGCGATGAGGGCGTCCACCACTTCCCCGAGATTGTGGGGAGGAATGCTGGTGGCCATCCCCACGGCGATGCCGCTGCAGCCGTTGAGCAGCAGGAACGGGAGCTGGGCAGGAAGCACGGCGGGCTCCTGTTGGGAGCCATCGAAATTGGTGGTGAAATCCACCGTGTCGTTGCCGATCTCATCGAGAAGGCCCTCGTTGGCGATCGGGGCCAGTCGGGTTTCGGTGTAGCGCATCGCCGCTGGCGGATCGTCATCTACCGATCCGAAATTGCCGTGGCCGTCGAGCAGGGGGTGACGGCTGGCGAAGGTCTGCACCAGGCGCACCAGGGCGTCATAGACCGCCTGATCCCCGTGGGGGTGATATTTGCCGAGCACATCGCCCACCACCCGAGCGCACTTGCGGTAAGGCCGATCGGGCGTGAGTCCGAGTTCGTGCATGGCATACAGGATGCGCCGCTGCACGGGCTTGAGGCCATCGCGGACATCGGGAAGCGCCCGACCCACGATGACACTCATCGCGTACTCCAGGTAGGAGCGCTGCATCTCCTGATGGAGGGCAATCGGCTCGATTCGGGAGTCGTTCTCCGGATCGTTGCCCGGGTCCTTGCGATTGCCTGAGCGTGTGTCGGCCATCCGAAGCTGGCAAGGTGGGGCGGATGACGGGGCTCAGCCTACAGATCGAAACGCCGATGCTCCAGGGGCCTATTCCGATTCTTGGCTGCCAGTTGCATTGGCCTTGGCCCTCTCCACCGCAGGCTTCAGGGAGGGCTCGGCCAGAAGCTGACGAGCCGCCTCACGCAATTTGGGTCCCCAGAGCTGCTCTTTTTGATACTCCTCCTTCACATAATTTGGATCGTCCGCCAGGGCTGATTCGGCCAGGCGGAAGGGTTCTTCCGTGTTGGAGGGCTGGTCGTGGTGGAGCGCCGAAGCCAGAGCCAAGGAAGACTCGGCCACCCCGGGCTTGATCGTGAGCACTTTGCGCCAGCGTTTGATCGCTTCTTGACGTTGTCCCCGCTCAAACAACACCAGGCCCTGATTGTTGATCGCTTCCCAGAAGTTGTTGCGGAGAGCCGAAGCTTTATTAAAAGCTTGCAAGGCTTTGTCAGGTTGGCTCAACAGAATGTGGGCGTTGCCAAGATCGAAGTAGGCGCCTGGATTGCGCCGATCCAGTTGCAGCCCTTTTTGGATCAGGGTCAGGGCATCAGCCGGTTTGTCGCTGCGTAGGGCCAGGGCTCCCTCAGCAAACCAAACGCCGGGGTTGTTTGGATCAAGGGCTTTGGCTTTTCCCAGGGCATAGAGGGCCTGGTCGGACTTGTTGCTGCGCAGCTGGGATTCCGCCAGGAGCAACCAGCCCCTCGGGTCGGAGGGCAAGAGCCGAACCGTGAGCTCAGCTAGCCGGGCTGCATATTCAGGCTGCCCAAGCCTGAGCATCTGCAAGGCTTCCTCAGCGATGCCCAGGCCGGCCTCCTCTAGGCTTTTGGGTGCCGGCATGAACACATAAGGAACCATGGCGGCTGAGGGATGTCCCAGGCATGTGATCAGGCCCAAAATGGCCGGCAGAAGAAAGCGTCTGAGGCGACGGCCCACGGAAATACACCATTTTGCTTTGAGCTTAGAGACTGGCTCCCCCTCCGCCTAGCGCTGCCTCAATATTGCGCCGCCACATCCAGGGCCGCATCCGTCGAAGGGCGGAGGCCCGCAGCCTTGCATCCCACTCCTCCTCGCTCCAGGCCAGGGCATCTTGGCCATGGAGATCGAGCCACCAAGGCCTTGGTTGCACATCCTGGTCGTTGGAGACCGGTAAATCGGGCCGGTTCCATGGACAGACCTCCTGGCAAAGATCGCAACCGGCCACCCACCCCTGCAAATGCGGTGTGATCCATTGGGGCAGATGTGCATCACGGTTCTCGATGGTGTGATACGCAATGCACCTTCTGGAATCCACCACGAAGGGCTCGCTGATGGCCGCGGTGGGACAGGCCTGGATGCAGCGGCTGCAGCTGCCGCACAGGGAAGGAGAAGGCTGGTCTGCGGGGAGTTGCACTGTTGTGAGCAGATGTCCAAGCAGAAGCCAGGAACCACGCTTCCGGTGAATCAGATTGCCGTTCTTGCCAATCCAACCCACTCCCGCCTCTTCGGCCCAGGCTTTATCCATCAGGGGCGCGCTATCCACACAGGCCCGCCAGCCACAGCCTGGAACCCTTTCCTCCAACCAGCGCCCCAGTCGCCGGAGACGCTGATCGATCACGCGGTGGTAGTCGCGACCCCAGCCGTAGCGGGCCACCCGCAGGCTGTGGGGGCTGGGCCTGGCATTGACGTGGTAGCTCAGGGCGACTGCCACCACGCTGCGCACACCAGGCAACAGGGCCTCGATGGAGCGCCGACGGGGATCAGCCATCCACCCCATATCGGCTTGATGGCCAGCCTCCAGCCAACGCTCCAAGGAGGCCTGCCGCAGGGGCAACCTGGCACTCCCGGGAACGGTAGCGATCCCAACAGGATCGAAACCCAGGCCGCTTGCCTGGGCCTTGAGGTCTTCAACCAGCAGTGGGGCCTGTCTCAAGGGTTGCGATCCACTTTGGTCGGTAAAGTCCCCAAAGTACGGCTTGCCCCAGTGGCTCTCGCATCCTCCGATCGTTTCAGCCCCATCCTTCGCTGGATCGGAATCACCCTGGTGGTGCTCACCCTTCTTCAGATGCTCGCCGTGCTGGCGCTTTGGGATTGGCAGGCCGAGCCCTTCCGGCAACTGGTGGCGGAGCGATTGATCAAGGAATCCCCCATGGCCCTGGTGGGATTGTTATTCATGTATCTGGCTGGCCGACTAGACGATCAGAACGGATGGCGTCGCTTGCCTCTGCTTTGGACGGTCTGCATCCTGAGCGGACTGATGGCTGTGCTGTTGACGGCTTCCTTGCCGATCGTGTTCGGTGGCGACAGGTTGATGCAGGAGGAGACCGATCAGCAATTGGCCGCCAAAAAAGGCCAGCTGGAGATGGCACGAGAGCAGAGCAAGAATCCTGAGGTTCTCAGGCAGTTGTTGCGCCAGGCCGAGGCGGCTGGTCAAGTGCCCCCCGGGGCGACCGATGCCCAGAAGATCCAATCGGCCAGGGCTTTTGTCGATCGCCAGTTGCAGCAGATGGAAAACCAGTTCAAGCAGGCTCAGCAAACGGGCCAGCTGGCCATCAACCAGCGCCGCTATGGATCCTCTTTTGGTTCCATCGCTCTGATTGTGGCGTTTACCCTGCTTTGTCTTGGCAGCGTCCTTTGAATGGCCTGGGAGCTACCTTGAAGGCGTGTCCTTTCCGTGTTGGTCTTGGTTCCCTCCAGTCCCAGACCTGATCAACAGCCGTTCCGATCGCGTCTTCAGGAAGATCTGAAGAATGATCTGATTGCGGGCTTGCTCGTGGTGATCCCTCTGGCCACCACGATTTGGCTGGCAACCACCGTGAGCCGCTTTGTTCTGGCCTTTCTCACGTCGATCCCCAAGCAGTTCAATCCCTTCAATACGCTCCATCCTTTGCTGCAGGAGCTGATCAACCTCAGTCTGGGCTTGCTTGTTCCCTTGTTGGGAATTTTGCTCATCGGCCTGATGGCCCGAAATATTGTGGGTCGATGGTTGTTGGAATTTGGCGAGGGCACCCTGCTGCGCATTCCTTTGGCGGGCTCGGTCTATAAAACCCTCAAACAGCTTCTGGAAACATTTCTGCGCGATAACTCCACCCGTTTCCGCCGTGTTGTGCTTGTGGAATACCCCCGAGAAGGCCTCTATGCCATTGGTTTTGTCACCGGGGTTCTGGGTGCATCCATCCAGTCTGACTTTCAAGAAACCATGCTGAGCGTGTTCATCCCTACGGCCCCCAACCCCACCACGGGCTGGTATGCTGTCGTTCCTGAACGATCTGTCCGCGATATTGATCTCAGCGTGGAGGATGCCTTCCGCACCATCATTTCTGCCGGTATCGTCAGCCCAGACGATCGAGAAGCTCCCTCGACAAGAAGTTTTTCCAGCCTCTTGGCCCAACTCCGTGCCCCCCAGCTCTCCTGATGCAGAGCCGCAGCCTTTCCCGTGAACTGGCCCTGCTCACGCTCGCCCAGCTCTCCGATCGTGGAGCGGCCTCCGTTCCCTCCGACACCACCTTGCTCGGCCTCCTGGAACGAGCCCTGGCCAGCCTTGCCGAACATGTGCGAGAGAGCCTGGAGCGTTCAGCGCAAGCCCTGCAGCAGGCCCAGCAGAACTTGCTCGACAGCGAGTTGCAGGCTGGAGGTGAGGCTCAGTTGCCCAAGGTGAGACAGCACCTGGAAAAGGGAATTGCCAATGGTGAACAGGCTCTCAACCTGCTCTCCGCCAGCCTGGAGATTCCACGACTGCTGATGCTCGCCGATCAGGAGGCCGTGTGTCGTGGAGCTGTTGAGCGGGCAGGGGCTGTGTGCCAAGACCGCGAGGCCATTGATTCCAGGTTGGATGCCGTGATGGAAGGTTGGCGGCTGAGCCGTCTGCCGCGCATTGATCGAGACATCCTTCGCTTGGCTGTGGTGGATCTCGATCGCTTTGATACACCGTCTGCCGTCGCTTGCAATGAAGCGGTGGAACTGGCCAACCGCTACAGCGATGAGCAGGGGCGGCGGATGATCAATGGCGTTCTGGGCCGCTATACCGCAGCAAGGGTGTGAAACGTCATGGTGTTTGATTGGTTCCAACGTCGGTCGGTTCAGCCCAAGCCAGCGGCTGAAACGGCTGCTCAAGTGGAGGCTCCCCCCCAAGAAACAGCTGCGCCAGAGCCATCCATCGAAGGCATTGTTGGGGAAGACCCCCAGCCGTCTTCACCTCCGCCTGAGCCAGCCCCGGCTGGTATTGATGCAGATGCCCTGGCCTGGGCCCGTGAGGCCTACGCCCGCCTGAAAGCGGAGCAACAGGCAGCGCGCCCGGTTGAGAGTGCCGTGGCGGCTCCAGCAGCCCCTCCACCCGTTCCTGAGGCCCCGCCAACCGCGCAGCCCCAGCTCTCCCAGCCTCCTGAGACTGTTGTTCAGGACGCTCCTCCCGCCACTCCCGCCCCATCTTCCCTCTCCCTGCTTGAGCGTGCGGCGGCTGAACGCAGTCAACGCCAGCAGGACCTGATGGAGGTGGCGCTGTCTCCGACCTCAGCCCCCCCACCCGCGCAGCCGTCCTCACTGCAACAAGCCCAGGCCCTGCAGGAGACCAGCCTTGGAGGGACCCCAGTCCCCGCGAGCGCAGAGGAGGCGGAGCCCAGCCTGGGGGATTTTGATGAGGCTTTCACCTGGTCCGCGGAGGTGCTCGCTGCCCAGGGGCGCCGCGCTGATCAGGTTTCTTTGGAAGAGATCGATTGGTTGGCCCGACTCCGTCGTGGCATGGAAAAAACCCGACGCGGTCTTGTCAGCCAGCTGCTCGAAACGCTTGGGGATGATCCCCTCACCCCGGAGGTGCTCGACGATTTGGAAACCACCCTGCTGCGCGCCGATGTTGGTGTACAGGCCACCGATCAGGTGCTGGATGCCCTTCGGGATCGGCTCAACCAGGAGGTGGTGGATGGCAGCGAGGGCCTGCGCTTTCTGAAGGAACAACTGCGCGATCTGTTGGAGCAGCCCATCGCGGCTAGCGGGCGCGAGCTCCTGGCTCCGGAACGGGATCGTCTCAATATCTGGCTGATGGTGGGCGTGAACGGGGTGGGCAAGACCACCACCCTCGGCAAGTTGGCCAACCTGGCTGTGCGAAGTGGTTACAGCTGTTTGATTGCTGCCGCCGATACGTTCCGGGCAGCGGCTGTTGAACAGGTGCGCATCTGGGGTGAGCGCAGTGGTGTATCCGTGATCTCGAATCCCAGTGCCAATGCTGATCCAGCCGCCGTTGTCTTCGATGCGATCAGCAGTGCCAAGGCCAAGGGCACGGAGCTGGTGTTGGTCGACACGGCCGGCCGCCTGCAGACCAAACACAATCTGATGGAGGAGCTCAGCAAGGTGCGCCGCATTGTCGACAAACTCGCTCCCGAGGCAGCTGTCGAGTCTTTGTTGGTGTTGGACGCCAGCCAAGGCCAAAACGGCCTGCGGCAGGCGATGGCCTTCGCCAAGGCCGCTGGGCTCACCGGTGTGGTCATCACCAAGTTGGATGGCAGCTCCAGGGGAGGCGTTGCCCTGGCGGTGTGTCGGGAGGTGGGTCTTCCGATCCGCTTCATCGGTGCTGGTGAGGGCCTCCGCGATTTGCGCCCTTTCAACAGCTTCGAGTTTGTGGAGGCGCTCCTCGCCTCCTGATGCCAAGCCAGCGTCCCCCCGCACCAAACCGTCGCCGCCGCCCACGCCTCAGCCGGGTGGTTTCCCTCCCGGCGCTCGTCACCATCGCTGTCGGGGTGCTTGTTCTCGCTGGGTTGGCCCTGTTGCCCACTGTGGTGTGGCAGGTCAATCCCTTGCTGTGGCGTCAGCTGCTCCGTCTTCAGGGGGGTGTGGCGGGATTGGTGCTTGGAGCTGTGCTCGGTTTTCTGGTGGGTCGTCTCACCGGCCGGCGCCGTTGAACCACGCTTGGTCATCCAGCTTCTTGGCAGGTTGTCGGTGATCCGCCCAGCGGGGCAGCAACTTGCTCTAAGTGCAATCCTTACGATTTTTCCAATCGCTCCCTTCCTATCTTCCCGAGGGGCCACCTAACAGAACCTACCTATGTTCTTCGACCTCCAGTATCTCGTTCTCACGATTCCCGCCCTCCTCTTCAGTCTCTGGGCTCAATGGCGTGTGCAAAGCACCTTCCATCGCTTTGCCAAGGTCGGCGTCCGCTCAGGCTTCAGCGGTGCCGAGGCGGCCCAGGCCGTGTTGCAAAGCGCTGGCGTGCAAGGAGTGCGGATTGAGCGCCATGAAGGTTTCCTCACCGACCACTACGACCCGCTCGCCAAAGCCCTGAGACTTTCGCCTCACGTGTATGACGGTCAGTCGATCTCTTCGATTGCCGTGGCTGCCCACGAAGCTGGCCATGCCATCCAAGACAAGGTGGGCTATCCCCCTCTGGTGTGGCGCTCAGCCCTGGTGCCCCTCTGCAATCTGGGCAACATGCTCTGGTTTCTCCCCTTCATGGCAGGGCTTCTCCTGCGCCAGCTCTCGTTCGCACCGCTTCTGATTTGGACGGGTATCGGGCTGTTCGCAGCTGTGGTGGTGTTTCAACTGATCACCCTGCCGACGGAATTCAATGCCTCCAACCGCGCTAAAGCTGTTCTGGCAAGCACGGGAATTGTTTCCACCCAGGCGGAGGCCGATGGTGTGAAACGCGTCCTGGACGCTGCTGCTCTCACCTATGTGGCTGCCGCAGCGGCATCCGTGTTGCAGCTGATTGATCTCGTGCTCCGTCAACGCCGTGAGTGACGCGACATTGATTGGCGATCAATCAAGCCATCCCTTGGGCTTTTGACCAGCGGTAGAAGGGAATCGATCCCAAGATCGTCACCAATAAATAAGTGAGGATCGCCAGTTTGATGCCTGAAACGTCCTTGCCATGGGCGGTGGCGAACAGCAGAGCGAGCCCTGGATTGCGCATCGACGTCACCACGGCAGTTGTTGTGCGTTCCTGTGCGTTGGTCCCCCCCAGGGCGTAACCAATGCTGAGGGCGGCGAAGGTCATTAGCACCATCGCCGCCAGAGCCACCAGGTTTTCTTCAGCAAATGAGAGCACTCTGGGGAACACCATAAAAAGAATGAGCCCCACCAGAGCTAAATTGACCAAGTGAGCTGTTTTTTGGATCGGAACAGTCCAGCGAGCCGCGATTTGAGGGAACCAGTGTCTGAGCAGTAGCCCGGCTGTCAGAGGTAGGACCTGCACAAGAGCAACCTGGGCGGCCACAGTTTTTGGGGCGATGTTCCAGCCCTCCACTTGGTAGGTGCTGCGAAACACATCGGTGAGCAGCGGGATGGTGATGACGGCCACCAACGCTGCTGCCACCTGGAGCAGGGCCGCCAGGTGGCGATCACCTCCCTGGCGATCTGCCTTTCGCAGGGTCAGGGGGGCACTGGGGCAGAGGGCCATCAGTGCAATACCGAACCGGGCCCCTGCAGACATCTCGGAGCTCATGGGCAACTTGAGCAACACGAGGGCCACCAAAGGCACGAGAACGCAGGTGCCCAAAAGACTTCGCAGGAGGAGCCACGGTCGGTTCCGGAAGAGCGCCAGGGTTTCCAGCTGAAGCCCCAGACCCAGGCTCACCATCAAGGTGATGACGCTGGTCTTGACCAGCAGGATCAGCAACATTTGTAGGGTCATGGAGAAGGGGGGGGCAGGTTTGAACAGGAGCCAGGGTGCGCGGTTCAACCCCTGTGTCTGCTCTCTCTTGAGGTCGCACGCCGGTCGGCCTCCTCCTGCCAGCGCTGCTCGGCCTCGATTTCACGACCCAGGAAAATGTTGAGAAAGGTTCGGATCACGGCGATCACACCCAGCTGGATCAGGTTGCTCTCGGTTGGACTGGTGGTGGTGGCCACAATGTCAGCACCAAGCTGAAATTCGAGAGCCAATGCCAGCCAGCTGCCAAAGGTGAGGCGGGCCATGTTGGAAGGGCGGGTTGGCAGTCGCTGCCCTAGGCCTGGAAGGGCCTGCCGGGAGATGGCGATCAGTCCGTAGAGAACGGTGAGCACCGAGAGGGCCTCCAGGAGGACCCGGGTTGCCGTGCTTAGCGGTTCAAGCACCTCCTGAATGGCTTCAAGCATCGCGATGGTCCATCCCGTTTTGGTGGCCGCTCACAGGGCAGCGCCTCGGATGAGGATGATCAGGCACAGCACACCGATGGTCATCAGGGCCACGGCGGTGCCGATGCCCAGGGATGTGGCTTGGTAATACGTGAAATCATCTCGCATGATCCGACGCAGAATGCGCTTGTGTTGCACCGTGGCTGCAGCAAGGGCGCCGATCCCCGTGAGGATGAAGGCAATGGCCATCAAGCGCACCGAGAGATCGGCCCGGGCGGAATCTCCCCAGCGGCTTCGGTTGATGGCGCCGATCACCTTGTCGACGCCGAAGCCGAAACTGATCAGCGACAGAGACGTGCGAATCCAGGCCATCAGGGTGCGCTCGGCCGCAGCCCGGTTGCGTTCTTTCGCTAGTTCGTTGGTGAGATTCACGCTGGCGGGTGGGGGTGGCATGGAGGAAGCCGCTGGATCAAGTCGCGTTTCCGTACGCCACTTGGCAAACGGCATTCAGAAGCTCTGCTTCCTGGGCTGAGCTGGGCTGACGGCCATTGATGGCGCCCGCATTGCAATCTGCCGTGAGCTGATAGCTGGAGCCATTAGCCGTCACCACGAAGCTCACGGAGTAGTTGCCGTAGGGCTGGATGGTGCCGAATTGCAGCTCGTAGCCAGTGTTAGGTACAACGATGTAGGTGACATTATTGGTGACGGCGTTGTTGACGGCCTCGTTGATGATGGCAGCGGTGGCCAGGGTGCCTATCCCCCAAACTGCTGCACTGGCGCCCCACCAACCCCATGGGGGATTGCTCCATCCGCCATACCAGCCCCAATTCCAGGGCCGGGCCACACCCCAGCCACGCCGCGCCCAACCTGGATTGAGGTTGATGTTGTTGATATCCACTTGACGGTTCCAGTCGCGATCCACATTGATGGAGCGATTGCCTCGATCCACGTTGATCGAGCGATCCCCCCGATCCAGGTTGATGTTGCGATCGCCATTGCGGTTCAAGGTGCGGTCGCCTTCTCTGTTGAAGGTCCGATTTCGATCGCCGAGGTTCCCCGTGCGATCCCCCAGGCCGTCGACGCGCTGCCGTTGGATGGAGGGATTTCCCACCCGGTTGAGTCGATCGCCACTGCTGAAACCGCCGCTTGGCCGATTGTTGCCACGGGTGAAATTGCCTCCCCCGCTGAAGCCTGTGCGGGCACGGCTTCCGCCGCCACCCCCTTGCATTCGCCCTCCACCGCCGCCACCGCGGCCACCACCACCACCGCCGCGCCCGCCCCCACCGCCACCTCGGGCCAAGAGCAGGGCAGGACGGCTGGTTGCTGAGGGGTCAGCGTCGAACGCCAGCAGCGGCAGGGTCGGCAAGGCAACCAGGGTTGCCGTTGCCAGGCTGAGCACTGGCAGCAAAGGCCGTTTCATCAGTTCGCCTCCTTTCGCTGGGCCACCAGGTCGCAACCCTTGTCGTAGCAGAGGATGTCGACCCGACCATTGCTGGCAAAGTGAACGCGGATCAGATCTCTCTCGCGGAAATCTGGTCTCTCTTGGAGCAGGCTGTTGAGGTAGTTGGGATTGACCACACACAACTCCTTGTCATTGAGGCACAAGGTGTTGGTTGAGAACTGCACGGCGGCATTGCGCAGGGGCTTCCAGCTGTTGCTGCTGGCGTCCCAAAGGGCGAAGCGAGCGGGTTGATCGCTGATGCGCAGCGTGTGGGTTTTGGTGCCAATCGTGTGGCGGTAGAGGGTGGCTCCTGCCTCATCCACCGCTTCCACCGTGCAGCCAACCGGCACCGCTCCTTTGATGGCGCATTTTGTTTCCAGGGCATAGAGGACCTCGGCGCGGGCTGCTCCTGGGCTGAGGGTCAGGGTCAGAGCGGCTCCCATCAGAACGGCTGTCGCCCATTGGGCTTTGAAGGAGGCGGGTTGCAGTGGTGAGGGCAACGCTGCCGGATGCGTCGACATACCGGATCAGGAACGGCTATCTGAAGGCTGAGCAGGCTGATCAGCGGCGTCAGGTGTGGAGTGGCATCGTGAAACAAAGTGCAACCAACTCATGAAGTTGAAGCTCGAAAACCATCTGGCCGCAATGGATTAAGCCAACAGCCAATCGCTGATATTGCGCCGTTTGCGAGCCAAGGATTGTTCTGGAAAGATTGCTTGGGGCAGTCGCCTGCCCCGGCGAGTTGCTTCAGCTGGTTTCAAGGTTCAGCGACCCGCACGATGCAGCGGAACCCCATGTGGCAGGTGGAGGTGTCGATGCCCTGGGCCAGTCGAGCCGCAGGCCGATAGCGCTGACAGTAGTTCGGTGCGCAGAGGAAGGATCCACCTTTCACCACCTTGCGCGGGATGGCTCCATGCTGAGAAGTGGGATCCACACTTTGCTGACGTCTGGCGTGCTCGGCATCGGGCTTCTCCCCGAGGGATGAGCAACACCCCCCGTTCTGGTCCTCCCCATCGACAGGTCCCTCAGCTTGAGCACTGCCGGCTGTGGATTGATGTTGTCGGTGCTCCTGATACCACTCATCGGTCCATTCCCACACATTGCCGATCATGTCGACGAGGCCATAGCCATTGGCGGGAAAGCTTCCAACCGGCGAGGTGCGCTCCCAGCCGTCGAGCCGACTGTTGTGATGAGGGAAGTTGCCTTGCCAGGTGTTGGCTCGGGGTTGTCCCCCCGGGTGGAGCTCGTTGCCCCAGGCGTAGTCCATCCCTTCTTGTCCCCCCCATGCGGCCCGTTCCCACTCCGCTTCGTTGGGGAGCAGCTTCCCGGCCCAGCTGGCGTAGGCCTGGGCATCGGCATGGGCAATGTGCACCACGGGATGGTTTTCCCTGCCTTTGATCGAACTGCCTGGCCCCTCCGGATGGCGCCAATTCGCTCCGGGCACGTACTGCCACCATTGGTAGGGATCCCCAAGTCCCACCGGTCCGGTTGGTGGCACGAACACGATGGAGGCGGGAGCCAGCCGTTCTGGCAGGGCGTCTGGATACAGCGTCGGATCAGCGGGTTGCTCGGCCAGGGTGAGGTGGCCCGTGGCTTTGACGAACTTCAGGAATTGAGCGTTGGTCACCGGGGCACGATCGATCCAGAACCCCTTCACCTCCACCCTGTGGGCCGGGGCTTCCTCCGGATAGTGGTGATCGGATCCCATCAGGAAGCATCCCCCTGGGATCCACACCATGTCGCGCGCTGGTGGCCGCCCCACCGGTCGTCCGGCCTGGCCGGTGGCCGAAGGGGCGGTGCTGGTGTGGCCCGTTCGCCGGGTCCCCATGGTCGGCTTCAGGCGGCCCCGCTGGCCGCCTGTTCAATGGTCTCCATCACTCTCTCCAGGGAGAAGCTGGCAGCTTTTTGGCGGGGCGGATAGGCCACAAACGTTTTCAAGAACTCGCCCACGTAGGTTTGGGCGGGCACGAGCAGGAAAATGTGGTCAAACATCCAATCCCAGTAGGTGTTCGAGGTGATATCTGCACGCTCATAGGGATCAGTCAGTAGGTTGAAGATCTTGGGAACGCGCAGCTCAACGAAAGGCTCGGCCCAGATCTGGCAGGTGCCTGGGCAGCGCTGCTCTTTAAACACAAACTTCCAGTTGTCGTAGCGGAGCCCCACCAGATCGCCGTCATCTGAAAAATAGAAAAACTCCTTGCGGGGACTCTTCTCCGTTTTGCCCGTCCAGTACTCGAGCATGTTGTAGCCATCCAGGTGGATGCGGAAGGTTTTGTTGCCCACCTGATGGCCGTCGAGGAGCTTCTGCTTGATCTCCGGTTCCCCGGCCGCGGCGAGCAGCGTGGGCAGCCAGTCGAGGTGGCTGCAGATGCCCGTGAGGTTGGTGCCGGCAGGGATGTGGCCAGGCCAGCGCACCATGGCCGGCACGCGGAAGGCGCCTTCCCAGTTGGTGTTTTTCTCACTGCGAAAGGGGGTCATACCGGCATCGGGCCAGCTGTTCATGTGCGGCCCGTTGTCTGTGCTGTACATCACGATCGTGTCGTCGGTGATGCCGAGCTCATCGAGGAGGTCGAGCATCTGGCCGATGCACTCGTCGTGATAGATCATCACGTCGTGGTATTCCGATTGCCAGCGTCCGCTGCGGCCCACATCCTGGGGCCTGGCGTAGGTGCGGAAGTGCATGTGGGTGGTGTTGAACCACACGAAGAACGGCTCCCCGGAGGCCACGGCCTCTCGGATGAAGCGCTTGGCCTCCAAAAGAAACTCGTCGTCGGCCGTTTCCATTCGCTTGCAGGTGAGGGGGCCGGTGCTCTCGATGCGCTGGGTGCCATCGCCATTCGCCCAGCTGTGCAGCACACCCCGCGGGGCAAAGCGCTTGCGGAAGTTGGGAAACTCTGGATCGTCCTCCCCGGGGTAATCGCGCAGTTCCGGTTCCTCCTCGGCATTGAGGTGGTAAAGATTGCCAAAGAATTCATCGAAGCCGTGCATTGTCGGCAGGTGCTCGTCCCTGTCGCCGAAATGGTTTTTGCCAAACTGCCCGGTGCGGTAGCCCAAGGGCTGGAGCAGCTCGGCAATGGTGGGATCCTCGGCGCGGAAGCCCAGCTCGGCGCCCGGCAGACCCACCTTGCTCAGCCCCGTGCGATACACGCTCTGGCCGGTGATGAAGGCGGCTCGACCGGCGGTGCAACTTTGCTCGGCGTAGTAGTGGATGAACTTGGCGCCTTCCCGCGCCACGCGGTCGATATTGGGGGTCTGGTACCCCATCAGCCCGTGGCTGTAGCAGCTGAGATTGCTCTGGCCGATGTCATCGCCCCAGAGGATCAGGATGTTGGGTTGACCGTTGGGCATGGGGAGAACGATTGGCGCATACTGTCACCCGAATCATGTCCAGAGCGTCCTCGGGTGCCCACTCAAAAAGTGCAATGGAAATGCTTCGTCATCCCTGCCTGGAATCCCCCAAGAGCCGGACTCCCCGAATAGCGGTGGAGCAGCGGCAAGTGCTGCAGGAACGGTGCCAGGCCACAACGGATGTGCACCGCCCTCTCCAGGAGCGTCGAAGCTGTTTCTTCTTCCCCGACGACCACGGCAGTCAGCCCCCAGACGCTTGTCATCGTGAGTTCTGGAGCGCTTCGGCCCAGGGCTGACTGCAGCAGGGCTTTTGCTTGGACGCTCTTCCCACAGAGAGCCAAGGTGAGGGCTGCGAGCGCCTGAAGTCCGTTGTTGGGCGTCCTGGCGATGGAGGACGCCTCCAGCTCTCCCAGGGCCTCAGCGGGGCGCCCCGCTGAGGCCAGCACGAGGCTCAGAAAGAGCTGGGGAGCCACGAGATGGCCATCAATCTGGAGCTGTTTCTGCAAACAGAGGATGGCCTTCCGGTGCTCATCCTGCATCCACCAGGCCATCGCAGCGAGCAACCACCCATTCGGGCAATCCGGTGCAAGCAGGGGCTCCAACAGGCGCAGAGCCTCGGCGGGGCGGCCCGTGGCCAGCAGATGGCGAGCCCAGCTGTGTCTGGCAGTGCCTGCTGGCAATTGGCCAGGCAGCCAGCCAGCGAAACGGGCTTCAGCCAGCTCTGGTTGCCAGTGGAGGAGGGAGAGCACTTCCACGCGCAGGGCCAACACCTCGGAGGCCATTTTCCCGGAGGCTTCCGCCTGCTTGAGAAGCTTCTCCAGGAGTGGCTCGAGGGGCTCGGCTGGGAGCAACCCCCAGAAGTACTGCGCCAGCTGGCTTGCGCACAGCTGCAGCAAGGCTGGCGTGAAATCTGGAGACATCTCCGCGCAACGGCGCAGGAAGCCCTCGGCCCGGATCAGCTCGCGGGGGTCGCGCTGACGAACCCAGACCAGCCCTTCCACGTAGGTGCCCAGGGTTTGGTCCGTGGGGAATCCGGCTCCGCTTTCCTGTCCCTCCTTGCTGACGCCGTTCTTCGTCGCCATCACATGGATAGGCACCTCCAGGCGGTAGCCACCGCCATAGATGGTGCGAATCACGGTTGATCCAAGGGGACCGTTCGCCAGGATTCGGCGCAACCCATGGACGGTGCGCGAAATGCTCACCTCGCTCACATGGTCGTGTCCCCAGACCTGTTGCAGCAACTTTTCCCTAGAGAGCACCTGCCCCCTCTGGCGCACCAAAGCCAGCAACAAACGTCGCTGCAGGGGAGCCAGGTGGATGGCCGTGGGCCCCAGCCAGAGATGGCCCTCCGCGTCGAGCGTGTAGGGCCCGAAACCCCAGAGACTCTGGTGAGGTTCGATCTGGCTGGAGGTCATGGAAGGTGCCGGGGAGCTGCGAGACGGAAAACAGCCATTAAAATTTTTGCAGGGCTGATCGAATGACTTCGCTCAAAAAACGCGAACCTTTTTAGGGTCTGGCCATTGTTTCTTTTTGTTACTAGCTCATGTTGATCAGGCCGGCTTGATGTCGGGTGCATTCACCGAGAGTTGGATGTCCGTGGAGGAGCTGCAAGCGATCCTTCAAGGCCTGGGCTTGGATCTCCAATTGCTGCAGCTGGAGGGGGGTGCCTTGGGCGGCAGGATGCTTCTTCTTGATCTTCCCCCGCTGCGGCTGGTGCGGCTCCAGCTCGACAGGCGCGTGCACAGCCTGGGCCCCAAGCCCCAAGGAGTGCTCACCATCAGCCTCGATCTGGATCCACGGTCTCGCGAGGTCCCACTCCGCTCCCATGGCCAGGCCTTGCCCCACGACAGCCTGTTTGGGTTGGATTCCTCTCGGGAGGTTCATCTCACTCTGCCGAAGGCGGTGAGCTTGGGGTTGGTGTTTCTTCCCCTTCAGGCTCTAGCCCCTTGGGCTGATCAGTTCGGCTGGCCGGGCTTTTGTGGAGAGCTCTCCCCAACCACCAATGTCTTGCCGATGAGTCCGTCCAGCTCAGAGGCACTCCGGCGCTATCTGCGGTGGCTGTTTGCCCTGGCGGAAAAGGATCCCGGGCGCCTGCGGCTCCCGGCCACCCAGGTCCTGATCGTGGAAGACCTCCTGCCCCTGATCCTGGAGGCCCTGATCAGCGGCCCTTCCCTTCCCAAGCCTTCCCGCCCTCCCGCTCGGATCGAGCTGGTGAAACACGTGCAGGATTGGATGCATGACCATCCATGCCGCCCCGTCACCCTTGCCGACCTCTGCCGCCAGGCCCACGCCAGTCGTCGCACCCTGATCCAGGGATTCAAGGACCACCTGGGCATGGGCCCGATGGCTTACCTCAAGCTGCTCCGTCTGCATGGCGTTCGCAAGTGCTTGCTTCAGGCCGATCCCGGTGCCATTCAAATTGGCGCCATTGCCGGGGACTGGGGGTTCTACAACGCGGGCCATTTCGCTGCCGACTATCGACGTCTCTTTGGGGAACGGCCCCGGGATACCTTGCGGCGGGCCCGCTGACGCTTCATCAGAAGCGCACATCACCTCCCCCGATCCGTCCGGAGGCTGCTACCTTTCTGATCCATCGCGGCAGCCCCTTGGGCAGCCAGCCGCCCAAACCATCGTCTAAATCTTCTCCGCCTGCCGCAGCGCCGTCTGATTCTCAGGCGTTGACGGTGAAAGCTTCCTTGCGGCAGCTGTTAGACAGCCTGAGCCACGAGCAACGCCGCAACCATGAGTTGCTGGCATCACTGGCATTTGCTCTGCGCAGTTTCACCAATCTGCAGCGTTTTCTTGAGCTGGTGCCATTGGTCACGGCCAGATTGGTGGAAGGCCAGGGCAGCCTTTTGGTGGTCTTTCACCCTGATGGCCGCCTCTGGCGCGATCAACTGCAGGCCACCAACGGCGAACGCTGCGGCGAGGTGCTGCGTCAGCTGGCAGCGCTCACAGACACCCAATTGCAGGCTCTCTCAGGCGAGGAGGCTGTGGCTGCCCTCTTGGATGGTCTGATCAGCCGATTGCTCGCCCCCGCCCAGGTGTTTGCCACTTCCGTGGTGGCGCGGAGCCGCCAGCGGGGTCGGCTTTACGTGTTCAGCGATCGCCAGGGCTACAGCTGGAGCGAGGTGCATCGACGCCATCTGCAATTGGTGGCTGATCTCACCGGGGTGGCCCTGGAGACGGCCACCCTTCAGGAGGACAGCCGTCGCCACGAACGCCTGGATCGCCAGCTGAGCATTGGGGCCGAGATCCAGGCCCAGCTCCTGCCGGATCGCTGCCCGGTCATTGAAGGGGTGGAGCTGGCGGCTCGCTGCCGGCCGGCCTTTCAGGTGGGTGGCGACTACTACGACTTCATTCCCACCCGGCCGGAGGGGCCGCCCCGCAAGCGGGAGCGAGATCGATGGGCGCTGGTGATGGGTGATGTCATGGGAAAGGGCGTGCCTGCCGGTCTGCTGATGACGCTGTTGCGCGGCATGTTGCGGGCCGAGGTGCTCAGCGGGCTGCCCCCGGATCGCATCCTTCACGACCTCAACCATCTGGCCCAGGAAGATCTCGCCCAATCCCACCGGTTTGTGACGCTCTTTTACTCCGATTACAACCCTCGCTCACGCCTGCTGCGCTATGCCAATGCCGCCCACAACCCCCCCCTGCTCTGGAGGCGGCAGCAGAGCCGGGTGGATCGCCTCGATGCCCCTGGGCTGTTGATTGGTCTGCAGAGCGAGGCGGAGTATGAGTGTCGCCAGGTCAAACTGGAACCTGGGGATGCGGTCCTCTATTACACCGATGGCGTCACGGAGGCCACGGGCTTCAGCGGCGAGCGCTTCGATGAGGAGCGGCTGCTGAAGGCTTTCCATGGGGCCTGCGTTTCGGCACCTGGAGCCCAGGGCATCCTCGATCAGCTCTTTGCCCGGCTTGATCGCTTCCTCGGTGCCGATCGCCAGCTGGAGGACGATGCGTCCCTGGTGGTGCTCAAGGTGCGCGATGAAGTCAGGCTGCCTCCACTGCCGATGCCCCCTTCAGCGACAGTGGCAAGCTGATGGCAAGCGTGTGGGCCCTGGATGTCGACAGAGTTTTCTTCGTCCAGCTCCGTGGCGGCCGGGGGCCAGGCCACCTGGAGCGATCGCTTCGAGCAGGGGTTGAATCCAGCCATTGAACGCTTCAATGCTTCGATTGGCTTTGACATCACACTTCTCCAAGAGGATCTCGATGGTTCCGTTGCCCATGCGCGAATGCTCGGCAGCTGCGGGGTGATCAGTCCCGCCGAGGCCCAACAGCTGATTGAAGGCCTGGAAGCCATCCGCGCGGAGGCCGCCGCTGGCCAATTTTGCCCCGGCATCGAAGCGGAGGATGTGCATTTTGCGGTCGAGCGCCGCCTGATCGAGCGGCTGGGAGCCCTCGGCAAGAAGCTCCACACCGGCCGCAGCCGCAATGATCAGGTCGGCACAGACCTGCGTCTCTGGCTGCGCCGCCAGATCGACGCCCTGGATGGGGCCTTGCGGCGGTTTGAGGGAGCCCTGCTTGTCCAGGCCGAGCGGCATGTCGACACCCTGATTCCCGGTTACACCCATCTGCAGCGGGCCCAACCCCTGAGCTTGGCTCACCATCTCCTCGCCTACGTGGCGATGGCTCAGCGGGATCGCTCCCGCCTGGAGGATGTGCGCCGTCGCGTGAACATCTGCCCCCTGGGAGCGGCCGCTCTGGCGGGGACGCCGGTGCCGATCGATCGTCGGCAAACAGCCGCTGAACTCGGCTTTGGGGCGATCTATGCCAACAGTCTGGATGCGGTGAGCGATCGCGATTTTGCGGTGGAGTTCATGGCGGCGGCCAGCTTGGTGATGGTGCACCTCAGCCGCCTGGCGGAGGAGGTGGTCCTCTGGGCCAGCGAGGAATTCGGCTTCATCGGCCTCACCGATCGCTGTGCCACCGGCAGCAGCCTGATGCCCCAGAAGAAAAACCCAGATGTGCCCGAGCTCGTGCGCGGCAAAACCGGTCGTGTGTTCGGACACCTGATGGGGTTGCTCACGATGATGAAGGGCCTGCCCCTCGCTTACAACAAGGATTTTCAGGAGGACAAGGAAGCTCTCTTTGATGGGGTGCGCACCTGCCTGGATTGTCTTGAAGCGATGACGATTCTGTTTGAGGAGGGGTTGGAGTTCAGGCCCCAGCGTTTGGAGGCCGCTGTGCACAGCGACTTTGCCAATGCCACGGATGTGGCCGACTACCTCGTTTCCAGGGGAGTGCCCTTTCGGGAGGCTTACCAGCTGGTGGGCGGCCTTGTGAAGCAGTGTGTGGATCAGGGACGGCTTCTGGCCCAGCTCTCCCTAGAGGAATGGCAGCGGTTGCATCCCGCTTTCGAGGTCGATATCTATGACGCCATTGCCCCTCGCCAGGTGGTGGCGGCGCGCCGGAGCGAGGGGGGAACCAGCTTTGTGGAAGTGCGGCGGCAGCTCGACTTGGCTCTGAAGCAGCTGCAGGGTGAGGGTTCTGCGCTGCAGTGATGATGCTGCAACACTCCTCCCCATTGGAACGAGACAGATTCCAGAGACCGTCTAATCTACGAAGGTCCGAATCCCACTGGGCTCTTCGGCATCCGTATCGGTTCCCCCAGCCCCTTTCGTGAGCATCTTTGTAGGCAATCTTCCCTTCCGCGCTGAGCAGGAGGACGTCGTTGAACTTTTCGCACGTTTCGGCGAAGTGGTGAACTGCTCCCTTCCTCTGGAGCGTGACACCGGACGCAAACGTGGCTTTGCTTTTGTAGAGATGGCCAATGATGAGTCGGAAACGAAGGCCATCGAAGCGCTGCAAGGAACCGAATTGATGGGTCGCCCTCTGCGCATCAACAAGGCTGAACCTCGCTCCGGCGGCGGTGGCGGCGGTGGTGGTGGACCTCGGCGAGGTGGCGGTGGTGGCTACGGCGGCGGCTATGGAGGCGGCGGCGGCAGCTATGGCGGTGGTCGCAGCGAGGATCGCGGCTCCGGGGCTCGCGACTGGGAGGATCGCAGCTACGGAGGTGGTGATCGCAGCACCGATGCCTTTGATGCCGGCCGTGCCCGACGTCGCCGCAGCGGGGGCGATAGCTCCCTATCCGAGTGAGGACCGACCTGGCCCTGGTTCAGAGCCCTTGTTCCTCCAGTTGAAGCGCCGCCTCGGCGAGCACATGTGCGCTCGCCTGGCGATCGCTGGCCCGCCGGGAGAGGGAGGCCCTCCACCCCCTGGCCCCCTTGACCCCCTCGACGACATGCACCAGGTGTCGGGCGATCGCCCATAGCCTTCCACCTTGATCACACCAGCGTTCCGCATGGGGGATCACCCCGAGCACGACCGCGGAGGGTTTGACGGGCGGCAGAGAGATGTCCCCAAAGATCTCCCTGTCCACTTCCGCCCAGCGCAGGGGGTGCTGATAGGCAGCCCGACCCACCATCACCCCATCCACCTCCTCCAACTCGGCCTGGCAGGTGGCCATGCTCTCCAGTCCCCCGTTGAGTTCCACCAAAAGCTCAGGCCGCTCCCGTTTCAGCTGATGCACGATGTCCCAACGCAGAGGGGGGATGGTGCGGTTTTCTTTGGGATCAAGACCAGCCAGCCAGGCCTTGCGCGCGTGCACGGCGAAGCGCGCAGCGCCTGCAGCGGCTACGGCGTCGACAAACTCCAGCAGCTCGTCAAAGCCATCCCGTGCATCGATGCCAATGCGGTGTTTCACCGTCACCGGCAACCCGCTGGCCGCGGCCATCGCCGCAACGCAATCTGCCACCCGTCCAGGGTGCGCCATCAAGCAAGCGCCGAAATGTCCCTGGCTGGCTTTTGGACTCGGACAGCCCACGTTCAGATTCACCTCGTCGTATCCCCAGCTTGCGGCCAGCTGAGCGGCTGCCGCCAATTCATGGGGCGTGTCCCCCCCTAGCTGGAGCACCAGGGGTTTCTCTTGCCGATCAAACCCAAGCAGCCTCTCCAGCCTCCGTTGCCGCTCAACGCTGCAGCGAGGTGGACCCTCCCTCAGCAGGTGATCCACCGCCCTGGCAACCACCATCTCGGAATAGAGCAGGCTGTGGCGGCTCACCTGACGCATCAGCACCCGGAAGTGCCGATCCGTGTAGTCGAGCATGGGCGCCACACTGAAGCGGTAAGCGTTTGGCATCGTTCCATGCTGCCCACCCATCTGGCCAGCCACGCATCAGTTCTGGTGGTTGGGGGTGGACCGGCCGGTTTCATGACGGCGATCGAGGCCGCTGGGGCCGGGTTGGAGGAGGTGTGGCTGCTGGAGGCCACCTCCGAGCTCCTCCACAAAGTGAGGATCAGTGGGGGAGGGCGCTGCAATGTCAGCCATGCCTGTTGGGACGTGCGTGCCCTCACGTCCCATTACCCCCGGGGTGGGCCGGCCCTGCTCGGTCCCTTCTCGAGGTTTGGTCCCAGGGAATCTCTGCAGTGGTTTGGCCGTCATGGGCTTGAGCTGGTGGAAGAGGCGGATGGACGACTGTTTCCCCGCTCCCAATCCTCCCTCTCGGTGGTGGCCTGCCTGCGCAAGGCAGCCCAGGCGGCGGGGGTGCAAGTGCGGCAGGGGATGGCTGTTGAGCGTGCAGAGTCGCGTCCCGGGGGGGGCTTCCTGGTCACTCTGCGGAATGGCCAACAGCTGTCAGCCGATCGTCTGGTGTTGGCGACGGGAAGCCATCCCAGCGGGCATCGGCTGGCTCGCTCATTGGGTCACAGTTTGGTGCCTCCCGTTCCTTCTCTGTTCACCCTCGCTGTGGCAGATCCCTCCCTCACGGCTCTGGCGGGCGTCAGCCTGGACCCTGTTGCACTCACCCTTCACCCCCCTGCATCAGGCCCCTCCCCCGCAGCGTCCTTTCGTCAGCGAGGGGCGGTGCTCATCACCCACTGGGGTTTGAGTGGACCGGCCACCCTGCGTCTGACGGCCTTTGCTGCCCGCCAGCTCAGAGCCTGGGGCTATCGGGCCAACTTGGTTGTGGATTGGACGGGTGGGCTGCCACGGCAGGAGGTGGAGAGCCTTTTGGCAGAGTCCAAGCTCCAACAGGCCCGGCGTCAGATTGCCGGGGCGCGGGCCCTGCCGTCGCTCAGCCGTCGCCTCTGGGCAGCGTTGGTGGCAGCGGCAGGGCTGAATGACGATCGCCGTTGGGCCGACCTCGACCGCCAAGGGCAACGGGCTCTCGTCACTGCGCTTGTGGCCAGCCAGTATGCCGTGAAGGGTCGGGGACCCTTCGGCGAGGAGTTCGTGACGGCTGGGGGCGTTCCCCTCAAGGAGGTGAAGGGGGGCACCATGGAGAGCCGTCTTCAGCCCGGGTTGTTTCTGGTCGGGGAGCTCCTTGATGTCGATGGCGTCACGGGGGGATTCAACTTCCAGCACTGCTGGACCAGTGGCTGGCAGGCAGGACAAGCCCTGGCACAGGTGCGATTGGCGAGTGAAGCGAAAGATTGATCAGCGAATCTTCTCAAAAACAGAGAACATCGGCAAATACATGGCCACGAGAATGGAAGCCACAATTCCACCGACGAGCACGATCATGAAGGGCTCAATCAACGAGGTGAGCATCTTGGCTGTGGCACTCACTTCATCTTCATAAAAGTCGGCAACTTTCGAGAGCATGCCATCCATGTTTCCTGTTTCTTCGCCGACAACAAGCATGCTGATCGCGAGCTCTGGAAAAACATTTTTCATCGCCAAAGCCGCGCTCAATGGGATGCCCTCGCTCACGTCAACGCGAGAGCTGCTGATGGCATCTGAAAAAATTGAATTTGTTGCTGTTTCCGTCAGGATATCGAGAGACATCATGATCGGAACCCCCGCTTTGGAGAGGGAAGCCAAGGTGCGGCAGAATTGAGCGGTGGCTGTTTTTTGGATCAGGTCTCCAAAGAGCGGCAGACGCAAAACCAGACGATCGACCTGTCGGCGACCCAAGGGCGAGTCGTAGTAGGTTTTGGCTCCCCAGGCGGTGATCAACAAAATCCCGACCAATACCAGGGAGAAAGGAGATCGCAAGGTCTTGCTGAGGTCGACCATCATTTGGGTGAAGATCGGTAGCTCGGCGCCAAGCTGTTCAAAAATTTCAGCAAATGTTGGGATCACAAAAATAGTCATCCCAAGGAACACCATGATGGCGAGGACGAAAACGGTGACCGGATAACTAAGGGCGCTTTTGATCTGGTTTTGAAGCTTTGCGTTGTCCTCAAGCAACTTGGCCAAGCGCTTGAGGGTTTCATCCAGCACGCCACCCGCTTCGCCCGCTTCCACCATGGCGATGCTCAGTTTGTCGAAAACCTTTGGCCAGCGCCGCATCGATGTTGCAAGATTTTCCCCTTGGTTAACCTCTTCAATCATGCCGGCAAGTGCGCGGCGAAACAGTGGAGATTTCTGCTGTTGATGAATCAGGTCAATGCTTCGCAGGATGGGGACGCCTGCATTCACCAGGGTGGAGAGTTTGTTGGCAAAAATTGCTTTCTCTTTGATGCTGGGTGGATTTTCAAGCAGGCGGCTCAAGAAGCTCTGGGGAGCCGAGCTTGTGGAGGACACTCGCCCTACCTCTTTGCGGCTGAGGTTGTCGTAGCTGATTCCCCGCCGTCGCAAGGTACGCCTCGCTTCTGAGGGGCTCGCAGCTTCGAGGGTGAGTTCTTTTTTTCTGCCTGCCGCTGTGGTGTAAGTAACTGTGAAGGCCGTCATCACTGATTCATGAGCCGATCAAGCTCTTCTGGCCGCGTGGTTTTGAGAATGGCTTCCGCATGACTGATGGCTTCCTCCTGAACCAAATTGGCAAGAGAACGCTCCAATGTGAACATGCCCTCTTTGGCGCCAGTTTGGATTTGAGAGTAGATCTGGGCTGTTTTCCCCTCTCGGATAAGGTTGGCAATGGCAGGTGTGTTGATCATGATTTCCTGGGCCATCACGCGTCCAAATTGACCTGGTTTTGGGCGGACTCTTTTGCACAGCGTTTGCGAAAATACAGCGAGCAGGCTGCTGCTGAGCTGCACGCGAATCTGCGTTTGTTGTGCAGATGGAAACACATCTACCATGCGATCCACGGTTTGGGCTGCGGAACTGGTGTGCAACGTGCCGAAGACCAGGTGCCCAGTTTCTGCCGCACTGATGGCCAGTTGGATGGTTTCCAGATCCCGAAGTTCACCCACAAGAATCACATCTGGATCTTCGCGAAGGGCAGCGCGAAGAGCATTGGCAAAACTGCGGGTGTCTTCATTAACTTCCCTCTGATGGATGACAGATTTGCTATTTTTGTATGTGAATTCAATCGGATCTTCGATGGTTAAGATGTGTTCTGCCCGGGTCTGGTTGATGTGATTGAGCAGGGCAGCTAGAGTGGTTGTTTTGCCCGACCCGGTGGGTCCGGTCACCAGAATCAGCCCTTTGGGCTTTCGACTTGTCTCCTCCACCACGGGGGGTAAGCCCAGGCTGTTCAAGGCGGGGATGGAATCCCCCAGTGCCCTCAAGCAAGCGGCATAAGTGCCGCGCTGGCGATAGACGTTGACACGAAAGCGGGCCACACCGCGTAGGCCGTAGGAACAATCCAGTTCCCAGTTTTGTTCCAGGTGTTTGCGTTGTGAATTGTTGAGGAGGGAAAAAATGAGCTTGTTGCACTGGTCTTCGCTCAACACCACATCTTCCGCCATAGGGCGCAGCTGACCGTTGAAGCGGCCATAGGGAGGTTGATAGGCCGCCAGGTGAAGGTCGCTCCCGCCTGACTTCACCAGATCAGACATCAAGTCCTCAATCATCATGGCTTCAACCTGCCTCCTAACGACGAACCCTCAGACAGTAAGGGCATTCCAGCCATTCGTCGTTCAAGCCTGCGCCACATCCTCGGCAGGTGAGGCTGTTGAGAGCCCTGGCCCGCCTCTCCGACTCCAATCCGGTGTCGGTGAGCAGCATCCGCTCCACTTCCTCCAGGCTGGTGAGGCCTTCCCGCACCAGATCCAAGCCATAGCCCAACAGGGTTTTCATGCCTGATTCCAGGGCCAGTCGGCGCAGCTCGTGGGTGCTGGCCCGTTTCGCGACGGCGGCTGAGAGGGTTTCATTCATGGTGAGCACCTCGTAGACGCCCACCCTGCCTCGATAGCCACGGCCGCGGCAGGTGGGGCAACGGTTTTGAGCCCCTGGCGAGACGGTGTGGGCGTGATAGAAGGTGATGGATTCTTCATCGGTGGCCACCAAGCCAAAGTGGGCCAACTCCTCATGGTCTGGATGGTGGGGGATCCGGCAATCCGGGCAGAGGCGTCGGACGAGACGCTGCGACACCACACCCAGCAGGGAGGAACTCACCAAAAAGGGCTCCACACCCATCTCGTCGAGTCGCGCAAAGGCGCCAACGGCATCGTTGCAATGGAGGGTGGTGAGCACGAGGTGGCCCGTCAGGGCGGCTTCGATGGCAGTGCGGGCGGTTTCCAGGTCTCGGGTCTCTCCGACCAGGAGCACATCGGGGTCTTGACGCATGAACGCCCGCAGGGCAGAGGCGAAGTCGTAACCCTTTTCTCGATTGACCTGGGTCTGGGTGATGCCGGCCAATCCGTATTCGATCGGGTCTTCGACCGTGGAGATGTTGATCCCCGGATCGTTGCGTTCGGAGAGAACGGAATAAAGGGTGGTGGATTTGCCTGAACCGGTCGGTCCAGTCACCAGAACCATCCCAAAGGGCTTGCTCCCCATATCCCGCACATTGCTGCGAGCTGTGCTGTCGGTGATCAGGGTGTCGAGGCCGAGCTGGGTGGCACTGTTGTCAAGAATTCGCAACACCACCTTCTCGCCGAAGCGGCCGGGAAGCGTGCTCACCCGGAAGTCAACCACCTGCTTGCGAAAGCTGCGACGAATCCGTCCGTCCTGGGGCAATCGCCGTTCGGCAATGTCCAGGTCGGCCATGATTTTGAAGCGGGAGGTTACGGCCGGAACCAGATTCTTCGGCAGGTTGTCCATCGTCCGCAAGACCCCATCCTGGCGGAAACGGACGAGCATTCCATCTTGTTGGGGTTCAACGTGGATATCGCTGGCGCCTCCGCTGATGGCCTCTGCCAAAATGCGGTTGACCAGGCTCAAGACGGGGGATGCCGTCTCTTCACTGGACTGGGCCTCCAGATCCTCAATGGCCTCTGCGCTGGCTTGGTTTTGGCCGGCTTGACCGAGATCGAGATCGGCAAAGAGGGATTTGCGATCGGAGGTATCGGTGCCTGATGGGTCCTCTTGCAGGGTGTCAGGAGTCATGGGGCGATCCTTGAGGGGGCAGGCTTGACGATCGTTTCAGCGATGATCGGCTTCCCAGGCCATGGTTGAAGAGGTGCGGGCTTCCGCCGCTTGTGGGAAGTGAGGTGGAAGCAGGAACATAAGCCAATTCCACCGTGCCCGGCAGCATGAGCGGCGACACTTCCCCAACCCAAACCGCCTCTGACTCTCTCCAGGAACCCGAGACGGTGCTGCCATCCGCTGAGGCTCAACAGGAGCCGGCCGATCCAGCAGCCGAGCCTGCCCCCTTGGAGGCGAAGGAGGAATCCACGGCGTCTGCCGAAACGCTCAAGCAACTCGAAGCGCAATTCGCAACGCTGCAAAGCGAGCATGAGGCGTTGCGCAGTCAATACATGCGCATCGCGGCCGACTTCGACAATTACCGCAAGCGCCAGTCGAGAGACCAAGATGATTTGCGTCTGCAAATCATCTGCAGCACCCTCAGCGAAATCCTGCCGGTTGTCGACAATTTTGATCGCGCGCGCCAGCAGCTCACTCCCCAGAGCGACGAAGCGCAGACGCTCCACCGCAGTTACCAAGGGCTCTACAAGCAGCTGGTGGATGTGTTCAAGCAGCTGGGGGTGTCGCCGATGCGGGTGGAGGGGGAACCTTTCGACCCCAACCTGCATGAAGCGGTGCTGCGGGAGCCCAGCGAAGAGCACGTGGAGGACGTGGTGATCGCCGAGCTGCAGCGGGGTTATCACCTCAATGGCCGGGTGCTCCGCCATGCCCTGGTGAAGGTGTCCATGGGTCCTGGGCCCCAGCCCAGCGAGCACGGGGCCTGATCCATGGCCGATTACTACGACCTGCTGGGGGTCGGCCGCGATGCCGATGCCGACACCCTCAAGCGGGCCTACAGACGGCTGGCGCGCCAATACCACCCGGACATCAACAAGGACCCGGGGGCGGAGGACAAGTTCAAGGAGATCGGCCGCGCCTACGAGGTGCTGAGCGACCCCCAGACCCGAGGCCCGCCTCACCGAACTGGTCGTAGCGGCCGCGGGTCTGGGGGTTGGTCGCGATGCCGATGCCGACACCCTCAAGCGGGCCTACCGACGGCTGGCGCGCCAGTACCACCCGGACATCAACAAGGACCCGGG
>JBJTWN010000199.1:0-14105 GCA_046081785.1 Cyanobium sp.
GTTTAGGAAAACGCGCTCAGCGATGTAGAGGAGATCGCGCCAGTAGAAATCCATCGGCACGGCGTAAGCCTTGTAGATGCCAATGATCTGTTGGAGGTTTTCAGGTGTGTCCGGAAGCATGGAGCCACCAGCCTCGAGCCGGTGAATCACCTCGGCCCAGCGGTGTTGGGAGGGGGGAATCAGGGGGGTCTGGCGGACCTCCTCCGCCGTGGCGGTTGGGGGTGTCATGAGGGGAGAAGCTGCGGGGCGGTGGCCATTTGGGCCGGGAAGATCGATGAGCGCAGGGCCAGAGAGGAAGTGGCGGATTCACTCCAGCCCGTGAGGGCCTGAGGCCAGATGCCGCAGGCAAGGATCAGCAGGGTGAGCACCAGGGCTGGCGCCCGCTCTGACCAGCGGGTGGCGGACCAATTGGCTTTGGCGTTGTCGAGCCGGCCAAAGCCCACCCGGTTGAAGAGCCGAATGGCATAAACAGCGGTGAAGCCCGAAGCGATCAAGCAGATCAATGTGGCTCGCGGGAACGCCACCCAGCTGCCCTCAAACACGATCAGCTCGGCAGGGAAGCCGGCAAGGCCAGGAATGCCTGCTGCGGCCATCAGCGCCAGAAGCAACATGCCCATGGTGAACGGCAACCCGCGCAGGGGGTTGAGCAGGCCAGAAAGGTCGGGAATGGCGCTGCTTCCCGTTTTGCGCTCAATCAGGCCCACGCAGGCAAACAGCAAGGCCACGATCAAGCCGTGGGCCAAGATCTGGGCCACGGCACCCTGAAGGCTCAAGGGGGTGGCCGCTGCCAGGGCGAGCACCAGCAATCCCATGTGCCCCAGGGAGCTGTAGGCCATCAGGCGGCGGATGTCGCTTTGGGCAATGGCATTGAGCGCTCCATACACGGCGCTCACAGCTCCTGCGGCAGCAATCCAGGGGGACCAGGCCGCCCAGGTGTCGGGGAGAAAACCAACCCCGAAGCGGAGCAGGCCGTAAGCCCCAAGCTTGGAGACGGCCCCGCCAAGCACCATCACGGCGGGAATGGGGGCCTGCGCATAGGTGAAGGGCTGCCAGCCATGCAATGGAACGATGGGCAACTTGAGGCCAAAGGCAAGGAGAAAAAGCCCCAAGACCCAGGCCTGGGCCGAAGGGGTGAGCGCCGCATGGGCGAGATCGCTGTAAGCAAAACTCACGCCATTGCTGTTGAACCAACCCAAGGCCAAAACACCAGCGAGGAGGCTCAGGCCAGACACCGATCCATACACCAGATAGCGAATGCCCGCACCAGCTCGGCGTTGGCCACCCCAGATCGCCACGAGCAGGGTGGCAGGAATGAGCACCAGTTCAAACGCCAAAACGAACAGCATGGCGTTGCGGGCCAGGAAGGCGCCCACCACTCCAATGTTGGTGGCCAAAAGCAAGGAGTAGAAGAGACGCGGCCGTGCTTGGTCATCGGGCGCCGAGAGGATGGCCAGGGTGCTGAGCAGGGCGGTGAGCAACACCAGTGGAAGGGAGAGGCCATCGACCCCGAGATCGAGAGCCAATTTCAGCTTGGGTAACCAGGCGAGGTGCAGATCGCTGGGGGGGAACCGCCAGCAGGCCAGAGCAAACAGGAATTGGCCTGCGCAGGAGAGCGCCGCCAGGGTTCTGAGACGCACGGGGTTGGCGCCAGAGAGCAGGGGAAGCAGAAGGGCGATCGCCGCGGGCAACGCGAGCACCAACAACAAGACGGAAGGAGACATCAGCGGAGCGGGCGGAGGAGATCTGGGGAGGGGGGGCTGGCCAGCAGCCAGGCAGCCATCAGGAGAATGCCGAGCAAGAGGGTGAGGGCATAGGCCTGGGAGCGTCCAGAGGTGGTGAGGCTGAGGCGTTTGGCTCCCTGAAGAGCCACTTCGCCTGTGGCCCCGCTGAAGCCATCCACGATCTGCTGATCAGACCAGGCGCTGAGCCGGGCTAACGCCACGACAAGACCCACGATGGTGCGGTGATAGAACCGCTCCGTCTGCATGTCGTGGGCGAGCCAGTCCTGCAGCCCGCCAAGGGTGGACGGAAGGTGGGCCAGTGGGTGGGGTCGCAGGTAGAAGAGAGCTGAAAGACCCCCTCCCGCCAGGGTGCTTGCCAGAAGAGGCCAAGCTTGTGGACCCCAGCCTGCTAGCGGCGTGAGGGGAAAGACCCCATTGCGCACCAACATCTGTGGCAGGTGAAGCACCATCCCCATCAGCACAAGGGTGGGCAACACCAGCAGCCAGAGCGCTTCTGGCGAGCGTGTGGTGAAGGGGGTGGGCTGGCCAGCCCAGATCAAGCCAAAAACGCGCATCAAGCCGGCGCTGATCAGGGCATTGCTGAGCAGCACGATGCCACCAAGAAGCCAAGGGTGGCTGCTGCTGGCGGCCACGGCGAGGAGCTCCCTCAGTGCGGCAAAACCGGCGAAGGGGGGGAGTGCCATCAGCCCACCTGCACCGGTGAGGAATGCCAGACCCATCAAGGGCCGCTTCTTCCAAAGACCACCCAGTTGTGTGAGGTCTTGGGTCACGTTGGTGAACACAATGGCCCCGATGGCCATCAGCATCAGGGCCATTGGCAGGGGGTAGACGAGCATGAGGTGATCGGCCACGTTGATGCCACCAAGGCCCACCGCCATGAAGAGCAGGCCCATCCAGCTGGTCACCAAGAAGGAGAGGGCACGTTTCACATCAATCTGCGCGAGGGCAATCAGGGCGCCCACCAGGGCGCTGGTGCCTCCCACCACCACCAGCACGGACTGCACAAAGGGGCTCAAGGCGATCAAGGGCTCAAGCCGAAGCAGCACCCAGATGCCACCCACCACCACCACAGAGTTGCGAAGGACGGTGGAGGGGAGAGGGCTTTCCATGGCCTCATCCAGCCAGAGGTGGAGAGGAATCTGGGCGCATTTGCCCATCGGGCCTGCGATCAGTGCCAACAGGATGAGGGTGCCGGCAGTGGAGAGGGGGATGTGGTTGTTCGCCATATCGGCGGCCCAGCCCTGCAGCCCGTGAAAATTCCACGTGCCTGTGATCGGTAGCAAGGCAATCACGCCAGCCAAGAGGATGAGATCGCCGATTCGCTTGGTGAGAAAGGCGTCTCGAGCTCCCTTGACCACGAGGGATTGATTATACCAGGTGCCAACAATCAAATAGGTGCCGAGAGTAAGCAATTCAAGGATCACGTAGCTGAAGAAGAGCGAATCCGTAAGGACCAAGGCGCAAAGACCAGCTTCAAAGAAACTCAGGGAGCCAAAAAAACGTGGCCATCCCCAGTCCATTTCCAAGTAGGCGATGGAATAGATCTGCACCAGCACATGCAGCCCGGTGATCACCGTCATCGCGATCAGGGCGGGTTCCGTGATTAGGCCGTCGAAGCCGATGCGCAGCCCTGCGGTGTCCAGCCAGGTCCAGCCGAAGGTCAACGGGCGGTAGATCGCGGAAGAGCCCGCGGTGGAATTGGAGTGGAGCGCCACCAACGCCACGGCACTGTGAAAGAAGGCCAGGCTGCCCATCAAGAGATTGATGTAACCGCACGGCCTTGGGCCCGTTCGGGAGATCACTCCTGGAGACCAGAGCAGCGACAGCAAAGATGCCACCAATGGGTAGAGAGGCACCAGCCAGGAGGTCTGGGCAAAGAGAAGGGTCATAGCGACAGAGACAAGCTGGCTGCAGGGCCCAGTTGGCGTCAGAGGCTAGGGGTGATTTGCCATCGCTGGGCAGAAGGTTTACAAGGATCTGCCTATGGCATCGAAAAGCGGACGTTATGGCTCACCATGAGCCAAGGCAGGCTGCTCTGCGGTGCCAGAGTTTGATTTTGGTGGTTTCTTCGTGGCCTGTCGTCGTTGCGGCTGCCTGATGCTCACCAAGGTGGGTCGCACCAACCCCATGTTGATCTGCACGGATTGCGGCCTTCCAATCGATCAACGCGAGACGGCCACCCTCAGCCGGCAGCGGCTCTGGGGCGCGGTGACCCTGGTGGTCATGGCCATGGTGGGATCAGCCATGCTCTTGCTGGCTTCGATCAAAGAGATGCGTCAGGCAGAATTCCTGGATGACACATCTGAAGAGCAAACGGAAGAGTCCAGCCAAGCCCGTGAGAAGGAAGAAAGAAGAATCTTTTGGCAGAGCAGTCCCTTGGTGGATTTAACCCAGCCTTCTACGAGCCGGCCTGCCGCACCCTTGGCTCCCGCAGCGGAATCCAGAGCTGCTTCAACGGAATCGGGAGCGGGTTCGACGCAGGAGCGAAACAAGCGCCAGCAGCCCAGCCAACAGGAATAATCCTTGCAAGATCAACCCACTGATGGGTTCGATCCAGGACTCCACTTTTCCATAATTTTCTCCAAGCGTTTTGCCTGCCAAGGCCAAGATCACCACAAGGACGCTGCTTCCGGCTGTTGTCCAGGCCAGAAAGCCGGGTTGGGGCATCAGCTCAATGCCCGCAGGAACCGAGATGAGCGTGCGCACCCCGGGCACCAGCCGACCCCAGAACACCACCGCCGCTCCATGGCGATTGAACCAGTCGCGGCTCTTGCGCAGGCCCTTGGGTGTCAGCCCGAGCCAGCGCCCGTGGCGGCCGATGAGGTGTTCCAATCGCTCTTCGTTGATCAACCGGCCGATGCCGTACCAAAACCAAGCGCCCAGCACCGTGCCCAGCAGTCCTGCCGCGATGACTGGAACCAGTTGCAGTTGGCCCTTGTGGGCCAAGTAACCGCCCAAGGGCATGATCAGCTCCGCTGGAATGGGCGGCACCAGATTTTCGAGAAACATGCCCAGGGTGATCAGCCCATAGCCCAGGAGGGGATGGCGGCCGGCCCCTTCCTGGATCAGCCGTGGCAGCGCCTCCACAAGGGTCTTGAGGAGGCTCAGACCTTCAAGCATGGGATTGGGCGCGTCGCCGCCAGAGACGCCACACTTTCTCCAGTTCGAGATAGAGGAAGAGCAGCAGGCTGAAGCCGATGCAGATCAATAAATCCTTGCCTGACAGTGGAACGGTGCCGAAGAACTTGGCCAGGGGCTGCACGTAAAGCAGAGCCATCTGCAGTCCCGTGGTGAGCACCACAGCCCAGATCAGCCAGGGATTGGAGAAGGGGGCAACCTGGATCAAAGGGCGATCACTGCGCGCTGCCAGGGCATGGCCCATTTGGGCCAGGCAGAGGGTCGTGAACACCATGGTGCGCCAGGGTCCGTTGGGGCCATAGGTGCGGTAGGCCCACACCATGAGGGCAATGGTGATGGCGGCAAAGACAATGCCGATGCGAAGGATGTAGCTGCCAATGCCCCTGGCAAAGATAGATTCCCCAGGCTCGGCAGGGGGGCGCTGCATGATGTCCTTCTCACCGGGTTCGAGAGCGAGGGCGAGAGCAGGCACCCCATCGGTCACCAGGTTCATCCAGAGGATTTGCAGAGGTGTCATCGGAACGCCAAATAGACCGACCAAAGGGGCGGCGGCGATAGTGAGGAGCTCGCCAACATTGCTGCCAAGGATATATTTCACGAAGCGCCGGATGTTGGCATACACCAAACGCCCCTCTTCCACGGCATTGACAATCGTGGCGAAGTTGTCGTCCAGGAGCACCATGTCGGCAGCTTCCTTGCTCACCTCCGTGCCGGTGATGCCCATCGCCACACCGATGTGGGCCTGCTTCAAGGCTGGGGCGTCATTCACACCGTCACCGGTCATGGCCACAACCTGACCATTGGCCTGCAGAGCCTTCACGATGCGCAGCTTTTGCTCGGGCGGCACCCGGGCATACACATTGCATTGCTTCACAACCTCCTTGAGGCGGGCCTCATCAAAGCTTTCCAGCTCTCTGCCCAGCACCACCTCTCCATCACCCTCCACCAGACCGATGCCTGTGCCGATCGCCTTGGCTGTGAGGGGGTGATCACCAGTGATCATCAGGGGGCGGATGCCGGCCTCCCGGCAGCGGCTCACCGCTTGGGCCACCTCGGGTCGAGCTGGATCCAATTGGGCCATCAACCCAAGGAACACCTGGTCTTGGAGCTCCAGCTCGGGACTGGGGTGGTGGGGAGCGCAGGCGAAGGCCAGCACTCGCAGACCACTGGCGGCCAGATCCCTAGCCTGCTCCAGCCACCAGCGGCTTTCATTGGCTGCCAGGGGCACCACCCCAGAACCATCAATCCAACGGCTGCAGGTGTTGATGATCACCTCAGGGGCCCCTTTGCTGATCAGCAGGGTGCGGGACCCATCAGCCACGCTACCCAGTGGGGCCTGTAGCAGACCGTCGCGGTCGTGCACCCACACCGCCATCAGCTGGCGCTCGGAGCTGAAGGGAATCTCAGCCTCCCTGGGGTAGTGGCTGCGCAAAGCAAAGCCATCCAGGCCTGCCTTGGCGGCCACCACCAGAAGCGCCCCTTCGGTTGGATCACCGAGGATTTCAAATCGTCCGTCCTCCTCTTTGGTGAGTTCCGCATCACTGCAGAGCACACCAGCCTTGAGCAGGAGATCGCGGCAGCCTTCCGGCAGGCCCGGGTGGCTGCCAGCTGGTGGGGTGAGGGGCCTGGGGGTGAAAGTGCCGGTGGGTTCGTAGCCATGGCCCGAAACGGCCAGAGCTTCGGTGCCGCAGCGCAGCTCCTGCACCACCTGGCGGTTTTGGGTGAGGGTGCCGGTTTTATCCGAGCAGATCACAGTCACCGATCCCAGGGCTTCCACCGCCGGGAGTCGGCGAATCAGGGCGGCGCGCTGCACCATCCGCTGGGTGCCGATCGCCAGGGTGACGGTGATCACCGCCGGCAGACCCTCGGGCACGATGGCCACGGCCATGGAGAGGGCCACCTCCAGAAGGTTCAGGAGTTCTTGACCCAGCAGCCAGCCCACTAGCACCACCACGGCCACCAGGGCGAGGGCGGAGCCCACCAACACGTTGGCCAAGCCATCCAGCCGTTCCTGCAGAGGTGTGGTTTCCCCGCCCGCGGTGTTGATCAGTTCGGCGATCTGGCCCAGCTCGGTGCCCATGCCGGTGGCTGTCACCACGGCGGTGCCCCGGCCCCGGGCCACCTCGGTGCCTTGAAAGAGGCAGTTCTGTCGCTCGAGCACAGGTGTGGATTGATCCAGCAGGAGCTGGGCTTGTTTGCTCACCACTTCAGCTTCCCCGGTGAGGGCGGCCTCCCTGAGGCCCAGCTCCACGCTCTCCAACACCCGAGCATCGGCGGGAACCCGATCGCCCGCCTCGAGGCGAATCAAATCTCCTGGCACCAACTGCTCGCTGGGCAAGCGTTGCCATTCCTCATCGCGCCGCACCATCACAAGCGGCTGGGCCATTTCCCTCAGCGCCAGCAGGGCCTTCTGGGCTCGCGATTCTTGCAAATAGCCCAGCAGAGCATTGAGGCCAACGATCAAAACAATCGCGATCGCATCTTTTGGAAATTTCTGCTCCACATACGCCACCCCAGCCGAAACCGCCGCTACGGCCAGCAGCATGATCAGCATCACGTTGCTGAGTTGATCCCAAAGGATCTGCAGGTTGCTGCGGCCAGCCGCCAGCTCCAGGCGGTTGAGGCCCACCCTCGCCAGTCTTTCGGCACTTTGCGCTGTGCTCAGCCCCTGCTCTGTGGCTTCAAGTTCCCTCAGGCAATCTTGGGGGGAGAGGGCATGCCAGAGCGGCCGGGCGGGAGAGATGGTCACGCATCATGGGCTTGTCGGCCAGGAACTTAACGCTCTTTGCTTGAGGCCGACGGATCCTGAGGGTTTTCGGGTGGCAGTGGCGACAGTTGATCGTAGGTTTCAGCAGCAGCTCGGCCCTGGCGATGGCGCGCTTTCAATCTTTGGTTTCGCTGCGCAAGCTTCTCATCGGCCAACCACTGCCCACCAGCGCCCACCATGAGGAGCGCTACGGCAATGCTGAAGCGCTGGCGATTCTGAGCTCCGATGCGCTGTCCTCGGTGGCCTATGCCACCCAGGAGATTGTGTTGATGCTGGGGATGGCCGGAGCGGCTGCACTGGGCTACACCCTGCCGATCACGGGCCTGATTGTGGGCCTGATGGTGATTGTGGGCACGAGCTATCGACAAACCATTCGGGCCTACCCCCTCGGCGGAGGCTCTTACCGGGTGTCCGAGGAAAACCTGGGCCCGATCTACGGGCTGGTGGCTGGGGCATCCCTTTCCATCGATTATGTGCTCACCGTTGCGGTGAGCGTGGCGGCAGGCATTGCTGCACTCACCTCCTATTTCCCATCCCTTGAGGCGGAGCGGGTGCCCCTCTGCCTGGTGGCTGTGCTGCTCGTGATGGTGGCCAACCTGCGTGGCGTGAGCTCGAGTGCCCGGGTCTTGAGCGTGCCCACCTATTTCTTCATGGGGATGGTGATGTTGCTCCTGGTGGCAGGGGCGGTGAAAGCAGGGCTGGGCCAGCTTCCCACCACTCCCCTGGCTGAACAGCAGCGGGTGTTGGATGCGGCCCACGAGGGCGGCCTCACCGTGTTTGGGCCGATGCTCCTGTTGCGGGCCTTCAGCTCTGGCTGTGCGGCTCTCACTGGCATCGAGGCCATCAGCGACAGCGTGGCGGCCTTCCGACCGGTGGAGTGGCGCAATGCCCGCCGGGTGCTGGCGGTGATGGTGACGATGCTGGCCGTGATGTTCAGCGGCATCAGCGCCCTGGCTCACCAGAGCGGTCTTGTGTATGTGGAGAACGGTCCTACCTTGCTGTATCAGCTTGGGGAAAGGATCTTCGGCGGCGGCGCGCCGCTGGCGTTGCTGCAGCTGGCCACGTTGCTGATCCTGCTGCTGGCGGCCAACACGGCCTATGCGGATTTCCCCAGGTTGGCGGCGTTTTTGGCCCGGGATGGCTTTCTGCCCCGCCAGCTGGCCTCTTTGGGAGACCGGCTCGTGTTCAGCAATGGCATTTATGCCCTCAGCGGTTTTGCAGCTTTGCTTTTGATCGTGTTTCAAGGCAGCGTCAGCCGCTTGATTCCCCTCTATGCGGTGGGAGTGTTTCTCAGCTTCACCCTCTCCCAAACGGGAATGGTGGTGCACTGGTGGAGGGAGCAGGGCCGTGGCTGGCTCTCCAAAGCGATGGTGAACGGGTTGGGCGCCCTGATCACCGCCGTGGTGACAGGGGTGTTGCTGGTGAGCAAGTTCACCCACGGCGCCTGGTTGGTGGTGCTCACGATTCCGATCCTGGTGGCCATCTTTCTGCGCATTCGCACCCACTACAACGCTGTCGCCCGGCGGCTGCGCATGGCCAAGGACGTGCGCCTGAAGCTGCCTCCAACCCCTCCCGCTGGCGGCACGCCCACCGTGGTGCTGGTGGGGCAACTGCACCGGGGCACGTTTGAGGCGATCCGCTTTGCACGCACCATTGCTAGGGATTTGGTGGCTGTGCATGTGGATCTGGGCACTGCAAGCTCCCAGGATTTCCGAGACAATTGGCTGCGGCAGGTGCCGGAGGTGAAATTGGTGGTGCTGGAGTCGCCTTATCGCTCTCTGGTGGATCCGGTGGTGGAGTTTGTGAAGCAATTCGAGGAGGCCCACCGCAAAGACAGGGATCGTTTTTGCGTGATCGTGCTGCCTGTTTTCGTGACGAAACACCGGTGGGAGAACCTGCTGCACAACCAAAGCACAATCCTGCTGCGCAACGCCTTGCGGGCCCAGGGCACCCGCGTGGTGACAACGGTGGGCTTTTATCTTTAACCCTTTCAGCTGGATGATTTGAGGTTAAAAGCTCACTCTTTTTTCAGCAGTTTAAAGAGCCATCCAGCAGTTTCCTGTCCCCCCGAGTTCAAAAGTTCCTGAAAAGCCGTACATGCGTGCAACTGGTTCTGAATTAGTTTGTAGGATCCTGAAAAGCTTCGAGGGAAGGATGAGCAGGTGTTCGCGATAAAAAATATCCTCCTGGTTTGAGCACTCTATGGATTTCATTCATCAGCTCGACGAAAGGAAACGCTGTGCCAGCTTGATTGATTGAAACTCGGGGGATGTATTCAATCAAATCGTGGGCAGTTACGCAGTCAAAGTGCTCGCATGTCAACCCGTAAAAGTTTTTGGCATCAACCTCAAAAGGATTCTGAGGAATCGTGCCGCATCCGAGATCCAGACTTGTAGCATCTTTTAGAAGAAAAGCATTGAGACTTGCCACAAATAATTTAGAATCACCTAGGCTATTGCGTTTAATTGGTGGACCAAATGTTGTCGTCATCCCCATATTGGCAGCAATATCTCCGGCCATCATCGGTGGAAGCAGCTGACTCAAGTCGTTGATGAGCTGGCGGGCAAGCCACCGAACCGGCCTGCGCTTGACCTGCCTTGGCCCGATAGTCATTCTTATCAGAAAAGATTAACTACTAATTCATGCTACATCCCTTCCTTGGGTCATTGGCGATGCCGCAATGAAAAGTTTGCGACAAAAGGCCAAGCACAAGGTTGTTAGAAGTATCCCTTGTTGCGCAATCCCCTGATAGCCTGGCGCAGCTGTGTGGTGAAAATATGGGAGTTTTATCTGGTAATCTGTGTCAGATTCTCAGGCTGTTTGCCTGAGGGGCGCGACGGTTTGACGGTGAAATTCTTGTGCTACTTGGCGCTTAGCCGCGATCTTGCTGGCCGCTGGGGTCAAAGCGCTTGCGATGCCGCAGGGAGTCGGAGAGTGACAGGGCGAGAAACACCAGGCCGATCAAGCCGGTGAGCCATTCCGGCAGGTGGGTGTGGTGCTCCCTCAGCCAGATGCTCACCAGCATCAGTCCGCCGAGGGCGCCGATGGCGTAGTGGGCGCCATGCTCCAGGAAAATGAGCTGATCGAGGGCCCGCTCTCGGCTGATCAGCAGGGTGAGGGAGCGGATGAAGAGGGCGCCAAGGCCCAGGCCGGCCATGATCAAGGCCAGATTGGAGGTGATGGCAAAGGCGCCGATGGTGCCATCGAGGCTGAAGGAGGCATCGAGCAATTCCAGATAAAGCAGGCTGGCCAGGCCTCCCCCGGCCGCCAGGCGGGCTCCGGCTTGCTCCTCGTCGCCAAAGGCCTCCGCCAGGGAGGTGCTCAACAGTTGCAAGACCAGTCCGAGCACCCCTGCCACCATCACCTCGGCGTGTCGCGCGGCAGGCAGGAAAGCCACCAGCACCAGCAGGAGGATCAGGGCCAGGGCAATCTCCAGAGCCTCCACCCGACCCGCATCACTGAGGCGCTTCTCGAGGGGGCGGAACCAGTGGAGCGTTTTGGCCTCATCAAAGAAATAGCGGAGAAAGACCATCAACAGAAACATGCCGCCGAAGGCCAGGATGCGGGGTTCGGCAAGCTCCAGCAGATGTTTGTATTCCTGGGGTTTGTGCAGGGCCGCATCGAGGGCCTCCCGCAGGCTCACGCCGCCGGCCAAGGCCACCATCAACAGCGGGCCGGCAAAGCGCACGCCAAACACAGGGATCACCAGGCCCCAGGTGAGAAAGAAGCGTTGTTGGCCGGGGGTGAGCTTGTCGAGCACCCGGGCGTTCACCACCGCATTGTCGAAGGAGAGCGACACCTCCAGCACCAGCAGCACCAGGGTGATCCAGGCGGCGCTCAGGCCCTGCCACCCCAGCACAATGACCAGCCCGGCGGCGCAGGCGGCCAGGGGGAAGAGCAGGTAGCGGAGTAACCGCCAGGGCATGGGGCGAGGGCAGGGTGCCCCCATGATGGCTGTTGAAGCGAGCACCGCCCCGGGTGTCGACTTCGGGATCAGGGCCCGGCGGGAGGGATGCTCAAAGCGTCGGAGGAATGGGGCCCGTTGGCTGGTTGTCGGAGGGATTGGCAGGGTTGGCGCTCCCCTCCGGGCGCATCAGCTGGCGCCGCTCCAGGCGGGAGAGGAGCTTGGGCACCACCACCACCAGCGCCACCAGCAGCAGGGCGCCCAGGCCAAAGTCGATCACGCCACCCACCATTTGGGAGAAGGGAATCCAGCGGCCACCGAGCCAGGCCAGGCTCACCATGGTGCCGGCCCAGAGCAGGGCGCCGGCCGTGTTGCAGAGCAGAAAGCGTGGGTAGGGCATGCCCACAGCGCCGGCCATGGGGCCCGCCACCACGCGCAGCACAGCCACAAAGCGCCCCAGCAGCACCGAGGCATTGGCATGGCGAAGAAACTGCTCGCGGAGCTGGTCCAGCTGCTCGGGCGACTGGCGCAGCAACCGCCCCACCCGCAGGATCAGCCCCCACCCGGCTCTGCGCCCCACCCAATAGCCCAAGTTGTCGCCCAGCATGGCGCCGCCGGCCGCGGCGGCCATCACGCCAAACACGTTGAGCTGGCCGCTACCGGCGGCGTATCCCCCGAGGAGCGTGACCGTTTCTCCCGGCAAGGGCAGCCCGGCATTTTCCAGGAGCATGGCCAGGAAGATCACCCCATAGCCCCACTGCCTCAGAAGCTCCTGCAGTATGGCCTGATTCAAGCCTCCCTCCAGGCTGAACAGGGCAAGGGGGTCGGAGACCATCGGGAGGGAGAGGAGCTTCGAAACGCTACTGCCCGCTGTTTGGGGTGGAGGGCCGGCAATCACGAGCCAGGCGTCATCGCTGGCCGTGGGTCTAGCGCTTGCCATCACCTGGCCGCAGGGAGTGACCGTTTAGGAAAATAGACTTGTGGTGGCGGCTCAGGTGTATGGCGATGTTAGGTTGTTGCGCCTTAGTCATTGCGTACATTCAACCGAAACGGCATGCTGTCATCATTTCGATCTTGCAGTGGTTTGTGAAGGAGTCCCATCAGATCGGGGCTTAGTGCAAGATCAAAGTTGCCGCCGCCCATATTCGCAAACTTAACGTAGCGACTCTCCTTGTTCACATCAGCCCGAAGGATGAGCGTGATCACACGTCCAACCGTGCTTATAAAAACCCATAGAGGCGTCGCTCCAGAATCGATCGCTCTCTTTGCCCTTTGAAGCCAGTCTTCTGTCAATACGCCAACATGCGGCATGGATATTGAATGTGCGAATATACGCGTGTCGTCAGTGATAGACGACGAAAGCACCAGCATGTTGTCCCGACAAATGGCTGTAATGACTGCTCGAAAAGAGAAGTCAAGGGAATAGAGGACAAAGTTGGTATCAGGCTGCCATGTCACGGTACCGAGTCGACTCATCGCTCCAAATACCAATCCCCCGACATTCATGCGGATCAAGTCGTCGTGGATTCCATAAGATTGTACTATCGCGCTGACGACCGAAAGCATCCTCTCGGTGTCTAGATTTCCCGAGACAAACAGAGAGATGAGTTCCGGTGTTAATGCGGCGTGGTACGACGTGAGACTGCCAATCTGGTAGTAGTCGGATTCCGTGGGGTCGAGTCCCCGCAAGGAATCCCAATGAACCAGATCAGATCTTCCCGCTTCGTCTGTAAATGCAAGTAGCATTTCAACGGGCCGCTCCTTTGGAAAAGGCCCCAGGCTAACTGTTAGACCCTGAAGGAGATCGCGCGGACTGCTCGTCGCGGTGATTCGGGCGCGGAGGTATTCAAGGCAACTCGTCGCGAGATTAACATCACCAGCAAAGGCAACGGCGGTTCCGGAGTTTAGTGGGACCAGTTTCAGCAGACCCTCTTCTACATACTCGCCCTGGACTTCGTCGTGAAGCTGTCCAAAGCTTGAATGCGTCGTGGCCGGTTTTGACTTCTTTGTTACCGCTGTGTCTCCAAGCAGGAAGACCGCATCCTTATATTTCCAACCCGCGCAATACGTCATAGGGCTACCGAGTGGGTCTCATCAATCCAACGCTTCCCCTGAGAGGCAGGCATGGCGCCTGAGGTGGCGCAACAGATCACATGTGGTGGCCTGTCCACTCGAGGGGTTTGTTGGGCCCCCTTTGCATCACCAGTGGAGTAAGTCTGCAAATATTCCTTTTAAACGGCATCCATACGAGCTTGTCAGCCAGCTCTAGAAGCCATGAAGAAGTCGATAACCTCTGGGGATGATCGCCCTCTGCCAAATCCGCCGGATGGTGCGTGTTCACACATGTGCTGCTTGCCCATTCAGCCAAGCATCCATTGTGCTTCAGCCCTTGACATACTCCACCGAATCCCTTCCCGGATGGTTCCCATTCAGGGGGTGGGGTGTTAACCTGGGCTCATTACAGCGCAATGGGATTGCCCGCTCGCTGACGTCAAGAGATAGAACAACTCAGATCGATGAGGCCCCAGCAAGCCTCGTTCAGGGCCTTGGATCA
>JBJTWN010000200.1:0-13598 GCA_046081785.1 Cyanobium sp.
GGGTGCGATGGCGATCTTCTATGCTGAGATCCCTGCCCGCTTCTGATTTGGAGCGTTGGCCGGTCCCAGTGAAGAGCTGCCGACAGGTTGTGGCGGGGCTAGCGTGAGTGGACGCAGGTGACTCCCATGGCAAAGCAGTTCGATGTGGTGATTGAGAGAGACTCAGAGGGCTTTTATGTCGCGAGCGTGCCCTCTCTAGTCGGATGCCACACACAGGCACGGTCACTTGATGAGTTGATGAGCCGGATCAGAGAAGCTATTGAACTCTGCCTAGAGGTTCAGGACGGAATGGTTGAACAACTGGACTTCGTTGGTGTTCAGCGAGTCACAGTCTAGACGTGTCAACATATTCCGCTGTCACAGGCAAGGCGCTCATCCTTGCACTTCGAAAGATTGGCTTCGAGGTTATGCGAATAAAGGGAAGTCATCATTTTCTGAGACATCCTGATGGCCGCACTACTGTAGTTCCTGTTCATTCTGGTGAAACGCTGGGTCCTGGGTTGCTTTCCAAAATCCTGCGTGATACTGAGCAAATCAGAGACGAACTAGATGAGCTGCTTTCTTGAGCGTGGAGGGCCGGCCACCAGCCCCGCGAGTGATCAGGCCTCCGCCTTACTCTCTGCTTCGGCACCGCAAGCTTTCAGCCTGTCACTCAGGGGAAGCGCTCGACAGACCAAGCAGCCGGCTACGCATCCGTATCTCATGGGATACAGAGAGGCATGCTTAAAATCAGGGAGACACGTGCCTTTGTCGCGTGATTTGCTGCCTTACGTGATAGAACTGCGAAGGCACGTATCGATATCCGGATCAGACAATCAGCCTCGACCAAGCGACCACAAATCGCCAGGGTTTCCATGCATGAAACAAGGGCAACCTCCAGTCGAGCTTGACTGACGCAAACGTCAGCGTAAAGACGGCGAGCCTTAGCCAGCCCTGAAGCTTGATCGCTGCTCTCGGCCAACTCCACCAAGGCGCGCGCTTACCGTTCCAGCGTGGTGCTTTCCCCACGGGAAAGACGCACATGAAGGGGGGGGATCAGAAGCGCCTGCACCAACGCAGATCCCTGCAGCCATGCCTTGACGGCGGCCACTTCCGTCAGCGAAAGGGCCAGGGCCTGGTGCCACTCAGGATTCGGTAGAAGCTCCCGCTCCAAGGCTTCACTCTCCGCCGCCTCCTCCTCCTGATCGATGGCGAACAGGTGGTGCGGGCAGTCGATGCGGGAGTGAACACTGGTGGCAGGCTCCAGATGGGTTCTGGCGCAGCTGGACAGGGTGCGCCAGCGCTGGGGCATGGTTTGGCGCACATGCTCCAGCAGCACCAGACGCGTCACCTCATGCACATTCACCCCGCGCTGGCCACGGGCTGGAAAGGGCTCCACCACCGTGAGGGCGTACAGCTTTTCGTGCAACCGCTCGCCCTCGAATAGCGCCACAGCCAGCGGCGGGGTCCTCTCGCTTTTCGAACAGGTGTTGATAGCGCTCCGAGCAGACGATCAACACCACATCCGCAGCTTCGATGGAGTGCTGCATCCAGGCGCGCCAGCCCTTCTCGGGCGGGCGGTAGCGATAGGGGTGATCGGTGATCGGCTCCACCCCGTTCCCCCGCAACCACTCTGCCAGGTCCCCAACGCGCTCGCGCAGATCTCCCTCGTGGGCATAGCTGATGAACACCTTCGGCTTGGCGGTCGCGCGATGGGGGTCCACTCAGGCCATAGGGTTCGGGATTGTTCTGTGGCGTTTCGACCTCAGCACCACAGGGCTTGAGCATAAGGAATCAGGCTCGGCTTTGACAGCCGCTCTGATCGCCACACCCCCAACCCAGACCCTCAGCTCGCCAACCGGCGGCCCGCCGCCTTGCGCAGCCGATTGGCAGCCTGGCGTGCCCGGTTGGGCATGTCGTTGGGGCCCTCGCCGCCGGAGGGAGGCCCGGCCTCGGGACGGCCACCAGGCCCCGACGGCGAGAGGCCGGGGGGCACGCTGCCATCCTTCCCTTGCAAGCGCATCAATTCCCGGCGGCCGCCGAGCACAATCTGGCTGAGGTCTTTGAGGCGGGTTTCCAATTCACCGAGCACCTGCTCGGCATAACGGTTGGCCCCATCCTGGATCGTGCCCGCTTCCTGTCGGGTGCGCGCGACCAGGGCATCGCATTGCTGTTGGGTTTGCTGGCGAAACTGAATCGCTTCCTGGTGGAGCCGCTCGGCTTCGCCCTGGCTCTCCCTCTGCACCCGCAAGCCCTCTTGACGGATCGCCTCCAGCTCCTGAAGAGCCTGCTGACGCACGCGCTCGTGTTGCTCCATCAGCTGGCGGGAGCGATCCACCGCCTCGGCTTCCAGCTGGGTGCGGCGGCCTTGGGCCTCCTGCTCCAACTGCTGACGACGACCGGCAAAGGCCTGCTCCATCTGGGCCATGCGCAGGTGATGCTCCTGCTCGGCCTGGGCGGCTTGGGCGCGGGCTTGGCCCAACAGCTGTTCGGCTTGCTGGCGGGCCTGCTCCCGCAGTTCCGCTCCCTGACGCTCCGCCTCCTGGCGCACCGAGGCGCTCTGGATCAGCTGCTCCCTCTCCCGCCGGGCTTGAGCCACGATCTCCTCCGCCTGTTGGCGGGCTTTCTCGATGAACCCCTCCCGCTGGCGCAGCAGATCCTCCGCCTGGGAAATCTGCAGGGGGAGGGAGTCCCGCAGGGCATCCATCGCCTCGATGGCGTCTTGCTCATTCACCAACCGCCCGCCGCTGAACGGAATACGGCTGCCATCCAGAACGATCTCTTCCAGCTGATCGAGCTGGTCGAGAACCGTGATGCGCGTCTCGGACATGTCAACGGGAAGGGGATAACCGATTAAAGAGCGTCAGGAGATCCTGCGCCACTCCCTGCGGAACCATGTGGGAGACATCACCACCGAAGCGAGCCACCTCCTTCACCACCGAGCTGCTCAAAAAACTGTGATGCACCGCCGTGGCCAGAAACAGCGTTTCCAGGTGGGGGGCCAGGCTCTTGTTGGTGTGGGCCAGCTGCAGCTCGAATTCGAAATCGCTCAGCGCCCGCAACCCCCGCAGAATCACCCCTGCTCCACAGGCCTTGGCCACATCCACGGTGAGGCCATCAAAACTTCTCACCTCGATGCCAGCCAGATGGGCCGTGGCCGTGCGGATTTGCTGCAGCCGCTGCTCCAGGGAAAAGGCTGGGGTTTTGCTGGGGTTTTGCAACACCGCCACCACCAGCCCGTCAAAAAGCGCCGCGCTGCGCTCGATCAAATCCAAATGGCCGAGGGTGAACGGATCAAAGCTGCCGGGATACAACGCCCGCATGGACCTTCGTCGTGGGCCTCCATGCTGGGCCCTGGCGGATGGGGCCTTTCTAGAGTTGAGCACCATCGTTCAGCGCACCATGACGCCAGCTGCCAACCTCCCTCCCCTCGACACGGCTGCCAAGAAGACGTTGCTGCGCAAAATTCCCCATGGCGTCTTCATCTGCGGCGTGCGGGAAGGGGAGGAGGTGAACGGCTTCACGGCCAGCTGGGTCACGCAAGGCTCCTTCGAGCCCCCCCTGGTGGTGATGGCCGTGCGGGCCGACTCCACCAGCAACGGCATGATTCAACGCACCGAGCAGTTTTCCCTCAATGTGTTGCCCGCCGATCAGAAGGATCTGGCTGCGGTTTTTTTCAAGCCCCAGAAGGCCATGGGCGGCCGTTTCGATGCCGCGCCCTTCCAGCTCGGTCCCTTGGGGCTCCCCATCCTTGAGGCGGCCCTCGGAGCGGTGGAATGCCAAGTGGTGGGCCAGGTGAACCACGGCGATCACACGGTGTTTGTGGGGGAGGTGAAGAGCGCCGTGTTGCTACGGGATGGTGACGCCCTGGAACTGGCCGGGACGGGATGGCAATACGGGGGCTGAGCGAGAGCGCAGCCTCCAGCTCTGGAGCGCTGCCACTGCTGCAACGACCCGATCAGCTGGCCCAACGGCTGCGGGAGATTCCGACCGAGCCGGGCTGCTATTTGATGCGCGATGGTGAAGATCGGATCCTTTATATCGGTAAAGCCAAGGTTTTAAGGAATCGGGTTCGCAGCTATTTCCAGAGCTCGCAGGGCCACGGCCCTCGCATCAGCTTGATGGTGCGTCAGGTCTGCGAGATCGAGGTCATCGTCACCGACAGCGATGCGGAGGCGCTGGCCCTCGAATCAAACCTGATCAAGCAAAACCAGCCCCATTTCAATGTTCTGCTCAAGGACGACAAGAAATATCCCTATCTCTGTATCACCTGGAGCGAGTCCTATCCCCGCATTTTCATCACGCGGCGGCGGCGTGGTCGCAGCCCCCTCGATCGCTTCTATGGCCCCTATGTGGATGTGGGCCTGCTCAGGCGCACCCTGGCGCTGGTCAAACGCGTGTTCCCCTTGCGTCAGCGGCCCCAGCCCCTCTATCGCGATCGCACCTGCCTGAACTACGCCATTGGCCGCTGCCCCGGCGTATGCCAGGAGCGGATCAGCTCGGAGGATTACCACCGCACCCTCCAGAAAGTGGCGATGGTGTTTCAGGGTCGCAACGACGAATTGCTCGATCTGCTCAGGGCCCAGATGGAGCGCTACGCCGAGCGGTTGGATTTTGAGGCTGCCGCCCGCGTGCGCGATCAGCTGCAGGGGCTGGAGACCCTCACGGCAGATCAAAAAATGAGTGTGGGTGATGTGTCGGTGTCCAGGGATGTGGTGGCCTTGGCCGCCGATGATCGGGTGGCCTCCGTGCAGATGTTTCAAATGCGCGCCGGCAAGCTCGTCGGTCGGCTCGGCTACTTGGCGGATGTGCAAGGCGGCGATCCCACCTGGATCCTCCAGCGGGTGATCGAGGAGCACTACAGCCAGGTGGAGCCGGTGGCAATTCCGCCAGAGTTGTTGCTGCAACACCCCCTGCCCCAACAGAGCCTGATTCAGGACTGGCTGGCCGAGCGGCGGGGCCGGAAGGTGCGCCTGCAGGTGCCCCAGCGCCAACAGAAAGCGGAATTGATCGAGCTGGTGGTGCGCAATGCCAGCTACGAATTGCAGCGCGCCCAGCGCCATGCCGAACAGCACCAACTCGCCCTGGAGGATCTCGCCCAACTGCTCGAACTGCCCGCGCCACCACGGCGCGTTGAGGGTTTTGACATCAGTCACCTCCAGGGCAGCGATGCCGTTGCCTCCCAGGTGGTGTTTGTCGACGGCCTGCCCGCCAAGCAGCACTATCGCCGCTACCGGATCCAGAGCAGCAGCATCCGCAGCGGCCACTCCGATGATTTCATGGCCATGGCCGAAATCATGCGGCGGCGCTTTCGCCGCTGGGCTCAGGCCAAGGCCTCGGGGGCGGATCTCGCCCGGGTGCGCCGCGAGGCGGGCTCGGTGCTCCATGGCGACGGCCTGAACGATTGGCCCGATCTGGTGATGATTGATGGCGGCAAGGGTCAGCTCTCAGCCGTGATGGAGGCCCTGCGGGAGATGAATCTTCAGGAGGAGCTTGTGGTGTGCTCCCTGGCCAAGGCGCGCGAGGAGGTGTTCTTGCCAGGAGCCAGCCAACCCCTCGATAGCGAAGCCGACCAACTTGGCGTGATGCTGCTGCGCCGCCTGCGGGATGAAGCCCATCGCTTCGCCGTGACCTATCACCGGCAGCAGCGGGGGGAGCGGCAGCGCCGCTCCCGGCTGGGAGACATTCCAGGATTGGGTCCCAGACGGGTGAAGGATCTGCTGGCCCATTTCCATTCCGTCGATGCGATTCAGCTGGCCAGTCCGGAGCAAATTGCCTCCGCCCCCGGAATCGGCCCCAGCCTGGCCCGGCAAGTGTGGGAGTATTTCCATCCACAACACGAGACGGAAGAGCCCTGGGAACCGCCCGTGGAGTTGGCGCGATGAAGCTCTCGATGGAGCAGGCGATGAAGCATGGGGTGGGGCGAGCGATGCGCCGCCGGGCTGGCGCGCCACTGATGCTCCTCGCCGTTCTGCTGACGGGCCTGCTCAGCGCTGCCGCCCCGGTGGCCGCCGCCCCCGGACTGTGCGTGGGGCCAGTCTGCGGGGATGGCTTCAGCCGCTCAGCCCCCTACCCCTGGCAGCTGCGCATGCGCATGCAGGATCAGTGGGGCCATCGAGAGCGCCTGGTGGTGGATTGCCGCGATGGCTCGATCAGCCCTCTGGTGGGGCCGGTGGAGAGGGGCTACGCCGCAGCGGTGGGGCGCCGCGCCTGCCGACAGGCGCCCCTGCAGCCGGCCCTCCTCCCCCCTGAAGCTTGATCACACTGTTGCCATGGCCAAGCTCTATTGCATCGCCTTTTGGAATCTGGAGAATCTCTTTGCGCCCGAGGGATCTCCTGATCGCCTGCCGTGGCTGGCCGAACGGCTGGCCAGCGATTTGAAAGGGTGGACCCCGGAGCTCTTCTCGCGCAAGCTGGATCAGCTCACACGCATCGTTCAACAGATTCACGGGGGGCGAGGGCCAGATCTGCTCGGGGTGTGTGAGGCCGAAAATCGTGCCGTGCTCGAACAGCTTTGCCAGCGCCTGAACGCCGCCCTGCCCCGCCGCCAATACATGCCTGTGCATGCAGACAACACACGCGATGGCAGAGGAATCGACACCGCCTTTCTCGTCGATGGCCGGCGCTTGAGCCACAACCCGGCCACCCTCTTTTCCCACTTCGTGATGCGGCGCACCGGCACGCGAGACATCAGCCAGGCCACCTTCCAAACCAAGGCTGGCCGGGAGCTTGTCGTGCTCTGCAACCACTGGCCGTCCCGCACCGGCGGCGCCTACGAGAGCCGGGGATACCGGTTCACGGCTGGGGAATCGCTGGCCTATTTCCATCAGCGCATCCGCGAGGAGCTCGGCCTCGACACGCCGATCCTGGCCATGGGTGATTTCAACGATGAACCCTTTGATGAGTCGCTTCAGCACTACGCCGAGGCCACCCGCGAACGGGGCGATGTGGAACGCTCCCGCAGTGCCCCTCGCTTCTACAACCTGGCCTGGCGTTTTGCCCCGGCGCAAACGGCGGATTGCAAGGGCAACAACCGCCTGGTGTACGGCACGATCAGCTACCAGGGCAATGGAGCGATCTTCGACCAAATCTTGGTGTCGCAGGGATTGTTGCTGGGGCAAAGGGGCTTGAAGGTGCGCGAGGAATCCGCACGGATGGAGATCTTTGCCGAAATGGTGGAGGCGAAGCTCGCCGAGGGGCCCATCCGCTTCGGATTGCCGAAAGGCAATCGTCAAGCCAATGTGAATGAAGCGGGCTACAGCGACCACTTTCCGGTTTCCGTGCTGATCGAAGAGGCTTCAACCGCCTGAAGCCTGCTGCGTGTGCAAGGTTTTGTGTTGTTGCCAGGCCCTCAGCAGATCGATGCGGGTGATGTGATACCCCCGGCTGCGGGCCGCTAACAGCAGTTCGGGTTGGGACTGGCAGATGCGCAGCGCCTCCCTCAGCTCGCTGTTGCTTTCGGCATCTCCCACCAAACGTTCGAGCTCAACCCAGCTCATCCACTCTGCGCAGCTGAGCCACCATCGACGAAGCTGGAGAGGAGCGCAAGGTTCGTTGGGAAACGTTTGCGAAAGAGATTAAATGTGCTGATCAATTCATGGCCGGGGCCAGGCCTTAGAAGCGCCGCCGGGGCGTTTCCTGGAAATGGCCGGCAGCAGGAGCGTTTTCACTGTCGCTGCGGCTCAAAATCCACACGTTGCGCGACTGGCGCCGAGCCAGCAATCCACCCCTCTCCACCACAGCCGAGCCAGGCCGTGCCCCCATCAGATGGGTGACTTCAGCGGTGCTGAGGGGCGCCGCCGTGCGGAGGGCCAAATCCACCAGCTCAAGCCTCTGCCGCAGGGAGGGGCCGTCAACGGGGGAAGAATCCTCCTCCGCGCTCCACATCCAAGGGGCGCCATCCCCTTCGGCCGCCAGTTTACGCATCAATCCCATACCGATCAAAGCCAGGGCCTGCTCGGGTTTGAGGCCCTGTACGCCAGCCGCATCAAGGTCTTTCAGATCGGAAGCGGATGCATCGGCACGTCGGGGGGACGGTGTGCGGGCCATGGGCTCGATCGGAAGCTGTCGGGAAGATAACGATTCGCTGCCTTTTTGCAAGTCCATCACAACGGCTGAACCGGCTCCCTCCCGCTGCTGGGCAGGGGAAGCCAGCTCAACTGCGTCGTAGCCAGCCAGGCGCTCCACCAAACCAGCCCTCGATGTCGTCTTCACCGGGCCGGTAAGTGGAATCGGGGTCAACTGGGCCGAGATTCATTTGATCGAGCAGATGATCAATGCCATCTCTGCCTGTTGGCTTCGCCGGGGACTGTTGCAGCTGTTGACGACGCGCTTTCAGCAGCCAGGCCGCCACGCCTTGATCACGGTCGGCAAATTTTTGCAGGTAGATCCGTTCCTGCAGGGTCACGGGTTGATCGGCGCCAATCCTGGCGAGGATCGCCTGCAAGCGAAGGCGCGTGCTTGGGGTGAGCATGGGTTGGGGGGATGTATTCGAGAAGGTGATCCATTTGATAGCGAGCTCTGATGAAACGCTGGTGGCAGCGGGCACAAAACCGCTCCAGCTGTCAGCAGGTCCGCACCCTTGCCGCCGTAGAATCCACGCCGCTCCCAATGGTGGAAGCAGCCCCTTTGCCTCTTCGCTGCCGATGACGCCATGACCTTGCTGCAGTGAACGATCCGCCGTCCCGTCAAAACCGTCGCTTCCGGCCTGCTCCTCTCCAGGACGCCGATGAGCGAGCGCTGCGCCGCAGGCGGGAAGCATTCCAATTGGGTCGCCCCACCATCACCGGCACGGATGTGAACGGGGAGGATTCCGGCGCCAGCTGCGTGATCACCACCGACAGCGAGGGTCGCCGACTGAGGCAAAACAGCCATGTGCAGTCGATCGAGCTGCGCACCTATGTGTATCTCGATTCACTCCAGCCCCAACTCGCGGCCTACATGGGCACGGTGAGCCAGGGCTTCCTGCCCATCCCCGGCGATGCCTGCCTCTGGCTGGAGGTGTCGCCGGGGATGGCGGTTCACCGGGTCACCGATATCGCCCTGAAGGCCAGCACCGTGCGGCTGGGCCAGATGGTGGTGGAGCGGGCCTTTGGCTCGATCGCGATGTATCACCGCGATCAGAGCAATGTGCTGCACTCAGGCGAGGTGGTGCTTGAGGCCATCGGCAGCAGCGTCGACCAACGCAGCCGCTGCGAGGTGACCTGGACCGAGATCATCTATGCCATCACCCCAGACCATGCGGTGTTGATCAACCGCCAAAACCGGCGAGGCTCGATGATTCAGGCGGGAATGAGCATGTTCATCCTCGAAACCGAGCCCGCTGGCTATGTGTTGATTGCCGCCAACGAAGCAGAAAAAGCCTCCAACATCACCGTGGTGGATGTGAAGGCCGTCGGGGCCTACGGCAGGCTGACGCTGGCGGGGAAGGAGGGCGATGTGAACGAGGCCGCCGCGGCGGCCATGCGCGCCGTGCAGCAGATCAACACCTAAGGCGGCCGCCCCGCTCCCTCCCTCACAGACCCAGCAATTGACGGAGCTCTGGGGCCATCGATCGGGCCGCTTTGCCCCGGCTGCCTAGCTTGCTCCTCAGATGGGCCGACATGCGGGCGTAGGTGCAGCCCGCCTCGCGCACGAAGAACACAGGGTCGTATCCGGCGCCAGCCCCATCGGGCTCGTGCAGGATCTGGCCATAGCAAAGACCACAACCTTCCAAGCGGGTGGTGCCGTGGGGATCGGACACGGCCATGGCGCTCACAAAACGGGCGCCCCGATACAACACATCGCCAAGCTCGTGGAGCAGCCGCTGAATCTTCTCTGGATCACTCGGGGCATAGCGGGCCGAATAGAGGCCCGGCCTGCCTTGGAGCGCATCCACCTCCAAGCCGGAATCGTCCGCCAGAGCCCATTCCCCGCAGAGCTTGGCCACGGTTTCCGCCTTCAGTCGGGCATTTTCCGCGTAGGTCTGACCCGTTTCTTCGATGTCGAGGTCTTTGGGCTGGGCCAGCACCTCCACATTCACCATCGCTAGCATCTCGCGGATCTCAGCCACCTTGTGGGAATTGCCACTGGCAATCACCAGGCGACGCATGGGGAGAATCAACGGGCCCGGACGCCAAAGACAAGGACATTATCCCGGCTCAGGTGGACGGGCCGGGCGAGCTGACGGGGTTGGGCGCAACCCCACACGCTGGAAGGGTTGGGGGCAGGACGGGTTGAACATTCCACCCCCGGAAAACTCCAGGGTTCCTGCCACCAAAAAAAGATTAGGCAAAAAAACTTTGTTTGGGCTCAAGCTGAGTGAAGAGTGAGCCGATCCTGACGGCTGCGCTGCAGGGCTCACCTAGGTTTCTGGTCACTGGACCCTCGCGGGAGCTCGCCCATGCAGTCAGGTCTGGTGTTGCAGAACCTTCTGTCGGCACCCGTTCTGTTTTTCTTTCTCGGGATTCTCGCTGTTGTTTTGGGATCGGATCTCGAGATCCCCTCCCCCCTGCCCAAATTGTTTTCCCTCTATCTGCTTTTGGCCATTGGCTTCAAAGGTGGGGTGGAGCTGAGTGAGAGCGGCTTGGGCCCGATGGTGCTCTACACCATTGCCGCCGCCATCTTGATGTCCTTGTTGGTGCCGCTGGGCAGCTTTCTGGTGCTGCGGGGGCGCCTGGGCGCCGACAATGCGGCGGCTGTTGCCGCCGCCTACGGCTCGATCAGCGCGGTGACCTTCATCACGGCCCAGAGTTTTCTCAACGTGTTGAAGGTGCCCTACGACGGCTTCATGGTGGCCGCGCTCGCCCTGATGGAATCGCCAGCGATTGTGGTGGGAGTGGTGATGGCAAAACTGGCATCGGCCAGCCTGGAAAGAGAGCGAGGCCAGAGCACGGAGCCGATTCCTTGGCGAGAGGTGTTGCAAGAAGCCTTTCTGAATGGATCGGTTTTTTTGCTGATCGGTAGTCTTTTAATCGGCGCACTTGTGGCCAGTTTCAGTCCTTCGGGAGTGGAAAGGATGGAGCCGTTTACAGAGAAACTTTTCTATGGAGTTCTCTGTTTCTTTCTGCTTGACATGGGGCTTGTTGCCGCGCAGCGACTACGTGATTTGCGGCAAACCGGGCCATTCCTTGTCGCTTTTGCCATTGCCGCGCCGATCGTGCATGGCTTCGTTGGCCTGCTGATCGCCAAGCTGCTGGGCCTGCCCCAAGGCGACGCCCTGCTGTTCATGGTGCTCTCCGCCAGCGCCTCCTACATCGCCGTGCCCGCAGCCATGCGCATGACGGTGCCCCAGGCCAATCCGAGCATTTACATCACCTCTGCCTTGGGGCTCACCTTCCCCTTCAACGTGGTGGTGGGTATTCCCCTCTATATGGCACTGGTGCAGCGCTTCATTCCTGCAACTTAGTTTGTTTTTCTTCTGCTTAAGACCAATGAAACGCATCGATTTCTTTGTCAGTGAGCGCGAAACCGAGCGGCTCTGCAAGGCGATTCGCCAGGCTGGCGCTCCGGGCTATTCGGTGATGAAACACGTCACCGGCTGGGGACTGGCCGGCGAAATTTCAGAAGCGATGGATTTCAGCGGCCTTGGGGCCAACGCCCATGTGGTGGTGTTTTGCGAAGAGGGATTGCTTGAAACGTTGCGAAGCTTGGTGCATCCCTTGCTGCAACGCTTTGGCGGTGTGGGGTTTGTGTCCAGCGCTGAGGTGTTTTGAGAGCGGCCGCCAGCGGCCATGCGCAAGGTTTTCTAAAGATTTGTTTCCTCAGGATAAGCGGCACTTATTGCAGCGGCTGGAAACGGTGATGGGCTTCCGGCGCCAAATGGGTTGACGGAAGGTCAGGCGCAGGAGCAGGGTTGCTTGCGAACATTCCACCCCCTCCTCCAGGAGCAGGTAATGGCAAACGAAACCATGGGCATCGCCCTCGGCATGATTGAGACCCGGGGCCTGGTGCCTGCCATCGAAGCGGCAGACGCCATGACCAAAGCCGCCGAGGTGCGCCTCATCGGTCGTGAATTCGTCGGTGGCGGCTACGTCACCGTCCTGGTGCGCGGTGAAACCGGCGCGGTCAACGCCGCCGTTCGTGCGGGCGCTGACGCTTGCGAGCGGGTGGGCGACGGTCTGGTGGCCGCCCACATCATTGCCCGCCCCCACAGGGAAGTGGAGCCGGCGCTCAACAGCACGTTCGGTCTGGGATCGAAGGATTGAAATCAACGCCCTAGGCGCTGATTTCCATCCTTTTTCCATCGACCCAACCGGAGAACCCCCATGAGCAAAAAGTACGACGCAGGGGTCAAGGAGTACCGCGACACGTATTGGACTCCTGATTACGTCCCCCTCGACACCGACCTTCTGGCCTGCTTCAAGTGCACGGGCCAAGAAGGCGTTCCCAAAGAGGAAGTGGCTGCCGCTGTGGCCGCTGAATCCTCCACCGGCACCTGGTCCACCGTCTGGTCGGAGCTTCTCACCGATCTCGACTTCTACAAGGGCCGCGCCTATCGCATCGAGGATGTGCCTGGCGACCGGGAGTCCTTCTACGCCTTCATTGCCTATCCCCTCGATCTGTTCGAGGAAGGCTCGATCACCAACGTGCTCACCTCCCTGGTGGGCAACGTGTTCGGCTTCAAGGCCCTGCGCCACCTGCGCCTGGAAGACATCCGCTTCCCGATGGCCTTCATCAAAACCTGCCAGGGCCCACCGAACGGCATCCAGGTCGAGCGCGATCGGATGAACAAGTACGGCCGTCCCCTGCTGGGTTGCACCATCAAGCCGAAGCTGGGCCTGTCCGGCAAGAACTACGGCCGGGTGGTGTATGAGTGCCTGCGCGGCGGCTTGGATTTCACCAAGGACGACGAAAACATCAACTCCCAGCCCTTCCAGCGCTGGCAGAACCGCTTTGAGTTTGTTGCCGAAGCGGTGCGCTCCGCCCAGGAAGAAACCGGTGAGAAGAAGGGCCACTACCTGAATTGCACCGCCGCCACTCCCGAGGAGATGTATGAGCGGGCCGAGTTCGCCAAAGAACTCGGGCAGCCGATCATCATGCACGACTACATCACCGGTGGCTTCACCGCCAACACCGGCTTGTCGAAGTGGTGCAGAAAGAACGGCATGTTGCTCCACATCCACCGGGCCATGCACGCGGTGATCGACCGCCATCCCAAGCACGGCATTCACTTCCGGGTGCTCGCCAAGTGCCTCCGCCTCTCCGGCGGTGACCAGCTCCACACCGGAACCGTGGTGGGCAAGCTGGAAGGCGACCGGCAGTCAACTCTCGGTTACATCGACCAGCTGCGCGAATCCTTCGTGCCGGAAGATCGCAGCCGCGGCAATTTCTTCGACCAGGATTGGGGCTCGATGGGCGGGGTGTTCGCCGTGGCCTCCGGCGGCATCCACGTCTGGCACATGCCAGCTCTTGTTGCCATCTTCGGCGACGACTCCGTGCTCCAGTTCGGTGGTGGCACCCACGGTCACCCCTGGGGTTCCGCGGCCGGTGCAGCCGCCAACCGCGTGGCTCTGGAAGCCTGCGTGAAGGCCCGCAACGCCGGTCGCGAGATCGAGAAGGAAGGCCGCGACATCCTCACCGAGGCCGCGCGTCACAGCCCCGAGCTGGCGATCGCCCTCGAGACCTGGAAGGAGATCAAG